>JAEZMT010000107.1 GCA_023442085.1 Pseudomonadota bacterium | reverse complement strand
CGGGCTTGCGTCCCCGCGGCGCGGCCGCCCATCTCCATATAGGCGACGAACGCCTCTTCGAGGCTCGCGGCGTGCTGCGCCTCCTTCAGCGCCTCAGGCGTGCCGGTGGCGATGACGCGGCCGGCGTGCATGAAGGAGATGCGGTCGCAGCGCTCCGCCTCGCCCATGAAATGGGTGGAGACGAAGATGGTCACGCCCTCGTCGCGCGAGAGGCGCTGGAGATGGTCCCAGAAGCCGTCGCGGGCCACCGGATCGACGCCGGAGGTGGGCTCGTCGAGGATCAGTACCTCCGGCTCGTGCAGCACCGCCACCGCCAGCGACAGGCGCTGGCGCACGCCCAGCGGCAGTCCGTCGGAGAGGTCGTCGAGATGGTCGGTGAGGTCGAAGGTGGCGACGAGATCGGCGATGCGCTTTTTCGCCGCCTCCTCGGGCAAAGCGAACAGGCGGGCGTGCAGCTCCAGATTCTGCCGCACGGTGAGTTCGCCATAGAGGGAGAAGGCCTGCGACATGTAGCCGACGCGCCGGCGGGTCTCGATGTCCTTCGGGTCCACCGGCACGCCGAACAGGAGCGCCTCGCCGGAACTTGCCGGCAGAAGGCCGGTGAGCATCTTCATGGTGGTGGACTTGCCGCAGCCGTTGGAGCCGAGGAAGCCGAAGATCTCGCCGCGGCGGATGGTGAAGCTCACATCGTCCACCGCCACGAAGTCGCCGAAGCGGCGGGTGAGGCCGCGGGATTCGATGGCGATGGGCGCATCCGCCGGAATGGCCGCCACCGGGAGGGCTGCTTCGCCGTCGCCGCGCTGGCCCTCCGGGAGCAGAGCGATGAAGGCGCGCTCCAGCGTCGGCTGGCCGGTGCGGGCGAGGTGTTCGGCGGGGCTGGCATCGGCAAGGATGCGGCCATGGTCCATCAGAACCACGCGGCCGAAGCGGGCGGCCTCCTCCATGTCGGCGGTGGCGACGAGGAGGGTCAGGTGCGGCCGGTCGGCGCGGATGGTGTCCACGAAGTCCCAGAACTGGCGGCGGGAAAGGGGATCGACGCCGGTGGTCGGCTCGTCCAGCAGCAGGAGGTCGGGGTCGTGGACCAGCGCGCAGCACAGGCCGAGCTTCTGCTTCATGCCGCCGGAGAGCTTGCGCATGAGCCGGTCGGCGAAGGGGTCGAGCCCGGTGGCGGCGAGCAGCGGGGCCACGCGGGCGCCCTTGGCCGCCGCGTCCTCGCCGAACAGGCGGGCGAAGAAGGCGATGTTCTCGGCCACCGAGAGGTTGGGATAGAGGTTGCGTCCGAGCCCCTGCGGCATGAAGGCGATGCGCGGCTGGGCTTCCTCCCGCGCGCGGCGCGACGCGAAGTCCGCCCCCAGCACCTCGACCTTGCCGGTCTGGATGCGCTTCGCCCCGGCAATCAGGCCGAGGAGGGTGGATTTGCCCACCCCGTCGGGACCCACCAGGGCGACGGCGGAGCCCTCTTCGATGGCGAGGTCCACCCCGTCCACCGCCTGCGTCTTCCCATAGGCGTGGCGGATGCCCGCGAGCCGGACGGCGCTGGCGCGCGCCGCCTCAGCGGCCTCGCTCACTTGGGTGCTCCCGTATCCCTGGCTCCCGTATCCTTGGCTGGCATGTTCTTCCCGGCCTCGCCGAATTCCTGCACGAGGTCGGACTCGAGCCAGGCGGGCCATTGGGCGGCGGGATCGAGCCGCACGTAGCCGACGCCGGTGACGCCGGTCTTCACGTGCTCCAGATACTTCTCCACCAGCGGCCGGGCGACGCGGAGCTTCACGCGGAACATCATGCGGTCGCGCTCGCGCTGGGTTTCCACCTGCTTGGGGGTGAACTGGGCGCGGGCCGAGACGAAGGAGACGGCGGCCGGCACCGCCCGGTCGGGCAGGGGCTCCAGCAGCAGCCGCGCCGGCGTGCCGAGGCCGATGCGGCCGGCGTCGGCGGCGGGCAGGAAGATGGTCATGTAGACGTCGGAAAGGTCGATGAAGGTCAGCACCTTGCCGCCCGCGCCCAGCACCTCGCCCGGCTCGGCGAGGCGGTAGATGACGCGGCCCGACTTGGGGGCGATGAGGGTGCCGTCGGCGACGAGGCGCTTCAGGCGGTCCACCTCAGCCTCCGCCGCGCGGATGGCGCTCTCGCTCGCCGCGAGGCTGGACTGAGCGGCGGCGAGCGCGGCGGCGGCGGTGAGCTTGGTGGTGCGATACTGGTCCACCTTCTGCTCGGTGGCGAAGCCCTTGGAAACCAGCGTCTCCTGCCGCTCCAACTCCTTGGTGGCGAGGTCCAGCTCGCCCTTGCGCTGCTCCACCACATGGAAGGCGGTATCGCGGGACTGGCGGGTCTGCGCCGCCTGTGCGTCCGCCGTGCGCAGGGCCGCCTCGAGGTCCGAGACGTCCATGTGCGCCACCACCTGACCCTGCCTGATGAAGTCGCCTTCCTCGGCGAGCACATCCAGCACCCGGCCGGCGGCCTTGGTGGCCACGTCCACCTCCGTGGCCTCGATGCGCCCGTTGCCCTCGGCGAAGCCGGGCGGCAGGGCGCGGCTGCGATGCGCGAGATACCACGCCCCGGCGCCGCCTGCGGCCGCGAGGGCGACGATGACGGCAAGGATGGCGAGGGAGCGCTTCATGGGGACACCTTCAGGGGCTGGGCACGCCCCCGCGATGCCGCACGAGAGTGGCACGCCCGCAGGGCATCGGGGACCGTCTCCGTGTCATCACACTACCGCAACGCACGCGCCCGGCGTTGATCAAGGTCAACCGGCCCTCAGCCGCCGTCCACCTGCTCCTGCAGGGCCACGGCGCCGGCCGGGTTGCGCACTTTCGCACCGGCGATGAGATAGAGAAAGACATCGCGCTTGGCCGCCTTCTTTCCCTTCGCCTTGGCGGGCGTTCCCACCTCGGGCAGGGCCTCGGGCACGGTACCGGCCTCCCACGCCTTCGCCGCCTTGGCCCAGCGCGCGAGGTCGGCGGCCTTATAGCCGGTCTCGATCTCCTCCTGGGTCTGCTGGAGGCGGGCGTAGGTGAAGTCCGCCGTCAGGTCGGCGATGGCGGGATAGGTCTCATGGTCCGCGAAGACGATGGCGACGCCATGCTTGCGGGCCAGCGCCACGAATTCGGGCACGGCGAAGGAGGGGTGTCGCACCTCCAGCGCGTGGCGCAGCGCGACGCCTTCATGCGCTTGCGGCAGCAGCGCCATGAAGGCGGCCATGTCGTCCGGATCGAAGGCTTTCGTCGCCGCGAACTGCCAGTTGATGGGGCCGAGCCGGTCGCCCATCTCGACGATGCCGCTCGAAATGAACTTGCCGACGCTTTCCTCTGCCTCCGCCAGCACGCGGCGCTGGGTGACGTAACGCGTCGCCTTGAGCGCGAAGACGAAGCCGTCCGGCACCTGTCCGGCCCAGTCGGCGCAGGATTTGGCGGAGGGCGTGCGGTAAAAGGTGCCGTTGATCTCGATGGTCTTCAGCACGGAGGCCGCGTGCCGCAGCTCCTTCGCATGGGGCAGGCCTTCCGGATAGAAGACGCCGCGCCACGGCTCGAACGTCCAGCCGCCGATGCCGACGCGTATGGCCATCTCATGCTCCTCTCGCATCCGGCCGTCACGGCAGCGGCAGGATGTTGGAATATTTCACCTGTTCCAGCGCGAAGGAGCTTTCGATGGAGGCGATGCCGTCGAGCCGCGTGAGCTTCTCCTTCAGGAAGCGCTCATAGGCGTCGAGATCGGCGGCCACCACCCGTAAAAGGTAATCGCGCGGGCCGGTCATCAGATAGCATTCCAGCACCTCCGGCCAGCCCCGGATGGCAGCGGAGAAGCTATCCAGCGCCTCCTCCTGCTGCCGCTCCAGCTTGATGGAGACGAACACGCTCACCGGCAGCCCCGCCTTGCGCTGGTCCAGCACCGCCGCATAGCGGGCGATGAGCCCTTCCTCCTCCAGCGTCTTCACCCGCCTCAGGCAGGGCGAGGGGGAGAGGCCGACCTCGCCGGACAGCTCCGCGATGCTCTTGCGGCCGTCCGCCTGCAGGGCGGCGAGGATTTTCCGGTCGATGGCATCAAGGCGCATGAATCCGCTCCATCGGGTGCGTACAGCGGCATTTTATGGCGCGAGCCGCGGTCACGTAAGGGCGATTTGACCGGAAACGCTGCTTGGCCCGCGCTAAACTCGTGGCCGGGCCGATGCTGCGGCCCCGGAAGAATTCCGCCCGAGGAAACGCCATGGCCTCCCCCCGTTCGATCGCTCCCGCCCCGCGCACCCAAGCCGCCCCGCCCTCGGCCGCCGATCTCGCGATCCTCGGCGAGCTGGAGAAGAAGGTGCTGTGGCTGGCGAGCTGGATGATCCACAACGCCAACCATCTGCGGCCCGGCACGGACGGCCTGAAGGTCGGTGGCCATCAGGCTTCCTCGGCCTCCCTCGCCGCCATCATGTGCGCGCTCTATTTCCACGTGCTGCGCCCGCAGGACCGGGTGGCGGTGAAGCCGCACGCGAGCCCCATCTTCCACGCCATCCAGTATCTGCTCGGCCGGCAGGACCGCGCGCGGCTGGAGAATTTCCGCGGCTTCAAGGGCGCGCAATCCTA
>JAEZMT010000046.1 GCA_023442085.1 Pseudomonadota bacterium | reverse complement strand
TTCCAGTAGAATTTCCCGTGCGGGCCCATCGGCGCCTCCCTCGAACGGCCGGATGGCCGGCGGCACTATGCCCGAGGCACGGCGCCGCCGCCACGCGGAGCGGGGTTTACTCCACGATCAGGATGATGCGGCGCGAGCGGGGCTCCACCACTGCCGCCTCGTTGCCGGGGAGCGTGACGTAACGGTATTGGGAGAGGCCGGGGTCCAGCGCATAGCCCGCTTCGTCCAGCGTCTGGTAGCCGTCCGCGTCGTCGTAATCCGGCCCGTAGCCCGGCTGCGCCACCGCCTGCCCATAGCGGCCGTAGGGCTCCGGCGCGGGGCCGAAGCGGCGCAGGTCGACGTCGGGCGGCACCACGGCCCCCACCTCCGCGACGAACCCGCCGGGGATATAGGCCGGCGGGACCGGGTGGCGCACCACATAGGTCTCGATGTAGCGCCGCTGCACCGGCGTGAAGGTGACGTACCCGCCCGGCACCGCCACCGTGGTCTGGGCGACGGCCGGCGCGACGCTTCCAGCGACGACCAGCGGGACGAAGGCGACGGCGGCGAGGCCGGACAGCACGGCGCCGCGCGAGACAAGACCAATCGACAGGAGATGATAGCGCATGACGACAACTCCTCTTCCCGACCCCAGCACCGGGAAGGCATCGTCCGCGTGGATTCTGTCGGCATATGGCCGAAACTTCAGATGAAATATATCGTTACTACCTTGTTAAAACCGGCCTCGGGACAAAGGAAAGCCACCATGCCGCTGCCGCTTTCTCTTCATTCCGACACGTTCTGGGCGGCCGGCCGATGACACTATCCTTGCCGGCGCCGCTCGAACTTCAGCCCGGCGCCCTGTGGTTCCGCGAGGCGCTCGACCGGGAGGCGCAGGCGGCGCTGCTGGCCGAGATCCGCGCGGCGCTCGCCGAGGCCCCCCTCTTCGTCCCCACCATGCCCCGCTCCGGCCAGCCGTTTTCCGTGCGCATGAGCAATTGCGGGCCGCTCGGCTGGGTGTCCGATGTGGCGGGCTACCGCTACCAGAGCTTTCATCCCGAGACGCGGCGGCCCTGGCCGGCCATGCCCGCGCGCCTGATGGACCTGTGGAATCACCTCGCGCCGGAAGCCGCGCCACCCGAGGCCTGCCTCATCAATTACTATGCGCCAGACGCCCGGATGAGCCTGCATCAGGACCGTGACGAGGCGGACTTCACCGCGCCGGTGCTGTCCGTTTCGCTGGGCGACACGGCGGTGTTCCGGGTGGGTGGCGAGACGCGGCGCGGGTCGACGCGCTCCATCCATCTGGCGGCGGGCGATGTCTTCCTGCTGTCGGGGCCGAGCCGCCTCGCCTTCCACGGCATCGACCGCCTGCTGCCCGGAACGTCCCGGCTCTTGGACGAGGGCGGGCGCTTCAACCTCACGCTTCGGCGTGTCACCGCCGCGTGATCCGCCACCTTTCCGCCACGCTATTCACAGAAAAGCCGGATTGACGCCGGACACAGACAGACCGGCCCGCAGGCGAAGGCCCGCTTGGCCGCCTCCCGCCGGAGCCCTCGATGCGCCTCGCCTTCACGTCTGCCTTTCTCTCCGCAGCTTTCGCTCTTCTCCTCGCCGCAGCGCCCGCCCTGCCGGCCGGCGCGGTCGAATTGATGTATCCGCGCGGCTCTGCCATCGGGTTGGTGCCGCCGCCGGGCATGGTGGAGAGCGAGCAGTTCGCCGGGTTCGAGGACGATGCAACGAAATCCTCGATCCTGGTGGTGGACATGCCGGCCGAAGCCTATGACCAGCTCGTCACCGGCTTCAGCGAGCAGGCCCTGACCACGCGCGGGGTCACGCTGGAAGACCGGGAGGACTTTCCCCTCAAGGGCGCCAAGGCGATCCTCCTGATCGGGCGGCAGACCGCCGGTCCAGTGAGCGTGCGCAAATGGGTGCTGCTGGTGGGCAGCGAGAGGGGCACCGGCATCGTCACCGTTCAGGTGCCGGAGGCGGGCGCTGCCGCCTATCCCGACAAGGTGGTGCGGGAGGCGCTCTCCAGCATCACGTTCCGCAACGTGGCCGATCAGGCGGGCTCGCTGCCCTTCGCCGTCACCAACCTCGCCGGTTTCCGGCCGGTGCGGGCGCTGGGCGGCACGACGCTGCTGCTCACCGACGGGCCGAAGGATACGCTGGACGGCCCGGACCAGCCGGTGTTCGTCGTCTCCATCGCCGGCGGCGCACCGCGCGACGACGAACGGCGCCAGTTCGCCCTGCGCGCGCTCTCCACCATTCCCGGCGTGAAGGACCTCAAGCTCGACCGGGCCGAGCCTCAGCGCATCAACGGGCAGGCCGGCTTCGAGGTGATGGCTACCGGCGCCGACGTGCGCACCGGCGCGCCCATCAAGGTGGTGCAGTGGATCCGCTTCGGACCCACCGCATACATCCGCATGGTCGGCGTGACCAAGCTCGACGCCTTCCCGGATGTTTACGACCGCCTGCGCGCGCTGCGCGACGGCGTTGAGGCGCGCTGACCCCTGCATTGCGCCGGGACGGCCCGCGGGATTACCCTTGTCGTCCCTTTCTCCGCCGGGAACCGCCCATGCCCACGTCCGGGCGCCAGGATATGCCGAGGGATACGCCAAGGGATATGCCGAGGGATACGCCGAGCGACCTGCTGCCCGACAGCCCGCTTTCCCTGCCCCGCGCGGGCACGGACTTCGGCGCCATCGACGCGGACGAGGCGTGGATCGCCGTCATCCGCAAGATGGACGAGACCTATGCGGAGCTGGTCCGCCAGCAGGTGGAGCTGGAGGCCAAGAACACCGCGCTGGAGGAGGCCCAGGGCTTCATCGCCGGCCTCCTCGGCTCCATGACCGACGTGCTGGTGGCGTGTGACCTCTCCGGCCGGGTGGAGCAGGTGAACCTCGCCGCCGAGCGCGCCTTCGGCCAGAGGGCCGACGCGCTCCTCGGCCGGCCGCTCGCCGACCTGCTCGACGCCTCGTCCGAGACCACGGCGGCGGACGTGCTCGCCACGGTCGCCCGGCGCCAGCGCATCGCCGACCGGGAATTCACCCTCGCGACGCCGGACGGTCCGCTCGCCATCGCGGTCAATGGTGCGCTGAGGTTCGATCCGCGCGGGCGCGCGGTGGGCATCGTGCTGGTGGGGCGGCCCATCGGCGAATTGCGCGCCGCCTACGGTGCTCTCGCCAAGGCGCATGAGCACCTCAAGCGCACCCAGCAGCAGCTGGTCCATGCGGAAAAGATGGCCTCCCTCGGCCGCCTCGTGGCCGGCGTCGCCCATGAGCTGAATAATCCCATTTCCTTCGTTTACGGCAACGCCCATGCGATGAAGCGCTATGCGGAGCGGCTGATCGCCTACCTCGATCAGGTCCATGCGGGCGCGGACGGCGCGGCGCTGGCGAAGGCGCGGGGCGAATTGCGCATCGACCGGGCCCTGTCCGACATCCCCGCCACCCTCTCCGGCATGCTGGAGGGCGCCGAGCGGGTGCGCGACATCGTGGCGGACCTGCGCCGCTTCTCCTCCGACCGACGCGAGGCGCAGGAGGTGTTCGACCTCGCAGGCGTCGTGCGCTCGGCGGTGGACTGGGTCGCGAAATCTCAGATGCCGGACCTGCCCATCACCGTCGCGGTGCCCGAGGGGCTGGAGGCGGTGGGCCATCCGGGCCATATCCATCAGGTGATGATGAACCTCGTGCAGAATGCGGTGGACGCCATGGAAGGGCGGGCCGACCGCCGGCTGGAGATCACCGGAGAACGGATCGACACGGCCGACGGGCGGCAGGTGGCGGTGCGGGTGCGCGACACCGGGCCGGGCATTCCGGACGCGCTCATGGATCGCATCTTCGATCCCTTCTTCACCACCAAGCCGGTGGGCAAGGGTACCGGCCTCGGCCTCTCCATCTGCTACCGCATCGCCGAGGAGCACGAAGGGCGGCTTGAGGCGGCGAACCATCCCGAGGGCGGCGCGGTCCTCTCCCTCGTCCTGCCGGCGGCGCCGTGATGCGGGACGCCCCCTTCACCGTGCTCTGGCTCCAGTCCGGCGGCTGCGGCGGCTGCACCATGTCGCTGCTCTGCGCCGAGGCCCCGGACCTTGCCGCGACGCTCGCCTCCGCCAACATCCGCTTCCTGTGGCACCCCACCCTCTCCGAGGAAACCGGGGACGAAGCCATCGCCATCTTCGAGGCGGTGCTGTCCGGCGCCATCCGCCTCGATGCCCTGTGCATCGAAGGCGCACTTCTGCGCGGGCCGAACGGCACCGGGCGCTTCCATACGCTCGCGGGCACCGACACGCCGACCATCGACTGGGTGCGCCGGCTCGCCGCCGTAGCGGAACATGTGGTGGCGGTGGGCACCTGCGCGGCCTATGGCGGGGTGACGGCAGCCGGAGTCAATCCCGCCGATGCCTGCGGCCTGCAATATGACGGGCGTCGCCCCGGCGGCGCGCTCGGCGCCGATTTTCGGGCCCGCGCCGGCCTGCCGGTCATCAATGTGGCCGGCTGCCCCACCCATCCCAACTGGGTGACGGAAACGCTGATGCTGCTCGCCGTCGGACTCATGCACGGCGGCGACCTCGACAGCTACGGCCGCCCGCGCTTCTATGCCGACCACCTCGTCCACCACGGCTGCCCGCGCAACGAATATTACGAGTACAAGGCCAGCGCCGAGAAGATGAGCGACCTCGGCTGCATGATGGAGCATCTCGGCTGCCTCGGCACCCAGGCCCATGCGGACTGCAACACCCGCCTGTGGAACGGCGAGGGCTCCTGCACCCGTGGCGGCCATGCCTGCATCAACTGCACCGCGCCCGAGTTCGAGGAGCCGGGCCACGCCTTCATCGAGACGCCCAAGATCGGCGGCATCCCCGTGGGCCTGCCTACCGACATGCCAAAGGCGTGGTTC
>JAEZMT010000034.1 GCA_023442085.1 Pseudomonadota bacterium | reverse complement strand
TCCTGCTGGTGGAGCACGACATGGAAGCGGTCTTCAGCCTCGCCGATCGCGTCTTCGTCCTCGCCTCGGGCGCGCGGGTGGCGGACGGGCCGCCGGAGGTGGTGCGCGCCGATCCACGCGTGCAGCTGGCCTATCTCGGCGGCGAAGGGGAGGACCTGTGATGCTGGAGCTGCGGCAGGTGAGCGCGGCCTATGGCTCGAGCCGTGTCCTGTTCGGCGTGGACCTTGCCATTGCGGAAGGCGAGGTGGTGACGCTGCTGGGCCGCAACGGCATGGGCAAGACCACCACGGTGAACGCCATCATGGGACTGGTTGCCCTCAGCCAAGGCGATATCAGCTTCCGTGGCACACGCATTTCCGGGCTGCCGGCCTACAAGGTGGCCCGCAACGGTCTCGCGCTGGTGCCCGAAGGGCGGCAGGTGTTTCCCAACCTGACCGTGGAGGAAAACCTCGTCGCCACGGCGGCCAACCGCGGCGACGCGGCGACGCCTTGGACTCTGAGCGCCGTCTATGGCCTGTTCCCGGCCCTCGCTCCCCTCGCCCGCCGCAGCGCCGGTCTCCTTTCCGGCGGCGAACAGCAGATGCTCTCCATCGGCCGCGCGCTGATGACCAATCCCCGCCTCCTGATCCTCGACGAGGCGACGGAGGGTCTTGCGCCCCGCATCCGCCGCGAGATCTGGGATGCGCTGGTGCGCATTCGCGAACGCGGCCAGTCGGTGCTGGTGATCGACAAGAACATCGACATGCTGTGCCGCTTCGCCGACCGGCACCACATTCTGGAGAAGGGGCGAATCGTCTGGAGCGGTAGCTCGCAGGCGTTGATGGCCGACGAAGATGTCCGGATGCGCTTTCTGAGTGCCTGATCGCGCCAAGCAGCCGTTATTGCCGGACAAGGATCCCCCACCGGCCACCGCCAGACCGCGACAGAGGTAACGGGACGACGACTGGATTGGTATTCAAATATTCTTTGCGTTGACAGATCTTATCCGCCTCAAAAACGTGCATTCTAAGAGCGCGATTCTCGGTCACGAGATCACGCGAGAGGCAGCGCTCGCGTGATCGGGCATGGCCTTCCAAATTTCGCTCAATGGGCTTTTGGGGTGGAAACAGGCACATGAGGCTGCCCAGGCGATCAGAAGATCGGCGCCGAGACGGCGGCCGGCGGGTCAATGCGCGGCTCGATCTCATCGCGGCGATCCTGGTCGCCTCCATGGCCCCCGTTGGCGCGTCGGATCTCGCAAGCAGTGGCGCGCCAGCCCAGCCCGCCAGCACACAGGATGATTTCTGGACCCGCCCTTATCTGTTCGGGGATCTCGGCCGAGCCCGTCTGAAGGACCAGGGCATCGACATTTCCGGCGGACTGGTCAACGAAACGGTCGGAAACCTCACGGGCGGCACCCATCAGGCGGGGGCGAACGCCGGTCAGGCCTTCGTCCAAGGCATCTTCGACATGGAGAAGCTTGCCCACATCACCGGCGGCACGTTCGGCATCACGCTCGTCGGCCGCTGGGGCGACAACCTGGCCGAAGTGGCGGACATCCCCGCGCTGATGCTGCTCAACGAAGTCTACGGCCGCGGCAATATCGTCCGCCTCGTGGACTTCCACTACAATCAGTCCCTGTGGGACGGTGCAGTGGATGTCAAGGTCGGACGCCTCGCCGTCGGTGCCGACTTCGGATTCGACCGCTGCGATTTCATCAACCTGACCTTCTGCGGGTCCGTCCCCGGAAATATAGCTGGAAATTATATTTTCAACTGGCCGGTTAGCCAGTGGGGCGGGGTCCTAAAGCTCCATCTCGCCGATGATCTGACATTTTCAGCCGCCGTTTACGATGAGAACCCGACCTATCTGTCGGTGCAGGCGAAATGGGCGCTGCTCCCCACCTGGCCGTCGGGGTCGGAGGGGGCGCTGGTGCCTATGGAGCTGAAATGGACGCCGACGATTGGAGACCTCTCGGGCACCTACAAGATCGGCGGCTGGTTCGATACCGCGACCGCCGATAACGCCGTCACGAGCATCAACGGGCTGCCCGCGCTCATCTCGGGGCTGCCCTATGCGCAGGATTATGCGCGGTATGGCTTCTATATTTCCTTCGTTCAACAGCTTACCGGCAATGCCAGCGGCCCGAGCCCCAAGCAGGGGCTGTGGAGCTTCCTGAACGTCACCTACTCCGACCCGCGCACCTCCACCACCCTCTATCAGGTGTCGTGGGGCCTTCAGCAGCATGGAACATTCGCGGGACGGCCGGACGACGAGATCGGCTTCGCCATCGGCACCACCGGCATCAATCCGCGCCTTGCGGACGCCCAGGCCCAGGCCAACTGGCTGGGTCTAGGGCCGGGATATGTGCAGCATAATGAGTATGTGATGGAAGCCTATTACGGGCTTCAGGCCACGGGCTGGCTCAATTTGAAGGCCTCGCTGCAATACGTCATCGACCCCGGCGGCTATTCTTCGCCCCTCAACGAGAATGCCTGGGTGGTCGGCCTGCGGACGACCGTGGCCTTCTGAGCCATATCGACACGCCGCCGAACGCCCTGGTTCGGGTGCGATTCAGTGGGGGAATCGGTATCGTTCGGGTGGCATTCGAGGCGGAGTCAGCGCGCGGTTCAGGTCGGACCGCGCGGATTCCGCCGGACACGCGGAACGAGTCGATCAGATGAACGCATGGGTTGCAGCGGGGGTTGCATTCGTCACCATGGCCGTCGCGATGGCGGTGGGCATGGCCATCGGCAGCCGGCTGTCCGACTCCCGCTATGAGGACGGGTCGGTCAAGAATTTGCGCACAAGCGTCGCCATCATCGCGACCATGTCTTCGCTGTTGCTTGGCCTCATGGTGAATTCCGCGCGCTACAATTTCAGCGATGCCTATTCCGACGTCCAGAAATACGCCGCTGTTCTGCAGATCACCGATCTCAACCTGCTCAGCTTCGGCGCCCCCGCCTGCCCGCTGCGCGGCGACCTCCAGGCCTATGCCCGCCAGCTGGTGGCGGAGACGTGGACCACCGGGGAGGATGACGCCTCCGGCGCCGCGCAGGTGACGGCGCTGGCCGCCCTCCTCCGCTTCGATGCCGGGGTCCGAAGCCTGAAGAGCGAGACCGCCGACCAGCAGGACGTGAGGGGAACCCTGCTCGGCCTGTCGCGACAATTGGTGGAGTATCGCTGGAAGGTCACGGGCGTCGCCCGCACGGCCACGCCCGTCACCTTCATCTTCGTGGTCATCTGCTGGTTCGCGCTGATCTTCCTGTATTCCGGCGTGTTCGCGCCACGGAACGCGCTGGTGCTCACGGGCCATGCGCTGGGCATGGTGGGCATTTCCGCCGCCATCTTCCTGGTCATGGAAATGGGCCAGCCCTTCACCGGCCCGATCAAGGTGTCCCCCGCCCCTGTGGAGCGCCTGCTCGCGCGCATGCAGGCGGAGCCCTGCCCCACGGTGGCGCCGCAGCGCTGAAACGGCGACGGCCGGATCGCGGAATGCGACCCGGCCGCCGAACGCCCCGGAAGGACCCGCCTCAATTCAGGCGCGGCTGCTGCGACGTGCCCTTGTACCAGTCGAAGGCCTTGCCCTCGGTGGAGAGCATCACCGACTTCACGTCGAAATGGTCGTTGAAGCTCTCGATGCCGAACTCCCGGCCGATGCCGCTGTCGTCCACGCCGCCCCACGGCGAGGCCGGATCGAGGCGGTGGTGGTCGTTGATCCAGACGATGCCGGCCTTCACCTTCGCCGCCACGCGATGGGCGCGGTGGACATCGCGGGTGCGGATGGCGGCGGCGAGGCCGAAGGGGCTGTCGTTGGCGATGGCGAGGGCCTCCTCCTCCGTCTCGAAGGGGATCACCACGGTGAAGGGGCCGAACACCTCCTCGCGAGCGATGCGCATGTGGGGCGCCACGTCCGCGAACACGGTGGGCTCCACGAAGAAGCCATTCTCGTGGCCGGGCACGATGCGCCGCTGGCCGCCGGCGACGAGCCGCGCGCCGTCGTCATGGCCCGCCTGCACGAAGGAGAGCACGCGGTCGAGCTGGCGCTGGGAGACCACGGGACCGAGCTGGGTCTCGGGATCGCAGGGGTCGCCGATGCGGATGGCCTTGGTCTTGGCGGCAAGGCGCTCCACGAACTCATCATAGATGGTTTTCTGCACGATGTGCCGGGCGGCGCAGACGCAGGTCTGGCCGGCGCCCACGAAGGCGCCGAAGGCGGCATAGTTCACCGCCTGCTCCACGTCGTAATCGTCGAACACCATCACCGGCGTCTTGCCGCCCAGTTCGAGCGTCT
>JAEZMT010000425.1 GCA_023442085.1 Pseudomonadota bacterium | reverse complement strand
TCCTGGCCGGCGGGGGTCTTGATGTTGAGGGTGACGCTCTTCTTGTTGGCGTTGAGCATGGTGAAATAGAGACTGTCCACATTGGACTTGTCCCTGAGCTGCGAGCGGGTGATGTCCCCGCGCCGCGGCATCTCGACCTTGATGACATCCGCGCCCAGCCACGCAAGAAGCTGCGTCGCCGAGGGGCCGGACTGAACGTGCGTCATGTCCAGGACGCGCACGCCGTCAAGCGCCTTGCCCATGCACCCACTCCCGGAATTTCCTGCCCATTGCTTCATGCCGGTCTGCGCCGGCTTGGACGTGCCCCCAGAGATACAATCGGGAGGAACGTCCCTGGCATTTCAAGTTTTGAATTACGTATGCCAGATACAGAACTGTAACACTGCCCTCGTCCGTCCGCAAACGGGATTTGAACCATTCTTAGACGAAAGTTTAAAAAGCTTCGGAGCCGCAACGGGGTACGGGCGGCTCCGAATGGTTCCGCGCCTCAGCGCAGGGCGGCGAGGCCGGCTTCAATGCCGCCGGACAGAGCCTCAGGCCCGGGATGGGCCTCCGATTCCTTCAGGAAATGGCGCATGAGGTCGGTGGCGCTGATGACACCCACCAGCGCGTAGCTTTCCATCACCGGCAGATGGCGGACCTGATGTTCCACCATCAGGCGTAGCACGGTCTCGATGGTGTCGTTCAGCGCGCAGGATATGACCTCGCGCTTGAGCAGGGAGGCTAGAACCACCTTCGGCGTGTTGGCGCCATGCTCCAGCACCGCGCGCGTCACGTCGCGCTCGGAAAAGACGCCCACCACCGTGTTGCCCTCGGTGCGGCAGACGTCCTTGATAATGACGGAAGAGATGTTCTCCCGCTTCATAACGAGCACGGCATCAGCCACCGTCTCGTGCATGCGCAGGGTAATGATGCGGGTGTCACGTTTTTCCCGCAGGATGTCGTCCACGGTCATCATTGGCGTGTCCTCCCCTGGCGAATGTTCGCCAATTGCCCGGCCAAGGTCCGCCGGACAGGGTGGGGCCTTGTTGTCGCCCGTCTCCCCTTCAAGCATCGTGGTATTCAAAATACATTCTGTCAACGCAAGACGCGGCCCGCATCTGCACAGAGCATGCTGCATCGCCGCAAGACTAGTCGATGCCTGCGGCATTGCTTGCAAGCGCGCTCTTTCTCGCATGTGATATGATGTATTTGGTGCGCAACACGGGAATCACTTTAGACCCGACTGAATGCCGCGAGCCTAAGGCGAAGGGGTGCGATGACGTACCAGGATATCAACGTGAAGCCGATCGAAACGGAATCGAGCTTCCGGATGAAGGCCTATAAGGCGCTGAAGGCGGCCATCATGGAGATGGACATCTACAGCCATCCCGAGGAAATCCGCCTGGAAGAGCGCCAGCTTTCCGAGAAGCTCGGGGTGTCACGCACGCCCATCCGCGAGGCGATGACGCTGCTTGAGCAGGAAGGCTTCGTGCGCTCCGTGCCCCGCCGGGGCATCTTCGTGGTCCGCAAGACCAAGCAGGAAGTGATCGAGATGATCACGGTCTGGGCGGCACTGGAGAGCATGGCGGCGCGTCTCGCCTGCGAGCGGGCCAGCGAAACGGAAATCCGCCAGTTGCGCGAGAACGTCCGCGCCTTCGCCAACCGGAACCCGGAGGAGTTCGTTTCCGAATATTCGGAGGCCAACCTCGCCTTCCACAAGCTCATCATCCGCATGTCCGGCTGCGCCCTGATCGCGGAGACGACGGAGAACCTGTTCCCCCACATGCGCGGTGTCCGCAAGGTGACGATCGGGCAGTCGCACCGCGCCCAGCGCTCCATCGTGGATCACACCCACATCGTGGAAGCCATCGAGAAGCGCGATCCCGACCTCGCCGAGCGCCTCGTGCGCGAGCACACGCTGGGCCTTGCCAAGCATGTGGCCGAGCATGGCGAGTTCCTGAACTGACCTGGTCGCGGCAGGCCCGCCGCCGACAAACAAAAAGGGCCGACACCTGTGCGCCGGCCCTTTTTCGTTTCATGCCAAGGCAGCTCACGCCGACTTGTGCTTGCCTATCATCTCGACGAACCGGTCGAAGAGGTAGTGGCTGTCCTGCGGGCCGGGGCTCGCCTCGGGGTGGTACTGCACCGAGAAGACCGGCTTGTCCGCCAGCGCGATGCCGGCGTTGGAGCCATCGAACAGGGAGACGTGGGTCTCCACCGCATTCTTGGGCAGGCTGTCCCGATCCACGGCAAAGCCGTGGTTCATGGACGTGATCTCCACCTTGCCGGTCGTGAGGTCCTTCACCGGGTGGTTCGCGCCATGGTGGCCCTGGTGCATCTTCACCGTGCGACCGCCGACGGCGAGACCGATCATCTGGTGGCCGAGGCAGATGCCGAAGGTGGGCACCCCCTTCTCGATCACCTTCTGGATGACCGGCACGGCATATTCCCCCGTCGCCGCCGGATCGCCGGGGCCGTTGGAGAGAAACACGCCATCCGGCTGGAGCGCGAGGATGTCCTCCGCCGAGGTGGTCGCGGGCACCACGGTGACCTTGCAGCCGGCGCGGGCGAGCAAGCGCAGGATATTGCGCTTCACGCCGTAGTCGACGGCCACCACATGATGCTGCGGCGCGGCCTGCCGGCCGTAGCCGGTCTCGGGGTCCCAGGTGGTCTCGTCCCAGTCGAAGCGCTGGATGGAGGTGACGCCGGGAACGAGGTCCATGCCCACGAGGCCGGGCCAGGCCCGGGCTTCCGCCTTCAGCGCCTCGATGTCGAACACGCCGTCCGGGGCATGGGCGATGACGGCATTGGGCATGCCGGCTTCGCGGATGAGGGCGGTGAGGGCGCGGGTATCGATGCCGGTGATGCCGGGAATGCCGCGGGCCTTCAGCCAGTCGTCGAAATGGCGGGTCGCGCGGTAGTTGGACGGATCCGTCACGGCGGTGCGCAGCACCACCCCGCGCACACCAGAGGCCGAGGCCATGGACACCGTCTCGATGTCTTCCTCGTTGGTGCCGACATTGCCGATGTGCGGGAAGGTGAAGGTGATGATCTGCCCGGCGTAGGAGGGATCGGTGAGGATTTCCTCATAGCCGGTGATGGCGGTGTTGAAGCACACCTCGCCGGCGAGATGGCCGGTGGCGCCGATGCCGAAGCCTTCGAGCACCGTTCCGTCGGCGAGCACGAGCAGGGCGGTGGGCCGGGGCTCGGCCCAGCCCTCGGGGGCGTTGGGGGCGTGGTCTTGTTCGCTGGTCATGGATCGCCTAGATAGAGGCTCGCGCGCCGCGTTTCCAGCGCCTCTCGCAGGAATTTGTGCGCCCCGGCCCAGGCCGGCCGGAGGGCCGCCGGGCCCCGCCACCCTTTATGGCGCGCTTCAACACAGGACGGACGATCGTGCTTCGCGACGACATCAACGCGGCTCTGAAAGAGGCGCTAAAGGCCCAGGATAAAAAGAGAACCGGGACACTCCGCCTCATCAATGCGGCGCTCAAGGACCGGGATATCGAGCAGCGGGGACATGGCAAGGACCCGCTCAATGACGACGAACTGCGCGCCCTGCTCGCCAAGATGGTGAAGCAGCGGGAGGAGAGCGCCAAGATCTATGACGAGGGCGGCCGCCCGGAGCTTGCCGCGCAGGAGCGCGAGGAAATTACCTACATCCAGGCCTTTCTGCCCAAACAGCTTTCCGAGGCCGATACCCGCGCCGCCATTGCCGCGGTGATTGCCGAGATCGGCGCCAAGGGCATCAAGGACATGGGCCGCACCATGGCCGTGCTGAAGGAGCGCCATGCCGGCGCGCTGGATTTCGGCAAGGCGTCCGGCTGGGTCAAGGACGCGCTGACGGCGGCCTGACCGGGCGGGGTCACACCACCTTTTCGGGTGGGGTTCGGGGGCGGAATCGGTGACGTTCGGCAGATGCCGGGTCCGATTCCGCCCCTTTTCTCATTTCCGGCTCCAGATCTGCCGGTCGACTCCGGGCGGCAGGTCGGCCATTTCGTCGGCGACGAACACCGGCTCCCGCCCCGCCTTCCGCTGCGTCAGGTAATCCTTCGTCAGCCGCGTCACGGTGCCCGAGAGCAGGACGATGGCGATGAGGTTGATGGAGGCCATCAGCCCCATGGAGGCGTCCGCCGCATTGAACACGGTGGCGACGCTCTGCAGCGATCCCCATACCACCATGGCCAGCAATGCGAGGCGCAGGACGATGACGCCCGAGACATGGCCATGGCCGAGGAAGACCAGCGCGTTCTCGGCATAAGAGTAGTTGCCGATGATGGAGGTGAAGGCGAAGAAGAAGATGGCGATGGCCACGAAATACCGTCCGAGCCAACCCACATGCACTTCCAACGCCGCCTGGGTCAGCTGGGTGCCGGTGAGCTCAGCCGAGGGCACCACCTCCGACAGGAGGATCAGGAGCGCGGTGGCGGTGCAGATGACGATGGTGTCGATGAACACCCCCAGCGACTGCACGAAGCCCTGGCTCACCGGATGGTGCGGATCGGGCGTCGCCACGGCGGCGATGTTGGGGGCGCTGCCCATGCCGGCCTCGTTGGAGAAGAGGCCGCGCTTCACGCCGTTCATCATGGCCGCCGCCACCGAGCCGGCCACCCCGCCCGCCGCCGCGCCGAAGCCGAATGCGCTGCCGACGATATGGCCGAGGATGCTGGGCACCAGCGTGATGTGCGTGGCGAGGGCATAGAAGGCGAGCCCCACATAGGCGAGGGCCATGAAAGGCACCACGAATTCCGCAGTGCGGGCGATGGCGGCGATGCCCCCGAAGATGATGACGCCGGACAGGAGCGCCACCACCAGCCCGGTGCCGAGCTTGGGCACGCCGAACGCCCCCTCCACCGCATCGGCGATGGAATTGGCCTGCACGGCATTGAACACCAGCCCGAACGAGATGATGAGGCAGACCGAGAACAGCGCGCCCGCCCATGAGGCCTTGAGGCCGTTGGCAATGTAGAAGGCCGGCCCGCCGCGATAGCGACCCTCGTCGTCCTTCACCTTGTAGAGCTGGGCGAGCGTGCTCTCGGCGAAGGCGGTGGCCATTCCGAGCGCCGCCACCACCCACATCCAGAAGATCGCGCCCGGCCCGCCGAGGGTCAGCGCCACCGCGACGCCGGCGATGTTGCCGGTGCCGACGCGCGAGGCAAGCGAGGTGCACAGGGCCTGGAACGGGGTGATGCCGGATTTGTCGGTCTCGTTGGAGCGCAGCACCGAGCGCAGCATCTCCGGGAAATGCACGATCTGCACGAAGCCCAGCCGGAGGGTGAAGAACACCCCCACCGCCAGCAGGCCATAGATCAGGATGTAGCCCCAGAAGATGGTGTTGAGGAAATCGATCACCGCATCCATGTCAGCCCGCCCCTCGCTGAAACGGTGAAGCTTATCAGCGTGACCTTGGCGGTCCATCCCCATACCGTGCCCAACGCGCCACTTTGTGGACACATTCCGGCGATGAGTGGGGGGTGTGAATAGAGGGGATTGCGGGGGTGAACCGCTCTCGCGCCCCGGACGCATGCGCCAGCGGAATGCGAGCCGGGCCCCAGCGCAAAGTTCGCCGCAGGCGCTTCCCAAATCCTACGGAGATCGCAAACCGCCATCGTGGTCCGGCTTGACCGGACCACCCATGGCGCCGTTTGCCCGGACACGCGCGTCTGTGCAAGAGGATGGATGGGCCCTCCGGTCGAGCCGGAGGGCGACGGAGGTGCGATGAACCACCCTCGCGCCCCGGACGCATGCAGCGAAGCGGAATGCGAGCCGGGGCCCAGCGCAAGAGACCGCCGAAGGCGCTGCCCAACCCCGCATCTCTCAGGTTTTGCCCGCTACGCGGGACTCTTGCGCTGCCCCCCGGATCAGCGCTCCGGCTGCGCCGTCGCTTGTCCGGGGCACGACGTGATTCGTGCGATCCGTAATGGCGCCCCCTCCCCCCGCCCCCCATTCCCGGCTAGACTGAAGGGCTGACTTCCGCGCGCTACATTCGCGCGCCCCAACAGACTGCCGGCTCCGCCTGCCCATGCGCTTTTCGCCCGCCTTTCTCGATGAAATCCGCGCCCGGCTTCCGGTGTCGGAGGTGGTCGGCCGTCGGGTGAAGCTGAAGAAGCAGGGGCGTGAGTTCGCCGGGCTCTCGCCCTTCAATGCGGAGAAGTCGCCGTCCTTCTTCGTGAATGATCAGAAGGGCTTCTACCACTGCTTCTCCTCCGGCAAGCATGGCGACGTGTTCGATTTCCTGATGGAGACGGAGGGCGCCTCCTTTGGCGAGGCGGTGGAGCGGCTGGCCGCCATGGCCGGGCTGTCCCTGCCGCAGGAGACGCCGGAGGCGGCGGCCAAGGAGCAGCGGCGGCGCACGCTCTATGAGGTGATGGTGCTGGCGGCGAAGCATTTCGAGGCCAATCTGCAGTCGCGCCTCGGCGCCAAGGCGCGCGGCTATCTGGCCGACCGGGAGATCGGCCCCGCCACACAAAAGAAATTCGGCCTCGGCTATGCGGCGGGCGAGCGCTTCAACCTGAAGGAAGCGCTGGGCAAGGAAGGCGTCTCCGTCGCCGACATGGTGGAGGCGGGCCTGCTGATTGCCGGCGAGGACATCCCCGTCCCCTACGATCGCTTCCGCGACCGGGTGATGTTCCCCATCACCGATCTGCGGGGCCGCGTGGTGGCCTTCGGCGGGCGGGCGCTGGAGAAGGACGTTCCGGCGAAATACCTCAATTCCCCGGAGACACCGCTCTTTCACAAGGGCTCCCTGCTCTACAACGGCTTTGCCGCCCGCACCGCCGCCCAGTCCGGCGCCCGCGTCATCGCGGTGGAAGGCTATGTGGACGTGATCGCCATGGTGGAGGCGGGCTTCGGCGGTGCGGTGGCACCGCTCGGCACCGCCTTGACCGAGGAGCAGTTGCAATTGCTCTGGCGCATGTCGGAGGAGCCGCTGCTGCTGTTCGACGGCGACAAGGCCGGCCGGCGCGCCGCCCACCGCGCCATCGACCTCGCGCTGCCGCACCTCAAGGCCGGCCGCAGCCTCTCCTTTGCCGCTCTACCGGAAGGGCAGGACCCCGACGACCTGATTCGCCGCTCCGGCCGCGAGGCCATGGAGCAGGTTCTGGCGCAGGCGAGGCCTCTCGCCGCGGAACTTTGGGCGCGGGAGAGCGAAAATGCGTCCCTCGAAACGCCGGAGCGTCGGGCGGGGCTGGAAGGCCGGCTGAACGAGGTGGTGAACGCCATCGGCGACGAGACGGTGCGCAAGCATTACCGGGCCGATCTGATGGGCCGCTTCAACGCCCTCGTCGCCCCGGCCGACCGGGCCCGCGGGCCGGGCCGGCGGGAGGGCAGCCGGGAAGGCTGGTCGCCCGGTTTCACGCCGGGACGGGGCCGCGGCGGCAAATTTCCCGGCAAGCCCTCGGCACCGCCTCTGGCCCCGCGCGGGCAGGAGATCGCAAGGAGCGCGCTGGTGCGCGGGCCCATGGCCGCCCTGCCGCGCAACGAGGCGCTGCTGCTGTTCTGCCTCATCAACCACCCCTTCCTGCTGGACGAGGCAGGCGAGGAGGTATCGAACCTGCCGTTCGCCAATCCGGAGGCCGACCGGCTGCGCCGCGCCCTCATCGAGGCGCATCTGGAGGGGCTGGACGCGGAAGCCCTCGCCGAGCATCTCGGCCGCTCCGATCTTGACGCCCTGACCCGCCGGGTGAAGGCCCTCGCCAACCCCCGGCACGACTGGCCAGCCTACTCAGATACCGCAGAAGCCGACGTTCGGCTCTGGTGGCATCAGCGCACGGCCTTGCATCGCAAGGCTCACGCGCTATCTAGAGAGCTGAAGGAAGCCGAGCGCACGCTGGGGGAGGATCCGAGCGAAGCGAATTTTGCCTGGCTGCGGGATGTCCGCGAGCGCCTCTCGGCGATCGACGGCACCGAGGCGCTGGTGGAAGGGTTCGGTGCCTCCTCCGGCCGTTCGGCGGTCCGGTCTTTGTGAGAGGCCGGAAGCGGGAGCGGCACAATTTGGCCAAGAGCCTCTGGCATGGCCCGCCTGGCGGGTGCATGCGGAAGCTGCGGCCCACGGGACGGAAGGCAGCCTGCCGCCGACGACCATAGGGGTTGGAAGCGCGTTCAGGCTGGTTTAACGGGATGGCGTCAAAAAGGCCGCTCCCGGGTTCAAGGGCAAAAGGTGGCGAGGCAGAGGAGCCGCGCCGCCGTTCTGCTGTTGGAAATCGGCGGGATCTGCAGGAGAAGTCGATGGCGAAGCAATCTTCCGAAGCCACAGAGGCCCCGGAGAAGGAGACCGACGCCCCCGACGGGCCGTTGCTCGACCTGTCCGACGCCGCTGTCCGGAAGATGATCAAGAACGCCAAGCGGCGCGGCTACGTGACCTACGAGCAGCTCAACGAGGTGATGCCTTCCGAGGAAGTCACCTCCGAGCAGATCGAGGACACGCTGGCGATGCTCAATGACATGGGCATCAACGTCATCGAGGCCGAGGAAGCCGAGGCCGAAGAGGGTGCCGAGGAGACCGAGACGGCGGAGGAGCCGGAGGAGGCCGAAGGCGGCGAGCTGACGGAAGCCGCCCCGCGCGCCGTCGCCCGCGCCGAGACCAAGTCCGAGCCGGCCGAGCGCACCGACGACCCGGTGCGCATGTACCTGCGCGAGATGGGCTCGGTGGAGCTGCTCTCTCGCGAGGGCGAAATCGCCATCGCCAAGCGCATCGAGGCGGGCCGTGAGGCCATGATCGCCGGCCTGTGCGAGAGCCCCCTCACCTTCCAGGCCATCATCATCTGGCGCGACGAGCTGACCGAAGGCCGCGTGCTGCTGCGCGACATCATCGACCTCGAAGCCACCTACGCCGGCCCCGAGGGCAAGAACCCGCCCGCCGCGCTCGGCGAGGAGGCGGCCCTTGCCCCCGAGGCGGGCGAGGACGGACTGCTCGGCGACGGCGCCGGCCCCGAGGGCGAGGAAGACGACATGGAGAATTCCATGTCGCTTGCCGCCATGGAGGCGGAGATCAAGCCGAAGGTCGTGGAGACCTTCGACCGCATCCATTCCAGCTACACCAAGCTGCGCCGCCTGCAGGACCAGAACGTCGAATCCAAGCTCAAGAACGAGACCCTCTCGCCCGCGCAGGAGCGCAAGGCGAAGAAGCTCAAGGAAGAGCTGGTGGGCGACGTGAAGAGCCTGTCCCTCAACCAGGCGCGCATCGACGCGCTGGTGGAGCAGCTCTACGAGATCAACAAGCGCCTCGTGGGATATGAGGGCCGGCTGCTGCGCCTCGCCGACAGCTACGGCGTCTCCCGCGACGACTTCCTGAAGAACTACATGGGCGCGGAGCTGGACCCGAAATGGGTGCTGCGCATCTCCAAGCTCGGCACGCGCGGCTGGAAGGGCTTCGTCGCGCACGAGAAGGACACCATCCACGAGATCCGCGGCGACATCCACGCGCTGGCCACCGAGACCGGGCTGGAGATCGCCGAGTTCCGCAAGATCGTGCAGATGGTGCAGAAGGGCGAGAAGGAAGCCCGCCAAGCCAAGAAGGAAATGGTGGAGGCGAACCTGCGCCTCGTCATCTCCATCGCCAAGAAATATACCAACCGCGGCCTGCAGTTCCTGGACCTCATCCAGGAGGGCAACATCGGCCTGATGAAGGCGGTGGACAAGTTCGAGTACCGCCGCGGCTACAAATTCTCCACCTACGCCACGTGGTGGATCCGGCAGGCCATCACCCGCTCGATCGCCGACCAGGCGCGGACCATCCGCATCCCGGTCCACATGATCGAGACGATCAACAAGATCGTCCGCACCTCGCGGCAGATGCTGCACGAGATCGGCCGCGAGCCCACCCCCGAGGAATTGGCCGAGAAGCTCGGCATGCCCCTCGAGAAGGTGCGCAAGGTGCTGAAGATTGCGAAGGAGCCCATCTCCCTCGAAACGCCAATCGGCGACGAGGAGGATTCGCACCTCGGCGACTTCATCGAGGACAAGAACGCCATCCTGCCCATCGACGCCGCGATCCAGAGCAATCTGCGCGAGACAACGACCCGGGTGCTGGCCTCCCTCACCCCCCGCGAGGAGCGCGTGCTGCGCATGCGCTTCGG
>JAEZMT010000323.1 GCA_023442085.1 Pseudomonadota bacterium | reverse complement strand
CGATCTGGTCGCGCAGGCGGAGCTTCATCTTCTTCAGCGCCAGCACGCGATTGCGGTCGGGGTTCGGCCGCGTCTGCTCGGAGGAGATCTCCTCCTCGATCAGGCTGTGGCGCGTCTTCAGGGATTTCATGAACTGGTCCACGACAACCTCCTTTCGATGGGAGGAGGATGGGGCCGAGAGGTTGATAGCTCCAATCCATAGTTGCTATATTGGTAATAGCTCTGGACTATGAAACCGCCATGCCCTTCCGGCCCCGCCATCGCCAGCTCGAGTATGTAGTCGCCCTCGCCGAGACCGGGCATTTCGGCGCGGCGGCCAAGCGCTGCCACGTCTCGCAGCCGACGCTCTCGGTGCAGGTGGCCTTGCTGGAGGAGCAGCTCGGCACGCCGCTGTTCGACCGCACGCGCGGCCGGGTCATTCCCACCGCCATCGGCGAGCGGGTCATCGCCTCTGCCCGGGCGGTGCTGCAGGCGCTGGACGATATCGTCGCCACGGCCGCCACGGGCGCGGACAATCTCGGCGGGCTGATCCGGCTCGGCGTTGCGCCCACCTTCGGGCCCTACTTCCTGCCCCACCTTCTGCCGGTGCTGCACCGGCGCTATCCCGGCCTCCAGATCTACATCCGCGAGGAACGCCCCTCGGTGATCGAGCGGGAGGTCACCGCCGGCAACCTTGATTGCGGCCTCGGCCCGCAGCCCTTGTCCGGCTCGGTGCTCACCTTCCGCCGCCTGTGCCGGGAAGCCATCTATCTCGGGGCCGCCCGGGACCACCGCCTCGGCGAGGGCGAGAGCGTGGAGATCGGCCAGCTGAGGGGCGAGCGGCTGCTGACCCTCGGGCGCGGCCATCAGCTGTTCGAGAGCGCGCGGGCGCTGGCGGCGGCCTCCGGCGCCCAGGTGCGGGAGGATTACGAGGGCACGAGCCTCGATGCCCTGCGCCAGATGGTCATCATGGGCATGGGCCTGTCGCTCTTCCCCGAGCTTTACGCGCGCTCGGAATTCCGCGTGCAGGACCACATCGCCTTGCTCAAAGTGGAGGGCTGGCCGGCGACGCGGGACATGGGTTTCTTCTGGCGCGCGGGCAACAATCGCGCCGCCCATTTCGACCAGCTGGCGCGCGAGAGCGAGGGCACCTGCCGGGAACTCGGTCTCGAACCGGGCTGATCGCACGTCCCCGAACGGCGGGCGGCCCGCCCCGGGGAAGGGAGCGGGCCGTCACCCCTCGCCCGGGCGGGGGCGGGGCGAGGCGGACGCACGGCGGGCGAAAGGCCGTGCAGCCGTTTTCAGGAAAGACCGTGCCGGATCAGCGGCGCAGAAGGGCCGAGACCTCGCGGCGCAGGCGATCCGCATAGCTCGCCACCTGATCGGCGATGGCGCGCACGCCCACCGCCGCGCGGCGGATGTCGGAGGCGGCGTGGGACACGCCGTCGATGCTGTCGGAGACCGAGCGCGAGGTGGACGACTGCTGCGCCATGGCCGCCGACAGCTCCACGAACAGGTCGCCGAGGTTGGCGATGCTCTGGGTGATGTCGGACACCGCCTCGGCGGCGACGCCGCCGTCCTGCTGCACCTGCTCCACCTGGTGGCGGATGTCCTGCGTCGCCTTGGCGGTCTGCAGCGCCAGCGCCTTCACCTCCTGCGCCACCACCGCGAAGCCCTTGCCAGCCTCGCCCACGCGCGCCGCCTCGATGGTGGCGTTGAGGGCGAGGAGGTTGGTCTGCGCCGCGATCTTCTCGATCAGGGTGGTCACGTTGCCGATGCGGCCGACGCTGGTGGCGAGGCTCTCCACCAGCTCGTTGGTGCGGGCGGCGCGCTGGGTCGCCTCCTGCGACATGGTGCTGGCCCGCTCGATCTGGTGCGAGATGCCGCTGAACGAGGCGGACATTTCCTGCGCGGCCGACGACACGGCGGTGGCCATTTCCTCGGTGCGTTCGGTGAGCTGGAGCAGTTCGGCCGAGGCCGACTGGCCGGCCTCCGAAGTGTGGGTCATCTCGCCCACCACCTCGGTCACGCCCTCGGCGGTGGCGACGGCGGCGGTCACCACGTCCCAGGTGAGCATGGGGCCGTCATAGCTGCCGTCGGCCTTGAAGATCGCCGAGACGCGCAGGTCCAGCGTCTCCGGCCCGACGCGGATGCGGGCATTGTGCGGCAGGTTCGCCGGATCGGCGAGAAGGCGACGCTGGTGCTCGGGGTGCTTGTGGAACACGTCGATGGACGTGCCCAGCATCTGGTCCGCCTTCACCTTCAGGTGGGATTCGATGCGCCGCAGGGTGTCGATGCTGGTGCGGTTCACATAATCGATGACCAGCGTCTCGCGATCGCAGGTCATGATGTTCACCGGCATGTTCTCCATCATCTGCTGGAGCCGCTGGGTGCGAGCTTCGAGGTCGGCGCGCGCGGTGTCGGAGCGCAGCGTGACCATGACATGGGCGAGGACGCCGTGCCGGTCGCGCAAAGCGGTGAGGGTCAGCGCCAGCGTCTCGCCGGACACCGACAGGCGCGTCTCGTGGGGCAGGAAGCCGGGCTCGGCGAGGCGCCGGCCAAGATCCGCCAGCGCCGGATGAAGCGCGCCGAGGGACATCCCCTGAAGACCGGCCGGAGACGCGGCAAGGCCGGCGGCGACGGCATTGAGAATCTCGGTGGCGGCCGCATTGGCCTGAACCACGGCAAGGCCGCGCCCCTCGCACAACAGCACGCCATATGGCAGCGCCGCGATAATCTGTGCCGCCATGCCGGTGGCGAGGGTGCCGAATTCCTTCGCGACCGAGTCGCGTCCGGAGGGCGTGGGCTCGGGCCTCGCCCGCAGCGCGCTTGCCGTCATGCTGTCCGTCCTGTTCTCCACGGCGATAGGCCGCCGCCTGCCGCGGCGCTGCCCGAAGCGGCGCGTCGCGCTCTAATCGGCTAAGCGCCGAGGCTTGCCCCAGGCTGGAATCGCTTGTGCGAACCGGAATACGAGGTCGGACGTTCACGATTGTGCGATGCACATCGCGGGGCGGGTGTGGCCCCGGCGCAACCCCGCGACGCAGCGAAGATGCTAGATCAGCAGAGGCTGGGTCGTCCCGTCCGGGTTGGGCTCCAACTTCCGGGCGTTAACCTTAACGCCACCTTATCCGGCTTCAATGCATCCGTGCGCCGACAGGAAACTGAAGCGCGGCGTCGTGCGTTATGTGCGGCGTAGGGTCTCGCATCGTCTGAGTGGTCCAAGCATGCCTTCGTTTCTGCCCCGGTTGTTCCCGAAGGTCCTGGTCAAGGCTTCCCGCGCCGCGGCCGAAATGGTGAAGGGGGAGGACGCGCCCGTCCTCGGCCGCCGCCTGTTCGTGCTGGGCGCGCCGCTGGCGCTCGCCGCGTGCGTCACAAACGCGCCACCTGCCCCGCTCAGCCGCGCCAGCATGATGTATGGCCCGGTGGACGGCGAGCCCTTCCCCGTGGACGCCGTGGACCTCTCCGAGGTGGACCCGCGGTTCCTGCGGCAGGAGGTTCCCGCCCCCGCCGGCTACGGACCCGGCACCATCGTGGTGGATATCAGCGAGCGCTATCTCTACCTCATCGGCCGCAACGGCACGGCGATCCGCTACGGCGTGGGCGTCGGCAAGCAGGGCTATTCGTTCAAGGGCTGGGCCACCATCAAGCGCAAGGAAAAGTGGCCCCACTGGACGCCCACCGCGAACATGGTCCGCCTCCAGCCCGCGCGCTATGGGCCCTACCAGGCCGGCCTGCCCGGCGGCGAGACCAACCCCCTCGGCCCGCGCGCGCTCTATCTCTATGACGGCGACCGCGACACCATGTTCCGCATCCACGGCACCATCGAGCCGTGGAGCATCGGCCAGCAGGTGTCCTCGGGCTGCATCCGCCTGCTCAACCAGGACATCATCGACCTGTACGAGCGGGTCCCGCTCGGCACGCGGGTCTATGTGAAGGGCTGAAGCGCCTACGCCGCCGTTCCCGGCAGCAGGCGGTAGAGCTGGGCGGCGCCGTCGATCAGCTGGAAGCGGTTGCGGGCCTGCGAGAATTCCAGATTTTCGCGGGTGCCGATGCACAGGAAGCCGCCGCGCACGAGGCTCTCGGCGAAGCGGCCCAGCACCTTGTCCTGCAGCGGCGTGGTGAAATAGATCAGCACGTTCCGGCACAGGATGAGATGGGCCTCGCAGAACACCCCGTCGGTGACGAGGTTGTGCTCGGCGAAGGTCACATTGGCCGTCAGCTTCTGGTCCAGCTTCATCAGCTCGTAGCGGGCGTGGAAATAGTCCGAGAAGCTCGCCGCCCCGCCGGCCGCACGATAGCGGCGTGCCGCTTCGCCCGCCTCCTGCAGCGGGAAAATGCCCTCGGCAGCGCGGGTCAGCGCCGCTTTCGAGATGTCGGTGGCGAAGATGCGCGTGCGCTCGTAGAGCCCGGCCTCGGTGAGCAGGATGGCGAGGGAATAGACCTCCTCGCCATGGGCGCAGCCCGCCTGCCAGATGTTGATCTCCGGATAGGACGCGAGCAGCGGAAACACCCGCTCCTTCAGCGCCAGGAACACGTGCGGGTCGCGGAAGAATTCAGACACCGGCACCGAAAGGCCGGCGATGATGTCGGGCAGCCGCTCCGGCGCGTGCAGCATCCCGGCGGTGAGGTCGGAGATGGTGGCGGCGCCGAAGGCGGTGGCGAGGTTGCGCACCCGCCGCGTGAGCGAGGCGCGGCCATAGTCCCGGAAGTCGTAGCCGTAGCGGCGGAACAGGCCCTCGACGAAGAGATCCACCTCGATGGTCTCCAGCGCCAGCGCATCCCGCGCCGCCGCTGTAGAGGCCGGCGGCGGCGGATCGTCCTGCGCGTCGGTGTCCGCGGTCATCGGGCGGCGAGCCAGGTGCGGATCATGGACAGCAGCTTCGGCACGTCCACCGGCTTCGCCAGATAATCGCTGGCGCCGGCGGCGAGGCACTTCTCCCGGTCGTCCTTCATGGCCTTGGCGGTGAGGGCGATGACCGGCAGCTTGGCGAAGCGCGACTGGGCGCGGATCTGCGCCATCGCCTCGTAGCCGTCCATCACCGGCATCATCACGTCCATGAGCACGATCTCGATATCCGGCTGCTCGTCGAGCTGCGCCAGCGCCTTGGCGCCGTCCTGCGCCAGCACCACGTTGACTCCGCGCGCGCGGAGCACCTTGGCAAGAGCGTAGATGTTGCGCATGTCGTCGTCGACCAGCAGCAGCTTGCGGCCTTCGAGGTCGCCGTCCGGATTGGCCGCGAGCTGTTCCGGCTCGCGCTGCACCGAGTGGAGGAAGAGTGAGACCTCGTCGAGCAGCCGCTCGGGCGAGAGCGCGCCCTTCACCACGATGGCGTCGGTGAAGGCGCGCAGCTTCATGCGCTCCTCGGTGGTCAGGTCGCGGCCCGAATAGACCACCACTGGCACATGCCTGTCCCCCTCGGCGAGGCGCTCGATCAGCTCGAAGCCGGACATGCCCGGCAGGCCGAGGTCGAGCACGATGCAGTCGAGATCGCCTGCAGCGACCACCTCCAGCGCCGCCTCGGCGCTCGCCGCCTCCACGATCTGCGCCTTTTCGCGGGCGAGCAGGGTGCGCACCGCGTGGCGGGCGGCGGCGTCGTCGTCCACCACCAGCACGCGGCGGGGACGGTCGGCGGAATAATGGGTGAGGAGGCCGAGCGCCTCGGAGAGCTGCTCTGCGCTCACCGGCTTGGTGAGGAAGCCCACGGCGCCGAGGTCGCGGCCGCGCCGGCTCTCGTCCAGCGCCGAGACGAAGTGCACCGGGATATGCCGGGTGGCGGCGTCGGCCTTCAGCCGCTCGATCACCGTCCAGCCGTCGAGGCCGGGCAGCATCACGTCCAAAAGGATGCCGGTGGGCTTGTAGGTGCGGGCGAGGGCAAGGCCGCTCTCGCCGTCGCCGGCGGCGAGGGCCAGATAGCCCTTGCGCCGGACCAGCCCCACCAGCGTGCGGGCGAACACCGGATCGTCCTCCACCACGAGGATCACGGTGGAACCGGGCGTGAGCCGGTCCCGGTCATCCTCCACGCTCACGGCGGGCACCGGCGGCAGGCCGGAGAGGCCGGCGGCCTCGCGCTCCCGCCGGGTGGTGTCGAACGCGACCTGCGCCGGCGAGAGGCCTGGGGACGGCGCGAGGGAGGGAGCAAGTGAAGGGGCGGTCCCGCTTTCCCCGTCGCCCTCATCCGGCAAAGGCTCGCCGACCGGGATTTCCAGCGTGAAGGTGGAGCCCTGACCAAGAGAGCTCTCCACGCTCACGCTGCCGCCGAGCAGGCCGGCGAGGCGCTGGGTGATGGCGAGGCCGAGGCCGGTGCCGCCGAACTGGCGGCGGGTGGAGGCATCCACCTGCTCGAACGCCTCGAAGATGGTGCCGAGCTTTTCCTCCGGAATGCCGATGCCGCTGTCGGCCACCGCCACTCTCAGGCGCTTGCCCGCCTCGTCCTGCGAGAAGGTCACGGAGACCCGGCCCTGCATGGTGAACTTCAGCGCATTGCCGACGAGGTTGGTGAGGATCTGGTCGAGCTTGCCGGGATCGGTGAACACGAGGTCCGGTGCCTCGGTGACGCTGACCGCAAGGCGGAGCTTGCGCTCCTGGGCCAGGCGCCGGAAGTTGCGTTCGAGGCGCTGGGCGACGCTCGCCACCTTCACCGGCTCGCGCACCACCTCCATCTTGCCGGCCTCGACCTTCGAGAGATCGAGGATGTCGTTGATGAGGCGCAGGAGGTTCGAGCCGGAGGAATGGATGATGCTCGCCGCCTCCACCTGGTCAGCGTCGAGATTGCCGGTGCGGTTCTCGGCGAGGTCCTGGGAGAGGATCAGCAGGCTGTTGAGCGGCGTGCGCAGCTCGTGGGACATGTTGGCGAGGAACTGCGACTTGTACTCATTGGCCCGCAGCAGTTCCTCGGCCCGCGCCTCCATCTGCTGGTTCAGCGCCTCCAGCAGTTCCTTCTGCTCGGTCATCTCCTGAGAAGAGCGGCGCAGCACATCGTTGGAGGCCTGCAGCTCGTCCGCCTGCACCCGCAGTTCTTCCTCGGAGGCGGCGAGGCGCAGGGTGCGCTCGTGCAGTTGCTCGTTGGTGGCGCGCAGCTCCTCCTGCTGGGTGCGCAGCTCCTCCTCGGCGACACGCAGTTCCTGCGCCTGCTTCTGGCTCTGCTCCAGCAGCTCGCGGGTGCGGGCGGCACGGGCCAGATTGTCCAGCGACAGGGCCACGAGGGGCATCACCTCGTGAAGCAGGCGGCGGGCGCGCTCGTCCATGGGAGCGAGGAGCGCCAGCTCGACGACGCCAAGCAGGCGTTTCTTCAGCACCACCGGCACGGCGACGACCGTATGGGCCGCCGCCTCGCCGGTGCCTGTGCGGATGCGCATGTGGTCGGCCGGCACGGGCGAGAGGACGATGGGCTGCCGCTCCAGCGCGCACTGGCCGAGGAGGCCCTCCCCGAGGCGCACGCGCGTGGCGAGATGGCGCCGCTCGCTGAAGGCGTAGCTGCCGACCAGCTCCAGCGCCTCCCCTTCCGGCCCCGCCGTCTCGTCGTGGGCGTAGAACACGCCCACCCCGGCGCCCAGCAGCGGCGCCAGCTCCGTGAGCAGCGCATCGGCGAAGGCGCGGGTGTCCTCCTGCGCCTGCAGGCGGGTGCCGATGGCGTTGAGGCTGGTCTTCACCCAGTCGGTGTCATAGGCGGCGATGGAGGTGGCCTTGAACACCCTGAGGGCGCGGGCCAGCGTGCCCACCTCGTCCTTGCGCTCGGCGTAGGGCACCTCGATGGTGCGGTCCTGCTCGGCGAGGCGCGTCATCAGCTCGGCGAGGCGCCGCAGCGGAATGGCCATGAAGACCGCACCGAGGAACACGCCGGCCACTGCCACCAAAAGGGTCGCCACCAGCGCGATGACATCGATGGCGCTGACGACGGCATCCGCGCGGTCGAGATCCGCCTGGGCGCTGACGACCTCGGCGGAGGCGGCGGCGCTCAATTCGTCGATGGCGCCGATGATGCCCCGATAGCCCTCCTCGCTCGTCTCGGCGGCGAGGAAGACGCGCAGCGCCGCCTCGATGGCCGCGGGATCAGCGCTCTCGGCCGCCGTCAGAAGGGGCGTCGCCACCGCGTCTGTCCAGCGCCCGGAGATGCGCGAGGCCCGCTCGGCGAACGGCAGCAGGCTCGGCTCGCCCGCCACCGCCGCGCGCAGGGCCGCAAGCTTTTCGGTGGTGAGCGCGGTCGATGCCGCAAGCCGGGCCTTGAGGTTGCGGGGCTCGGCGAGCGCGGTGCGCATCGTTTCGAGCTGCCTGCGATTGAAGGCGCGGATCGCGTCGGCGGCCAGCACGCTGACCTGGCGGACCTGCTCCACCCGGCGCTCCTGCACCTTCGCCATCTGCGCCGTCACCCAGTTGGCGCCGAGCAGCAGCAGGAACATGGAGATGAGGAGGCCGACGATCAGTCCGGCCTTGGCCTGCATCCCGAGATTGGCGAACCACGACCGTTCGGTCAGCTTCTCCAGCATCCTCAACCCCTTCCGAACCAGCCGCAGCATGCATAGGCGGGGGTGAAGAAGGATTGAAGAGGAAAATCGCTTCCGTCCTCGCCGCAGCTTCAGCGCGGGGCGACGCGCCGCCGCGCGGAAAGCGTCGCCAGCGCGATGCCGGCGATGACCAGCGCATAGCCCGCCAGATGATACCAGGCCATGGTTTCGCCGAGGACGACGATGGCGATCGCCGTTCCGAACACCGGCATCAGGTGCAGGAAGGGCGCAGCCGCGTTGGCGCCCACCAGCTCTATCCCCCGGTTGAAGAACAGATAGGCGATCAGCGACGGCCCGGTCATCACATAGGCGAGGGTGGTGAAGGTGATGTGGTCGAGCGGCAGCACCTGCCCGTTCAGATATTCCCAGAGCGCGAAGGGCGAGAGCAGCACAGAGCCCAGCGCCATGATGGACGCGAGAAAGGAGAGTGGGCCGAGCGGCGGACGCTTGCGCAGGATGGCGGCATAGAAGGCGTAGATCACCAGCGCCACGATGATGACCACGTCGCCGATGTTGGGCTTCAGGTGGAGGAAGGTGTCGAGGTCGCCGTGGCTGATGATGACCATCACGCCGAGAAGGGAGGTGATGACCCCCGCCGCCTGGCCGAGGCTGAGCTTTTCCCGGAACAGCACGAAGGTCCACACCGCCACCAGAAGCGGCGCCGTGGACTGCACCAGCAGGCCGTTCACCGCCTGCGTGTATTGCAGGCCGTAATAGCTCATGGCGTTGTAGCAGGCGATGCCGGTGGCCGAGAGCAGCACCAGGAACGGCAGGTTCCGCCGGATGATCGGCGCGTCGCGGACGATCTGCTTCCAGGCGAACGGCAGGAGGATGAGCGTCGCGCCCATCCAGCGCACCATGGCGAGCGTGATGGGCGGGATGTGGCCAGCGATGTAGCGCCCCACCACGAGGTTGATCGCCCACAGGAGAGCCACCAGGGTCAGCAGCACATAGGGGGCGTCATAGAGGGCGAAACGGCTGGGGCGGACCGGGGTGGCGGACATGTCTTCTCCCGAGGCGCGCCATGACGGTGCGCCATCTGATGACCTGTTGGCCGGGAGTACCGTCCGTCCCCTCTTATTGCGACGGCCTGCGGGCCCCCTCCTCTAACCCGAGGAGAGCCATGAGGGAAATCGAATTTCACAGCGCGAAGCATCACAATAAGTGATGACGCAGCCAACGCCGTGAGATGTTTCCGGTGCAGCCGAAGCTTCAGCGCCCCAGCAGGCGGTTGAGGGTGCCGTCCTGAATCAGCTGGTAGCCGGTGGGGTTGTCGGCGCACAGGCCCCCGCCGCATTCGAGCACGGTGGAGACGCCGTTCGCCAGCGCCAGCAGCAGCACCAGCACGATCGCCGCCGTGCCGAGCAGCGGGCGATGGGGCGGCGCGTCAACCGACTGCCGCTCGAACTGGCCGTCGAACAGCAGGAGCACGGCCGAGCCGAGGATGCAGACGCCGAACAGCACCAGCGCCCAGGCATAGAAGTGCAGGCCGAAGAAGGCGTCGCCATAGGCGCCCTCGCCGGGGATGATGTGCAGCAAGGTTTGCCGGGTGGAGACCGCCCCGCCGGCCAGAGACGACAGGATCATGATGGCGTAGTGCGAGGGGCGCGGGCCGAACTTCACGTTCAGCGCGAGCCCGGCGGCGACGCAGACGAAGCCGGCCCGCTGCAACAGGCAGAGCGGGCACGGCAGATCGTTGAACACCAACTGGTCGAAGAAGGCGGCGATGAGCACCGCCGAGACGGCAAGGAGGCCGAGCGCGTTCAGCACCCGGAAGCGGTCCGCGAAGGTGAAGCCGGTGTCCATGGCCTGCCTCATCACAGCGCGATGTTGAGCGGATCGGTGACGTGCAGGCGGAACAGCACCAGCATGGTCGCCAGCGAGAGCACCCACAGCGCCAGCGCGGCCATGCGCTGGCCCATGAGCGTCGCCGCGAGGGCGAGGAACACGCCGAAGAACGGCAGCGACATCATGGCTTCGGCCCCCCGGCCCGCACCGGCGCGGATGTGCGATTCGGTGCCATCCGAGGGTAAAGGAGGCCGGCGCGGGCGTCACGCTGCGGCGCGGAACTCCACTCCATTGCCGGAGGGGTCGGCGACCCGCAGCGCGCCGTCCCGCCCCGGCTGCGCTTCCACGCCGGCCGCGACGAGGCGGGCGGCGAGGGCGGCGAAGGCGTCCACCGCCAGCGTCACGGTGAAATGGTCGAGCCCCGCCGTGCCCGCCGCCGGCACCGGGGCGCCGCCGGACTGCCAGACGTTCAGCCCCACATGGTGGTGATAGCCGTCGGCGCTCACGAACAGCGCGCCGGGATAGCGGGCCATGATGGTGAGGCCCACCGTATCCACCCAGAAGCGCTTCGCCGCGTCGAGGTCGTTCACCTTGAGGTGGACGTGCCCCATGTCGGTCGCGGCCGGGGCCGGGCCGCCCGCGACTTCCGCCTCGCGGGCGAGGGACTGGATGTCGAGCGGCAGGGTCTGCATGGCGATGGAGCCGTCCGGCTGGACGGGCCATTCCGCGCGCGGCAGGTCGCGATAGATCTCGACGCCGTTGCCGTCCGGGTCGTCCACATAGAGCGCCTCGCTCACCAGATGGTCCGAGGCGCCGAGCCGCAGGCCCGCCCCGTGCAGCGCGAGCAGGCGCGCGGCGAGGCTCGCCCGGTCGGGCACGCGAATGGCCATGTGGAACAGGCCGGGCGCCCGGCGCGGCGCCGGCGGGGCCTGGGGCCGGGCAAGGATTTCTACCAGCGGCCGGCCACCGGCGCCGAGCACGGTGGCATCGCCCTCGGCCATCACCTCAAGGCCGATGAGGTCGCGATAAAATGCGATGAGGCGGTGCGGATCGGGGCTCGCGAGGCTGACGGCGCCCAGCACGAGGTCGTGCGGGGCGATGTGGGCGGCGGGCTCGATCCCGACGGCAGGATGGGAGCCGGGCGAGCCGGCGGGGGCGGCGTGGGTCATCATGAGGCTCCTGGGCGCCGGGCGGTGTGGTCCGCCCGGCTGGGCGTTGAGCCAAATATGGACACGCCCCGCGCAAGACGCCATTGCGCCATTGCAAGCAAAAGCTGGCGTCTCAGGCCTCGAATGCAGCCGCCATCGGAGTTCCCGGGCGCCGGGCGCAACCGGATGAACCGCGCCCGATACGTCCCGCAGCGGTCACGCTGCCTTCTGGGCCTCGCGGTCTACGATGGTCACGATGTCGGCCATGATGCGGTTCAGCTCGAAATTCTTCGGCGTGTAGACGGCGGCGACGCCGAAGCCCTTGAGCTGGGCCTCGTCCTCCGGCGGGATGATGCCGCCCACCACCACCGGCACGTCGGAGAGACCTTCCGCCCGCATCCGCTCCATCACGTCGCGCACCAGCGGCACGTGGGAGCCGGAGAGGATGGAGAGGCCCACCACGTGGACGCTCTCTTCCAGCGCGGCGTTGACGATCTCCGCCGGGGTGAGGCGGATGCCCTCGTAGACGACTTCCATGCCGCAGTCGCGGGCGCGCACCGCGATCTGCTCGGCGCCGTTGGAATGCCCGTCGAGGCCGGGCTTGCCGACCAGGAACTTGATGCGGCGGCCGAGCTTCTCGGAGACCGCATCCACGTTCTTGCGCACCTCTTCGAGGCCCTGCGTGTCTACGCGGGCGGCGCGGCCGACGCCGGTGGGGGCGCGGTATTCGCCGAACACCTCGCGCAGGCAGGTGCCCCACTCGCCCGTCGTCACGCCGGCCTTGGCGCAGACGATGGAGGGCTCCATGATGTTGCGGCCTTCCTGCGCCGCGCTCTTGAGATCGGCGAGGGCCGCAGCGACCGCCTTGGCATCGCGCGCCTCGCGCCACGCCTGAAGGCGCGCGA
>JAEZMT010000286.1 GCA_023442085.1 Pseudomonadota bacterium | reverse complement strand
GGCGCGCGCACGGCGATCTGGCCCATCTGGCCGGGGGGCAGGATGCGCCCGTCTTCGCCCAGCACCGCCACCTCATGGCCCGGCACCGCCTTGCCGGTTGCGCCGGCCTTGGCGACGCCCAGCGCGGCCGAGGAACCGATGACGTAATTGCATTCCGTCTGGCCATAGAATTCGTTCACCGGCACGCCGAGCGCCTCGCGGCCCCACTCGAACGTCTCCGCCCCCAGCGCCTCGCCGGCCGAACCCACGGTGCGCAGGTCGAAGCCGAACTTTTCGCGCGGGCTGCGCACCTGCCGCATCATCCGGAGTGCGGTGGGGGGGATGAAGACGTTGCGCACCTCGGCGCTCTTCATCAAGGCGAAGGCGGCCTCGGGATCGAACTTGCCGCGCGGCTGCGCCACGACCGGTACGCCCAGCGCGAGCGCCGGCAGCACGGTGTTCAGTAGGCCGCCGGCCCAGGCCCAGTCGGAGGGAGTCCACATGCGGTCCCCCGGCTGCCCGATGCCCTCATGGGTGAAGGTGACGCCAGCCACATGGGCGAACAGCACCCGGTGCCCGTGCAGCGCGCCCTTGGGCTGGCCGGTGGTGCCGGAGGTGTAGATCATCAGCGCCGGGTCGTCCGATCCGGAGGCGATGGGAAGCGGGCGGTCGGAGGCGGCCTCCACCAGATCGGAGAAGCCGACGGCACCATCGCGCGGGCCGTCCACATTGATCACGAGGTCCAGCGTTTCGGGTCGGGCGATCAGCTTGGCGAGGCCGGCATCGTCGGTGACGAGGGCGCGGGCGCCGGAATCCATCAGGCGGTAGGCGATGGCATCCACGCCGAACGCGCCGGCGAGCGGCACCGCGATGGCCCCCATCTTGTAGACGGCGAGATGGGTGACGAGCACATCCAGCGACTGGGGGAGGAGAATGGCCACCCGGTCGCCCGGCCGGACGCCGGAGGCGACAAGCGCATGGGCCAGACGGTTGGAAAGCCGCGCCAGCGCACCATAGGAGACGGGCGCGAAGCCGTTGCCCGAGGGCAGGAAGAGCGCGGGACGGTCCGGATGCTGCGCCGCGATCGCATCGCAAGCGTGCACCGCCATGTTGTAGCGCTCCGGAACCATCCAGAGGAAAGCCCGGCACCGGCGCTCATATGCGCTGGTTTCTGCGCCCGATCCAGGAGCGCCCGTGCTGTGCGCCAGCATCCCGACCCGTGCCTTTCCGCCCCAATCCTTATGTTGCGGCGCACGCTACAGGCTCGGGGGCGGAAGGTCCACCCGGCGGTTAGCCGGGCACCTTGAAGCGGAAAAGGGCAAGCGGATCGGGCAATCCGATCAGCGCCGGACGCCTTCTTCCTGCATGAGAGCTTCGGTCGCCGCAATGGCGCCTTCCAGCTCGGAAATCTTGCGCAGCATACCGTCGGAGGGGAGGGTGGAGCCCCTGGCTGCGGTGAGGATCAGCTCGCGCTGCGCCGCCTTGAGGCGATCGAGAAGGCTTGCGAGGTTGGCCTCGGCCTGTTGCGCCATGTTCGTGTTCAACTCCGGAAACGTCCGCGGCCGCGCCTGCGGAAGCGGCAGAAATGGAAACGGTGCCGCGCTTTCGCCCGGCACCGCTGGTTGCATCGCGCCTCACCGCCGCCCGGACGAACCGGCCGGCGGCGAAGAAATCTGCGAAATCAGTCGGCGAGCTCGATGCCGCGGGCTTCCGGACCCTTGGGGCCCTGACCCACCTGCACCACAACGCGCTGGCCCTCGGCGAGGTCGCTGAGGCCGGAACGGGAGATGACGGTGACGTGCACGAACACGTCCTTGCCGCCGCCTTCCACCGCGATGAAGCCGAAGCCCTTCTCGGGGTTGTACCACTTCACGGTGCCCACGCGCTCTTCGGTGGGACCGGTCGCGGCACGGGGGCCACCGCCGGCGCGGGGAGCGCCGCCGAAGCCGCCGCCACCACCGAAGCCGCCGGGACGATCACCGAAGCTGCGGCGCGCCGGAGCGGCTTCCGCGGTCGAGGTGTCGACTTCGAGCACTTCGGTGACCTGACGGCCCTTCTGGCCCTGGCCGACGCGCACCGACAGCTTGGAGCCGGGGGGCACGCTTTCCTGGCCGGCGGCCTCAAGGGCGCGAGCGTGGAGGAAGACGTCGCCCGAGCCGTCCGACAGCTCGACGAAGCCGAAACCCTTCTCAGGGTTGAACCACTTCACGGTGGCGTCGATGGTCGGGCCGGAGGGGGCGGGGGCGCTGAAGCTGCTGCTGGGCGAGGAAAAAGGACGGTCCCCTCCGAAGCCGCGGTCACGCGGCGGCGCAAAGTCGTCGTCAAAGCCACGGCGGCGCGGCTCTCGGAAGTCTCGGTTACGGCTCATGTGTATTTCCGTTGAGGTCAGTCGCCAATTTTGGCTTAGGGCCATCCACCACTGCCGGACAATGATGCGTTTCTACGTGCCACACTTTAACTTGCACGTTTTGGGCGTCTTGAAATCCGCCTTCGCACAACGCCTGTTCCAGCCACCCGCGTCTCGCCTCGCAGCCTATATGACAGGTCGGAAAACATGCCCACGCACTCGGGCGCACGGCTCCGACCAACATGCAGACTAACACATCTCTCCCGCTTTGGTACATGAATGTTGGACGACGGCGCTGCTTGATCATGATGCCCCGCCGCGCCGGCCTTTCTTGACCTGCCGGGCCTCGCCGGCGGAGGCGGTGGATGGGCGGCCCGCGGGTGGATGGGAAGACTTCTAGTTCGATTGTACCTCGTTCTATTTTGCGGCGGTGCATCTATTCATGAGTGCGCCCGCGCCCGCACCACAGGAAGCCAGCATGGCCGAACCCGTCGTATCCGAACCCGCCCTCGGTGAGACCGCGCCGCGCCCGCACGCCCATGGCACGGCACCTGTCTACGAGGCGCCGCTGGCGGATGTTCCGGTTTCGGCGGAAACCCTTGAGTTGCTGGAGACACGCCGCTCCCTCCCGCTCCGCGCGCTGCTCGCGCCCGGCCCGACTCCGCAGGAGCTGGACCGGATGCTGGCCATCGCCGCGCGGGTGCCGGACCACGGCCGGCTGGTGCCCTGGCGCTTCATCGTCATCGAGGGGGCGGCGCGGGAGGCGGCCGGTGCGCGGCTCGATGCGCTCTACGGGGAGCAGAACCCGGGCCTTGCACCGGACAAGGCGCGCATGTGGCGGGACTACCTGATGCGGGCGCCGGTGACCGTCGTTGTCGTGAGCCGCGCGGACCCGGCGTCGAAGATTCCGGAGCTGAACCAGATTCTGTCCGCCGGAGCCGCCGCGATGAATCTGGTGGTGGCGGCGACCGCGATGGGCTTTTCCGCGCTGTGGCTGCTGAAATGGCCGGGGCGCGATCCCGCCGCGGCCGCGCTGCTCGGCGTGGCGGAGGGAGAGAAGGTCGCCGGCTTCATCCATATCGGCCGGCCGGCGGCACGGGTGGAAGATCGTCCGCGTCCGGCGCTCGCCGATGTGGTGACGCGATGGACCGCCTGACGGAGCTCAGCCCAGCGCCATTTCCACCGCATAGGCGCGGCGGAAATACTTCACCGAAATGTAGAGGGCCGCGAGGCTGAACAGGGCCATCAGGCCATATTCGCCGATATCGCCGAGATGCATCAGGCCGGCCAGTGCCCAGCCGGCGGCGATGGCGGTGGCGACGGCCTGGGTCCCGACCAGCGTCGTGGCGCTTACCACGGTAAACAGGCTGCCGCCCCCCGTCTTGTCCACACCCGAACCCGCCATTCCCGTCTCCTGTACCGTTCGGCGCGATCCGGCCGAACCGCGCGGCGGGCGTCGGACGCTGGAGTCTTTCGCCGGCCGCTGCTCTATATGGGTCGGAAACTGCGCTGGGCGCGGCGCCGGGTCAAGTCCGGCCGGCCCGGTCCCTCTCCCGCTTTGCCCCGAGGACCCTCATGCTGGCCGCCGAAGAGTATGAAAGCACCCACGCCGCCCGCGGCATCGTCGCCGCGCCCCATCACCTTGCCGCCGCGGCCGGGCAGGAGGTGCTGGCCGAGGGCGGCAACGCTATCGAGGCGATGATCGCGGCGGCGGCGGCCATCGCCGTGGTGTATCCGCACATGAACCACGTGGGCGGCGACGGCTTCTGGCTCATTCGAGAGCCGTCCGGGCGGGTGCGCTATATCGAGGCCTGCGGCTTCGCGGGCAGCCTCGCCACCATCTCCCGCTACCACGACCTCGGCTTCGAGACGATCCCCACCCGCGGTCCGAACGCCGCCGTCACTGTGCCCGGCGCGGTAGGCGGCTGGGCTCTGGCGCACGATGCGGCGCGCAGCCATGGCGGGCGGATGACGCTGCGCCGGCTGCTGGAGCCGGCCATTCGCTTCGCGCGGGAAGGGGTGGCGGTGACCCGCTCGCAGACGCGGCTCACCCGCGAGAAGCGCGCGGAGCTGGAGGGCGCCCCCGGCTTTGCCGAGGTGTTCCTGCCGGGCGGAGCGGTGCCGGAGGAGGGATCGCTGCAGCGCCAGCCGCGCCTTGCCGACACGCTGGACCACCTCGCGTCCGCCGGCCTCGCGGACTTCTACCGGGGCGACGTGGCGCGCGAGATGGCGACGGACCTGGAGCGCATCGGCAGCCCGGTGACGCGCGCCGATCTCGCGCGCTACACCGCCCGCGAGCGCCCGCCGCTGGAAATGAAGATCGGCCGCGCCCGCCTGTTCAACGCTCCGCCGCCGACGCAGGGGCTCGCCTCCCTGCTCATCCTGGGCCTGTTCGACCAGCTCAACGTGGCGCGCGCGGAGACGTTCGAGCACATCCACGGGCTGGTGGAGGCCACCAAGCGGGCGTTCATCGTGCGTCAGCAGGTGGTGTGCGATCCCGAGCACCTGCCACACGACCCGGCCTCGTTCCTCACGCCGGACGCGCTGGCGCGGCGGGCGGCGAAGATCGACATGCAGCGGGCACTCCCCTGGCCGCACGAGGCGAAGCCGGGCGACACCATCTGGATGGGGGCGGCCGATTCCTCGGGGCTGGCCGTGTCCTACATCCAGTCCATCTATTTCGAGTTCGGCTCGGGCTGCGTGCTGCCGTCGACGGGCGTGCTGATGCAGAACCGCGGCTCCAGCTTCGTGCTCGACCCGAAGTCGCTCAACCCGCTGATGCCGGGCCGGCGGCCGTTCCACACCCTCAACCCCGCGCTCGCGGAACTCGCCGACGGGCGCATCCTCGCCTATGGCACCATGGGCGGCGAGGGTCAGCCGCAGACGCAGGCGGCGGTGTTCAGCCGCCACGCGCTGTTCGGCGTGCCTCTGGGCGAGGCCATCGCCCGGCCGCGCTGGCTCCTGGGCCGCACCTGGGGCGACCAGGAGACCAACCTCAAGCTTGAAGCGCGCTTCGACGGCAATCTCGTGGACCGGCTGCTCTCGGCCGGGCACGAACTGGTGGTGCTCCCGGAGGATTACTCCGACACCATGGGTCATGCCGGCGGCGTGGTCATCCACCCCGGCGGGCAGCTGGAAGGCGCCCACGATCCGCGCGCGGACGGCGGGGCGGCAGGCGTCTGACGGCTTGAGCTTGACGCCCCGCCCGCCGCCCGCCGACCATGCCGCCAATAACGACAATCGGGAGCGGCGCCCATGGTTGAGCGGGGACTAAACGGGGGCGGGGCGGTCGGTCGACGGTCGGTGATGAAGGGCATGGCTGGCCTCGGCCTCGCGGCGCTGGCCGCCGGCCGGGCTCATGCGGCGGGCGAGCAGACGCTGTCCGGCGAGCCGCCCACCCATGGGCCGGTGCAGCTCACGTCCGAGCGGGTGCTGGGGCAGAGCGCCACCCCCGTGTATCGCTACCGTGTGGTCAAGGTGCATCCGCACGACACCTCCTCCTACACGGAGGGATTCCTGCTGGAGGGCGGCACCATCTATGAGGGGACCGGCCTCTATGGCCGCTCGCGGCTGATCGAGTGGGAGCTGGCGAGCGGACGGGTGCTGCGCGAGCGGGCGCTGGACCCCAACGTCTTCGGCGAAGGCGTGACGGTGATGGGAGACCGCATCTACCAGCTCACCTATCTGGACAATCACGCCTACGTCTACGACCGCAGGACGTTCGAGCGGATCGGCGCCTTCCGCTACACCGAGCAGGGGTGGGGGATGACCCATGACGACACCCACCTCATCACCAGCAACGGCTCGTCCTCCATCGTCTTCCGCGATCCCGCCACCTTCGAGCGGGTGCGCACCATCTTCATCTCCGATGCGGTGGCGCCGGTGGGCTTCCTCAACGAGCTGGAATATGCGGACGGCAAGCTCTACGCCAATGTCTGGCAGAGCCATTTCATCGCCGTGATCGATCCGGCGGATGGGAAAGTGCTCGGCTGGATCGACCTCTCGGGCCTTAATCCGGACCCGGCCAGGCTGGTGTACCCCTACGTGCTCAACGGCATCGCGTTCGACAAGGCCACCGGCCATCTGCTGGTCACCGGCAAGTGTTGGCCGCATGTGTGGGAGATCGCGCTGGAGCCGCGCTGAAGCAAAGAGCGCGAACGGATCCGGCTGCCGTCCGGGGAAGACGACAGCCGGGGAGCTTCGGCTGCGCCGGCGGGGGGGAGCCCGCCGCGCCGCACGGGTTACAGGTGGGCGCAGATCGCCCCGCTGCTGGGTTTGGGCGTCAATCCGACCTCCTTGCGCGGTGCCGCGCGCGCGATCCAGACATCGCGCCTGCCGCAGCTGGCGCGCCGGACTGGGGCGGGGCGTTCCCGGGGTTGTTGGGGTTCTGCCGATCGCGAACGTGGGGGAGCATGATGATTCTCCATGCTGGCCCCCCGCCGCTCAGCACGTCCAGCTTAGCGCTTCGCCAAGCCAGATCCACGCCAGCCCGGCCGCCGCGCGAAAACTTGATCGGCACCTAAAGGTGCAAGCGGGGTCGCCCGGACAAAAAAGAACCCGGCCGAAGCCGGGTTCCTGTCGCTCGCCATGTAAAACTGGCAGGTCTGGAGGCTCACGCGGCCTCTTCGGCTTCCATGTCCTGGTCGAGGTCGGCCTCGTCCGCCACCTTGGCGGCGCCGCGGCGCGGACCCTTGAGGAGGTTCTGCTCGATGAGCTTCACCGACTCGGTCTCGGTGATGTTCTGCACCGCCGACAGCTCGCGGGCCATGCGGTCGAGGGCAGCCTCGTAGAGCTGGCGCTCGGAATAGGACTGCTCGGGCTGGGCCTCGGACCGGTAGAGGTCGCGCACCACTTCAGAGATGGCGACGAGGTCGCCGGAATTGATCTTGGCTTCGTATTCCTGCGCGCGGCGGCTCCACATGGTGCGCTTGACGCGGGCGCGACCCTGCAGGGTCTCGAGCGACTTCTCGACGATATTGGTCTCGGAGAGCTTGCGCATGCCGACGCTGGCGATCTTGGCGAGGGGCACCCGCAGCGTCATCTTGTCCTTTTCAAACGAGATCACGAAGAGTTCGAGCTTGAAACCGGCGACTTCCTGTTCCTCGATGGCCATGATCCGGCCAACACCATGGGACGGGTAAACAATGTGCTCGCCCGTCTTGAAGCCGAGACGGGCCTGCGCGTTCTTCTTTGCCGACATGCTCTTGACACTCCTGATCCGGCCCGCGAAAAACGGGGCCGAACCTGTTGGTGCGCCGGCCGGCCGGTCCGGTCCCGGTACGGCGCGCACCTTCAGCTGCGGATATGGGTCGCGGCCGGAACGCCCGCCACCCCGCTCTGCCAGACGATGCAAAGACAGCCATGTCGCCGCGCCGCAGGAAGACGGCCGGCACAATATTCTCGCCCCTTTGTTCCCGAGAATGCGCCCTAGAACATGCGCGAACACATTGCGGGCGCGATGTGGCTGGTAGTGGAAGCAATCGACTGTAAAGTCACGTATATCACAATTTTTGTCGGAATCAAAGCGCGCATGTCGCCAACCTTACCTACGCGGGCGAGGGGTGGGGACTTGCGCGACGACTGGGCCTCCACTGCCCGCCGACTTGCGGAGGCTGCGGCGACCCTTCCGCAGCGACGGGCTCAGGCTGGCCAAGCCCATCGATATAAGCATTTCTTTATATCCTTATTGCCCCTATGCCCCTGCCATGCTAAATGGCGCGCCATGACCGGCGGCTGCACGCCCGCCGCCCGATACGATCTCAAGCGGAGCCATCCATGAGCAACGATTATGTGGTGAAGGACATCAACCTCGCGGACTGGGGCCGCAAGGAACTGGACATCGCCGAAATCGAAATGCCCGGCCTCATGGCCACCCGCGCCGAATACGGCCCGAGCCAGCCGCTCAAGGGCGCGCGCATCGCCGGCTCGCTGCACATGACGATCCAGACCGGCGTGCTCATCGAGACGCTGAAGGCGCTCGGCGCCGATGTGCGCTGGGCCTCGTGCAACATCTACTCGACCCAGGATCATGCCGCGGCTGCCATCGCCGCCGCCGGCACCCCCGTCTTCGCCGTCAAGGGCGAGACGCTGGAGGAATACTGGGAGTACACCCACCGCATCTTCGAGTGGGCCGACGGCGGCGCCCCGAACATGATCCTGGACGACGGCGGCGACGCCACCCTGCTCGTCCATCTCGGCAAGCGCGCGGAAGAGGGCGACACCGCCTTCCTCGACGGCGCCACCAACGAGGAGGAGGAAGTCCTCTTCGCCGCCATCAAGCGCCGGCTGAAGCACAAGCCCGGCTGGTACTCCATGCTCGCCAAGTCCATTCAGGGCGTGACGGAAGAGACCACCACGGGCGTGCATCGCCTGTATGAGATGCAGAAGAAGGGCACGCTCCTGTGGCCCGCCATCAACGTCAACGACAGCGTCACCAAGTCGAAGTTCGACAATCTCTACGGCTGCCGTGAATCGCTGGTGGACGGCATCCGCCGCGGCACCGACGTGATGATGGCCGGCAAGGTGGCCATGGTCGCGGGCTTCGGCGACGTGGGCAAGGGTTCGGCCGCCTCGCTGCGCAATGCCGGCTGCCGCGTGATGGTCTCCGAGATCGATCCCATCTGCGCCCTCCAGGCGGCGATGGAAGGCTATGAGGTCACCACGATGGAGGACGCGGCCCCCCGCGCCGACATCTTCGTGACCGCCACCGGCAATCTCGACGTCATCACCGTCGAGCACATGCGCGCCATGAAGGATCGCGCCATCGTGTGCAACATCGGCCACTTCGACAGCGAGATCCAGGTCGCCGGCCTGAAGAACTTCAAGTGGCACAATGTGAAGCCGCAGGTGGACGAGGTTGAGTTCGCGGACGGCAAGCGCATCATCCTGCTGTCCGAGGGGCGCCTCGTGAACCTCGGCAACGCCACCGGCCATCCCAGCTTCGTGATGTCGGCCTCCTTCACCAACCAGACGCTGGCGCAGATCGAGCTGTTCACCAAGCCCGGCCAGTACGAGAAGAAGGTCTATACCCTGCCGAAGTCCCTCGACGAGAAGGTGGCGGCGCTGCATCTCGACAAGATCGGCGTGAAGCTCACCAAGCTCTCGGACGTGCAGTCGGCCTATATCGGCGTGGCGCAGCAGGGTCCCTTCAAGCCCGAGCATTACCGCTACTGATCGGTGCGTCCCGCATCGGTCCCTGGTTCTCGCGAACGCCGGCCCTCGGGCCGGCGTTCTGCGTTGGAGACCGCCTGGTCACGCCGCGTGCGGCACCGCATTGTGTTCACCTGCGAACGGAGATAGGTGTTGGGCACCCGCGACGCGCGGGAAGCGGTTCCACGGTCGCCACGCGGCGGGGCGTCGGGACGGCTCGGTCCGGGGCACACCGCGTTCCGGAGCGAAGGCTTCCTGCAAGGACCGGGGGCGGGTTCAGGCCTCAGGATGCTCGGGGCGGAGATCTGCAGCGGGGGCGTGTTGCGGGGGCTGGTTGCGGGGGCTTGGCCTTGGACGGTTACGTGCGACGCTCGCGAGACGCCTTTCTGCGCGATGCATCCCTTTGCGATGTCCATCTTTCCGCCGGCCGGTGCGCCGGCCGCGTTTCATCGCGCGCATCCCTGACGCTCGCGCCCGGCTGAGAGGCAGCCGCCCTCCATGTCCACCAGCTTTTCCCGCGACAGTTCGCGCACCCTGCCGTTCGCTGCGGAGATCGGCGCCCTCGGCGTCGTCTTCGGCGATATCGGCACCAGCCCGCTCTACGCCCTCAAGCAGGGTGTCCTGGCCGTGGGCGGAACCAATTTCATCGGCGCCGACGTGCTCGGCCTGCTGTCCCTCATCACCTGGAGCATCATTCTCTCGGTGACGGTGAAGTACGTCTTCCTCGTGCTCCGGGCCGATAACGACGGCGAAGGCGGCATCCTCGCGCTCGTCACCCTGCTCGATCTCCATCGCAGCGCCATCGGGCTGAGGTGGTACCTGCTTGCAGCGGGCCTGCTTGGGGCCGCCATGCTCATCGGCGACGGCGTGCTCACTCCGGCCATCTCGGTGCTCTCGGCCATCGAGGGCCTGCAGGTCATCTCGCCGGAACTGGAGCACTGGGTGGTGGCGCTCACCTGCCTGGTGCTGCTCGCCATCTTCTTCTCCCAGCGCCTCGGCACGGAACGCATCGCGTCCTTCTTCGGTCCCGTGATGCTGCTGTGGTTCGGATCGCTGGCGGCGCTCGGTGTCTACGGCATCGTCCAGGCACCGCAGGTGATCGCCGGCCTCGATCCTCGCCACGGCATCATGCTGATGGTCGAGCATCCGGGGCTCGCCGGCGTCATTCTCGGCGCCTGCTTCCTGGCGGTGACGGGCGGCGAGGCGCTCTATGCGGACCTCGGCCATTTCGGCCGGCCGGTGATCGCGCGGGCCTGGCTGTTCGTGGCCATGCCGGCGCTGCTGCTCAATTATTTCGGGCAGGGCGCGATCCTGCTGGTGGACCCGAGCGCGGTCCGCAACCCCTTCTACGACCTCTGCCCCGACATGTTCGACGTGCCGCTCCTGTTCCTCGCGACGGCGGCCACCGTGATCGCGTCCCAGTCGATCATCACCGGTGTGTTCTCGCTGGCGAAGCAGGCCATCGAGCTCGGCTATCTGCCGCCCATGCGCATCCGCTACACCTCCGAGCACAATGAGCAGCACATCTATGTGGGCCGGCTGAACTGGCTGCTGATGATCGCCTGCATCGCCGTGGTGCTCGGCTTCGAGGCGTCCGAGCGGCTGGCCTCGGCCTACGGCATCGCGGTGGCGTTCGCGATGGTGACGACCTCCATCCTGTTCATCGCCCAGGTCAAGCGGGCGTGGGGCTGGCCCTCGTTCGCGGTGTGGGCCATGGCAGCGGGCCTGCTGACCGTGGACCTTGCCTTCGCCTCGGCCAACATGACGAAGATCCACGACGGTGGCTGGCTGCCGCTCTCCATCGCGGCCGTCATCATCTTCGTGATGGTCAGCTGGCGGCGCGGCCTGGAGGCGGTGGTGGCCCAGCAGGTGCGTTTCACCGAGCCTCTGGACAATTTTGTTGCCCGCAAGGATCGGGTGAACGATGTCGAGGCGCCGCGCACTGCCATCTTTCTGTCTCGTGCGGGTGCGATGACGCCCGTGGCTCTTTCCCGAATGGCGGACCTGCTCAAGGTCCGCTTCGAGAAGGCGGTCATCGTCTCGGTCTGGATCGCCGCCCGCCCGCGGGTGTCGGTGGAGGACAGGGTCAAGGTGACCACCCTCAACGAGGGGTTCGTGCGGGTCGATCTGCGCTTCGGCTACATGCAGCAGATCGACGTGCCGTCGGTGCTGGGTCCGGCGCTGAGCGCGCGGGGCATCGATCCGGACGCGGCGATCTATGTGATCGGCCACGAGCGGATCATCCCGCCCGATGAGGTCATCAAGCTGAGGGACGTGGTCGCCCACGTCTTCGCGTTCCTCGCGCGCAATGCCGAGCGCTCGGTCGACCGTTTCGGCCTGCCGCGCGCCCGGACGGTGGAGATCGGCTATCCGGTGAAGCTCTGAGCACCCGCTCCGGCACCGGCGGCCCGTCCGATCCCAGCCTCAGGCAGGGCTTATAGTGTTTCACGAACCGAAAGACGGCCTGACCGCGAACGACGCGCCTCAAAAAAAGGCTCCCCATAGGGCAGGGGACCAAACTACAACAGGGGCGTCCGACGTCGTCGCGGGCGGGGGGAACGGTGACGATATGGCTGCGCGCACTCTGGCGGTGAGAGTATCGACGTTCTTCAAGGAGCGCGTGGGCCTGCACGGCCTCGGCTTCATCCTGAGCCTGATCGTGATCGCCTTCGCGGCGGTCGTGCTCTACCGGATGCTCCACGACCTCAAATGGTCGGATGTGCTCGACGCGCTGCGCGAGAAGAACCCGCGCGATGTCGCCATCGCCTTCTTCCTGGTAGCGGGCGCCTATCTTACGCTCACCTTCTATGACTGGTTCGCCTTGCGCACCATCGGCAAGGACCATGTGCCCTACCGGGTCGCGGCGCTGGCGGGCTTCTGCTCCTATTCGGTGGGCCACAACGTGGGCTTCACCGTCTTCACTGGCGGCTCGGTGCGCTACCGCATCTATTCGGCCTGGGGGCTCGGCGCCATCGACGTGGCGAAGATCTGCTTCGTCGCCGGCCTTACCTTCTGGCTCGGCAACATCGCCGTGCTCGGGCTCGGAATCACGCTGCATCCCGAGGCGGCCACCGCCGTGGACCAGCTGCCGCCCTTCGTGAACCGGCTCATCGGCGTCGGCGCCCTGTGCGCGCTGGTGGCCTACATCACCTGGGTGTCGCTGGCACCGCGCACCATCGGCCGCTCCACCTGGTTCGTCACGCTGCCGCGCGGCCGCACCACGCTGCTGCAGGTGGGCATCGGCATCCTCGACCTCAGCCTGTGCGCCGCCGCCATGTACATGCTGATGCCGGCCTCGCCCTACATCGACCCCATCAGCCTGTCGGTCATTTTCGTCACCGCCACTTTGCTCGGCTTCGCCAGCCATGCGCCGGGCGGTCTCGGGGTGTTCGATGCGGCGCTGCTGGTGGCCCTGCCGCAGTTCGACAAGGCGGAACTGCTCGGCGCGCTGCTGGTGTTCCGGCTGTTCTACTACATCGTGCCCTTCGCTTTCGCCTTGACGCTGCTCGGCGCCCGAGAGCTCAGCCTGCGCCTCGCGGGCAAGGAGCAGGCCGCTGCCGCGAAGGCCGAGGCTGACGCCCGGGCCGCCGCGTCCAAGACGCCAGCGGAATAGGCAAGTTCAACGCCCGATTTGCCGGTGTTAACCGGCGGCATGGCCTCCGGAGCCGTTGCCAACACCGTGCATCCGATATAAAAAGCGAGCGCTCGCTCGTTTTTTGATCCCACCTGAGGGCGCATCCATGGACTTCACAATCTCCCCGGCCCTTGAAGACCTCCGCAGCCGCATCGCCGGGTTTGTCTCGCAGGAGATCATCCCGCTCGAGAGCGACCCATCGGCCTATGACGCCCACGAGAACATCGCCGCCGCGCCGCTGGAGCGGCTGCGGGCAAAGGCGCGGGCGGAAGGGCTCTGGTGTCTTCAGCTGAAGCCGGAGAATGGCGGCCTCGGCGTCGGGCGCATGGGCATGGCGGTCTGCTACACGGAGATGAACCGCTCCATCTTCGGACCGGTGGTGTTCAATTCCGCCGCCCCCGACGACGGCAACATGATGGTGCTGGAGCAGGTCGGCACGGCCGACCAGAAGGCCCGCTGGCTCGCTCCCATCGCCCGCGGCGAGGTGCGCTCCGCCTTCGTCATGACGGAGCCCCATCCCGGCGGCGGCTCCGACCCCTCCATGATGCTCACCCGAGCGGAGAAGCAGCCGGACGGCTCTTATCGCATTTACGGCCGCAAATGGTTCATCACCGGCGCGGAGGAGGCGGCCCATTTCATCATCGTCGCCCGCACCTCGGACGATGCGCGCAAGGGCCTGACCGCCTTCGCCTTCCACCGCGACGCGCCGGGCTGGCGCATCGTGCGGCGCATCCCCATCATGGGACCGGAAGAGCATGGCGGCCATTGCGAGCTGGAGTTCGACGGGCTCACCATCCCGCCCGAGGACGTGCTGATGAAGGAAGGCGATGGCCTCAAGGTCACGCAGATCCGCCTTGGCCCGGCGCGGCTCACGCACTGCATGCGCTGGCTCGGCCTCGCCATGCGCTCGGTGGCCATCGCCCGCGATTATGCGGCGGTGCGCGAGGGGTTCGGCATCCGCCTCGCCGATCGCGAGAGCGTGCAGACCATGTTGGGGCGCATCGCCATGGAGATCGAGATTGGCCGCCTGCTGGTCATGAAGGCGGCGTTCGAGCTGGATCGCGGCGGGCTCGCCCGCAAGGAAATCTCCATGGCCAAGATCAAGGCCGCCAACACGTTGCACCTCGCCGCCGACACCGCCATCCAGATCAATGGCGCGCGCGGCTATTCCAAGGACACGGTGCTGGAGTGGATCTATCGCTACGCACGGCAGGCCCGGATCGTGGACGGGGCGGATGCGGTGCACGAGATGGTGCTCAACCGCTTCCTGGACAAGGAAGGCGATGATTTCTGGAACTGGCCGGTGGCGGGAGGAGCGGCGTGAGCGCGCCGGCCCCCGCTCTGGGCTTTGATGCCGCCGCGCTGGATGCGTGGCTCAAGGCCCGTGTGCCCGGCCTCTCCGGTACGCCGCGCTTCGAGGCCATCTCGGGTGGGCAGTCCAACCCCACCTTCTTCCTGACCTATGACGATCGCGCCCTCGTGCTGCGCAAGCAGCCACCGGGGGAGCTTCTGCCGTCCGCCCATGCGGTGGATCGCGAATACCGCATCATGCACGCTCTGGCCGAGACCGGCGTGTCCGTGCCGCCCGTGCTCGCCTTGTGCGAGGACAAGTCCGTCATCGGCACCCTCTTCTATGTGATGGACAAGGTCGACGGCCGCGTCTTCCACGACTGCACCCTGCCGGGCGTGTCCCCGCCGGAGCGCCGGGCCATGTACGCGGCCATGGCGGCGACGCTGGCGGCGTTGCACAATGTGGATTCCGCCGCCGTCGGGCTTTCCGAATTCGGCCGCCCCGGCAATTATTTCAGCCGCCAGATCGCCCGCTGGACGCGCCAGTGGGACCTCTCGAAGACCCGCGAGGACGCCAATATCGACCGCCTCGTGGCGTGGTTGCCGGCGCACGTCCCGGCGGACGACACCAGCCGCATCGCCCATGGCGACTACCGCATCGGTAATCTCATGTTCCACCCCACCCGGCCCGAGGTGGTGGCGGTGCTGGACTGGGAATTGTCCACCCTCGGCCATCCCTTGGCGGACCTCGCCCATTGCGCCATGGCCTGGGTGTCGCGGCCGGACGAATATGGCGGCATCGACGGGCTGGACCTCGACGCGCTGGGCATTCCCGCGCGCGCCGATTTCGTTGCGGCGTACCAGGCGGCGGCGACCCACGGGGCGCAGCTGACCGACTTCCACATGGCCTTCGCTCTGTTCCGCTGGGCGGTGATCTTCGAGGGCATCGCGGCGCGGGCCAGGGCTGGCAATGCCGCCGCCGAGGGTGCCGCCGATACCGGCCGCCTCGCCGAAGCCTTCGCCGCGCGGGCGGCGGCGTTCATCTGAGCGGTCAGGCCAGCGCCTTCAGCACGAAGGCGTTGACCTTTTCCGCATAGGCCGGCGCCTCGATGCCGCGTTCTCGATACTTGCTGCGCTTCACGTACCAGTCCTGCAGCAGCGGTTTGATGAGCGTCGCCGCAAACAGCGGATCGCCGGCCGCGAACGTGCCGCGCTGCATGCCCTCGGCGATGACGTCGGCGAGGATGCGCTCGGTCGCGCGCTCGCTTTCCACCGCGCGCTTGCGCGCCTCCGGCGGGAAGGCTTTCGCCTCCATGTAGGCGAAGACGAACCAGGGGTGCATGGCCTCCGTGAGGAGGATGTGGCGCTCGATCAGCCAGGGAAGGTGCCGGGCCGGATCCGCGCGCACCGCCTCGGGCGCCCCGGCGAGGGCGCCTTCCGCCGCTTCCGCCACTTCCTCCAGGATCATGAGGAGCAGCGTGTCCTTGCTGTCGAGGTAGGAATAGAGCCCGCCCATGCTGAGGCCGGATTCCTCCGCCAGCTGGCGCAGCGTCATGGCGTGGAAGCCGTGGCGGTTGGCGAGCGTCAGCGCCGCGCCCAGGATGCGGGCGAGGTTCGCCACCGCCAGATGCGGCTTGCGCACTTTTATGGTGTCGCGATGCCGGGCAAGGATGCGCGCGGCGCTGGCTTCGAGGGCATGATCCGGCGCCTGGGCTGCCAATGGGGATGCCGCGATCCGCGCGTCCGTCGCCTGTTCCTCGTTCAATCGAGACCCCCGCCAAAGCTGTCCGCAGACTGCGGGCGGCCCGCCGAATGTCAAGCGAGGTGCTGCCCGCCGGGGTGCCGCACGGGCGCAATTGTCCCATGCCCTTGCATCATGGCGCCGCCTTCGCTTTTGTGGCGCAAAGGGACCGGAGCCCGTCCGTATGAGCCTTCTGCGCGTCTATGCCCGCACCATCAGCCTCCTCGGACCGGAGGCCCGGCTGGGGGCGCTTCTGGCTGGCTCCAATCTCGCTCTGGCGGTGTCCCAGTTCGCCGAGCCCATCCTGTTCGGTCGCATCATCGATGCGCTGGCCACCGCCCAGGCCGCCCAGCGGCTGCCGCACACCGACGACCTCGTGCCGCTGCTCGCCGCCTGGGTCTGCTTCGGCCTGTTCAATATCGGCGCCGGGGTGCTGATCTCGCTCCACGCCGACCGCCTCTCCCACCGGCGCCGGCTGGGGGTGCTGACGCAGTATTTCGAGCATGTGCTGCAACTGCCCCTGAGCTTCCACGGGGAAACCCATTCCGGCCGCCTGCTGAAGGTGATGCTGGAGGGCGTCGATGCCCTGTGGGGCCTCTGGCTGTCCTTCTTCCGGGAGGATTGCGCGGCGATCCTCTCCCTCATCATCCTCGTGCCGGTGGGTATCTACCTCAATTGGCGGCTGGGGCTGGTGCTGATCGTGCTGATGGCGGTGTTCGGCGCCGTCACCGCTTATGTCATCCGACGCACCGAGGCCATGCAGCGGCAGGTGGAGGAATACAATTCCGACCTTGCCGAACAGACCTCCGACGCCCTTGGCAATGTGGCGGTGATCCAGAGCTACACCCGCACCGAGGCCGAGGTCTCGGGCCTGCGCGACACGGTGAACCGGGTGCTGGCGGTGCAGATCCCGGTGCTGTCGTGGTGGGCCATGGTGTCCATGGCCACCAAGGCGGCGACCACCCTCACCATCCTCGCCATCCTGCTCATCGGCACGTGGCTCTACATGCAGGGCCTCGCCAACATCGGCGACATCGTCACCTACGTGGCCTTCGCCAACATGCTGATCGGCCGCCTCGACCACACCGTGTCCTTCTTCAACCGGCTGATGATGTCGGCGCCGCAGCTGTCCCAGTTCTTCGAGGTGCTGGACACGGTCGGCGCGGTGCGTGACCGGCCGGGGGCAAAGCCCCTGCCGCCGGTGCAGGGCGACGTGACGTTCGACGACGTGTCCTTCTCCTACGATGGCAAGCGCACGGCGGTGGCGGACGTGTCGTTCCATGCCGAGCCGGGCCAGACCTTCGCCTTCGTCGGCACGACGGGGGCGGGCAAGTCCACCGCCCTCGCTTTGCTGCACCGGGTGTTCGACCCGCAATCCGGCGCCATCCGCATCGACGGGGAGGATATTCGCGACGTCACGCTCTCCTCCCTGCGCCACGCTATCGGCGTGGTGTTCCAGGAGCCGTTGCTGTTCAACCGCTCCATCGCGGACAACCTCAGGGTGGGCAAGCCCGACGCCACCGAGGCGGAGATGCGCGAGGCGCTGGCCCGCGCCCAGGCGCTGGAACTGGTGGAACGCAACCCGCTCGGCCTTCAGGCGGTGGTCGGCGAGCGGGGCCGCGCGCTCTCCGGCGGCGAGCGCCAGCGCCTCTCCATCGCCCGCGCGCTGCTGAAGAACCCGCCCATTTTGATCCTCGACGAGGCGACCAGCGCCCTCGATGCGGCCACCGAGGTGAAGGTGCAGGCGGCGCTGGACGAGGTGATGAAGGGGCGCACCACCTTCGTCATCGCCCACCGCCTCGCCACCGTGCGCAATGCCGACCGCATCTTGGTGTTCGAGCACGGGCAGGTGGTGGAGGCCGGCACGTTCGAGGAGCTGGTGCGCCTTGGTGGACGCTTCGCGGCGCTCGCCCGCGCACAGTTCATGGCGGGCGCGGAAGAGACCGAGCGCCCGGCGTCGGCGGTGATCGGGGAGACATGAACCCGCGCGGCGGTTCGGGGATGCGTACCGTCAAGGACAAGCTGACGTCCTGATGTAAAGGTTTCGCGCCTGAAAGGAGTAGGGCAGAATTGTGGCAGACTAGGCGAGGCTTCGACCTGTGCAGCATCGACCGTGCGCCCCATTGCGCCTTTTCCGCGCAAGCGAAAACGGTTATGGAAGGGCAGTTCCTGCGCGCGATTTCTCAACAGGGAGCGGATCGGTTGGCGCCCACGACATCACGTTTCGCCCTCCGAGCCTCGTTTATCGGCTGCCTGCTGGCCGTTTTCGGGCTCGTGCTCGCCGCCGCTGCGCCGGCCCGTGCCAATCCTATCCTGCTGGTTGAGGCCGATACCGGCCGCGTGATCGAGCAGAAGGAGGCCGGGCGTCCCTGGCATCCCGCGTCCGTCACCAAGCTAATGACGGTCTATGTGGCGCTCAACGCCGTGCGCAACGGCCGGCTGAAGTTCGATACGCCCATCCCCGTCTCGCCGGCGGCGGCGTCGCAGCAGCCGTCCAAGATGGGCTTCAAGGTGGGCACCGTCGTCACCCTCGACAACGCCCTGAAGATGGTTCTGGTGAAGTCGGCCAACGACATGGCCTGGCTGGTGGGCGAGGGTGTCGCCGGCTCCATGCCGGCCTTCGTCGCCGAGATGAACGCCACCGCCGCCCACCTCGGCATGACCGGCACCCATTTCGAGAACCCGAACGGCCTGCCGGACCCCGACCAGGTGACCACGGCCCGTGACCTCGCCATTCTCGCGCGCGCCATCATCTATCATTTCCCGGAGCAGGAGGCCCTGTTCCGCATCCCCGCCATCAAGATCGGCAAGGTGGTGCTGCGCAACTACAACCGCCTGATCGACCGCTATCCCGGCGCGGACGGCATGAAGACCGGCTTCGTCTGCGGCTCCGGCTACAATCTCGTCGCCACCGCGACGCGCGGCAACAAGCGCCTCATCGCCGTCATTCTCGGCGCCCGTTCCGGCACCGCCCGCACCGAGCAGGCGGCGCTGCTGTTCGAGAAGGGCTTCCAGTCGTCCTGGTCGGTGTTCGGCGCCGCCGCCCCGCTCCTGTCGGCCATCCCCAACAGCAGCGGGCCGATCTATGACATGCGGGCCGAGGTGTGCGGCGGCAAGCGTGCCGTGACCGCGTCCGAGGCGGACGACGAGCCCGATCCGCAGTCGAGCTCCAGCTTCTCCTTCGCGACGCCCGCGCTGCCCAAGTCCGGTGCCGAGCTGCTGCAGACGCTGCCGCCCTCCATGCCCCCCGTCCCGGTCTATGTGGGCACGCGCAATGCGGTCGAGGACTACGCCACCGCCTACGAGCCCGACCCGCCGAAGAAGCCCAAGGCGGCTGCCGGATCGAAGCCCGACAGCAAGTCCGCCGCCGCGTCCGACAAGCCCAAGGCCAGCGGAGACAAGCCCAGCGGGGATGCGGCGAAGAAGCCGGCGTCCGCCGAAAAGAAGCAGGTGCAGCCGCAGGGCGCCGTCGCTGCCGGCAGCGCGGCCACGCCGAAGCCCAAGCCAAAGCCGGCTCCCGCGCCCGCCAAACCCGAGGCAACCGCACCGGCCCCCAAACCGGCGACGTAAGGCTCCGCTCGACGCAACGGGTTCGGAGACCTAAGGCGCCGGTCGCAGCCGACGCTGCGGCGACGTGCGCCGTCGGTACAAACCGCGCGTTACCCTTGACCCGGTGGACCGTCTCGTAGAGGCAGGGAGGCAAGCCACCCCTCCTGCCGGGAAACGTCCCATGCCGGGCCCCTCCGACGCCTTCCCACAGCAAGGCGATTCCGCACCCGAAGCCGCCACGCCGCGCCGCGGCCCGCCCGCGCCCATCGCCGTCACCGTGCTCACCGGCTTTCTCGGCGCCGGAAAGACGACGCTGCTCAACGCGCTTCTCGCCGATCCCGCGCTGGCCGACACCGCCGTTCTCATCAACGAGTTCGGCGAGGTGGGGCTCGACCATCTGTTCGTGCGGCCGGTGGAGGAGGGCATCGTGATGCTGTCCTCCGGCTGTCTGTGCTGCACCGTGCGGGGCGATCTCGTCGCCGCGCTGGAAGACCTGCTGCGTGGCCGCGACAACGATCGCCTGCCGCCCTTCTCCCGCGTCGTCATCGAAACCACGGGCCTTGCCGATCCGGCGCCGGTGATCCACACGCTGATGACCCACCCCTATCTCGGACTGCGCTACCGGCTCGACGGCATCGTCTGCGTGGTCGACGCGGTGAACGGGGATGCCACCCTCGACGCCCACGACGAGGCGGTGAAGCAGGCGGCGGTGGCCGACCGCATCGTCCTCACCAAGACCGATCTCGTCACGAACACCGAGGCCCTCGAAGCGCTGAAGGCGCGGCTCCACCGACTCGCCCCGGCGGCGAAAATCGTCGATGCGGCGGCGGGGGAGGCGACGGCGGACGCGCTGCTCGGCGCCGGCCTGTTCGATGCGAACACCCGGATCCCGGATGTCGCCCGTTGGCTCGCCGCCGAGGACGTGGCGGCGGCGCAGGCCCAGGTCGATCCTTCAAGCCTGGACCCCAACCGGCACGACAGCCGCATCCGCGCCTTTACCCTCGCCACGGACGCGGCCATTCCGGCCGCGACCCTCGACCTGTTCCTCGAGCTGCTGCGGGCGACGCATGGTGCAAGCCTGCTGCGCATGAAGGGCATCGTGAAGCTTGCCGAGGAACCGGAGACGCCCGTGGTGCTTCATGCCGTGCAGCATGTGATGCACCCACCCGCCCGCCTTCCCGGCTGGCCCGACGACGACCACAGGAGCCGCCTCGTGATGATCGTGCGCGACCTCGACCCGCAGGTGATCGCCCGCCTGTTCAACGCCTTCCTCGGCATTCCGCAGGTGGACATGCCGGATCGTGCCGCGCTCACCGACAATCCGCTGGCGCCTCCGGGGATGGCCCGATGAGCGCCCGCGTCCCCACGCCCGAAGCGGTGCTCTCCTTCTGGCAGGCCGCCGGCCGCGAGAAGTGGTTCGGTGGCGGCCCGGCCTTCGATGAAGAGGTTCGCGACGCCCTGTTGCCGGCCCATGAGGCAGCGGCGGCAAGCGCGCTCGACGGCTGGCGGGGCACGGCGCCCGGCGCGCTCGCCCGCATCATCCTGCTGGATCAGGTGCCGCGAAATGTGTTCCGGGGCACGCCCCGGGCCTTCGCCACCGATGCCATGGCGCTGGCGGCGGCGGAGAAAGCGGTGGATCGCGGTTTCGACAGGGACCCGTC
>JAEZMT010000270.1 GCA_023442085.1 Pseudomonadota bacterium | reverse complement strand
TTGTCCCACCTGAGGCGGGCGATGCGGGGGAAGCGCATGGCGATGCCGGAGCGGTGGCGGGTGGAGCGGGCGAGGCCCTCGAAGGCCACTTCCAGCACCAGCCCTTCCTCCTTCTCGTGCACCACCTCGCGAACCGGGCCGAAGCGGTTGATGGTGGCGCGGCGGACGAAGGCGTCGATCTGCTTCAGTTCCTCGTCCGTGAAGCCGAAATAAGCCTTGCCCACCGGCACCAGAATGTCCTCGCCCTCGTCGCCGATCGTCCACACCCCGAAGGTGTAGTCCGAATAGAAGGACGAGCGCTTGCCGTGCCCGCGCTGGGCATACATGAGCACCGCATCCACCGTGTGCGGATCGCGCTTCCACTTCCACCACGGCCCCTTGGGCCGGCCGGGCAGATAGAGGCTGTCCGCCCTTTTGATCATCACCCCTTCCACCGCCCCGGCATCCGCCCCCGCGCCGGCGGAGGCGGGATCGCGCCGGGCGGCGGTCAAATCCTCCCAGGTCGAGAAAGGCACCATGGGCGAGAGGTCGATGCGCGGCGTATGGAGCCGGGCGACGAGCGCCTCCAGCCGCGCGCGGCGGGCGGCGAAGGGCTGGTCGCGCAGGTCGTCCGTGCCGTCGACGAGCAGGTCATAGGCGCGGATGTGGGCGGGGAATTCCGCCAGCATCTTCACCGTCACCGTTTTGCGGTTCAGCCGCTGCTGGAGCACGTTGAACGGCTCCACCCGGCCGTCGCGGACGATGAGCAGTTCGCCGTCCATGGCACCGTCGAAGGCGATGGCCTCGGCCATATCCGGGAAGGCACCGGAGATGTCCTCGCCGGTGCGCGAATAGAGCCGCACCACGCGCTGCCCATCCGCGCCGGTGCCGGCCACGGCCTGCACGCGGATGCCGTCCCACTTCCATTCGGCGCTGAAGGCGGCCGGGTCGAGGGCGGTGAAATCCGTCTCCTCGATGGCGTGGGCCAGCATCACCGGACGGAACGGGGCGGGGTTGGAGGTCTCCGGCCGCGGTCCGCGCCCTTCCACCCAGGCGAACAGCTCTTCGTAGGGCGGCTCAAGGCCGGGCCAGACCAGCTCCACTTCGTCCGGCGTCACCTCTCCAAGGCTTGCCACGGCGGTCTTGGCGAGGCGCGCGGAGGCGCCCACCCGCATGGAGCCGGTGATGAGCTTCAGGAGCGCCCAGCGGCCGGTCTCGTCGAGGCCGTCCAGCCAGTCGGCCAGATGCCGGGGCAGGGACACCTTGGAGAAGGTGGAGAGGCCGTGGACGATCTCCGACAGGAGCGGCGCGTGGGGCCGCGCCCCCTCCGGACGGGGCCACATGAGGGCGACGGTCTCGGAAAGATCGCCCACATAATCGTAGGACATCTCGAACAGCACCGGGTCCGCCCGCTCGGCGATCAGCGCGCGCACCACGCCGGGCTTGGCATTGGCGAAGGACAACGCCCCGGTGAGCGCCGCCAGCGCGAGGCCGCGCTCCGGGTCCGGTGTCGAGCGGAAATAGTCCGCCATGAGGCGGATCTTGGCATTGCGCCCGGCCTCGTAGGACATGCGATCGAGCAGCGCGGCGAAGCGGTTCATGGGGCGGGGGCCTCCCCTTCCGGCACCGGCACGGCCGCCTCCTCATCCTCCTCGCCATAGCCGACCATGTGCAGGGGGCGGGCGCGCAATTGCCGGGTGTGGGCCCAGTGGACCAGGGCGTCCTCGGCGCCGTGGGTCACCCACAATTCTTCGCAGCCGGTGGCGCGGATGGAGGCGGTGAGGCCATCCCAATCGGCGTGGTCTGACACCACCAGCGGCAGTTCCACGCCGCGCTGGCGCGCGCGGGCGCGTACGCGCATCCAGCCGGAGGCAAAGCAGGTGATGGGATCGGCGAAGCGCCGCGCCCAGATGTCCGTCATGGAGGAGGGCGGGGCGATGACGATGGCCCCGGCGAAGGCAGATTTCGGCGCGCCCTTCACCGGGACGATTTCGCCGAAGTCCATGCCGCAGCGTTCGTAATAGCCGGTGACATTGACGAGCGCCCCGTGGACATAGATCGGCGCGTCGTGTCCTGCCTGGCGGATCAGCGCCATCATCCGCTGGGCCTTGCCGAGGGAATAGGCGCCGACGATGTGTGTGCGCTCGGGGAAGATGCGCACCGAGGCGAGGAGCTTGTCCACCTCGCCCGCCGCCGGGGGATGGCGGAACACCGGCAGGCCGAACGTCGCCTCGCTGACGAAGACGTGGCAGCGGATGGGCTCGAACGGCGCGCAGGTGGGGTCGGCGGCGTCCTTGTAGTCGCCGGAGACGACGATCACGAGCCCATCCTTCTCAAGGCGCACCTGCGCCGAGCCGAGCACGTGGCCGGCGGGATGGAGGCTCACCTTCACCCCGTTGATGGTGATCTCCGCACCATAGGCGAGCGCCTGCGTCGCCCCCGCGAAGTCCGCCCCCATGCGCAGGGCCATGATGTCCAGCGTCTCGCGGGTGGCGAGCACATGGGCGTGGCCGGCACGGGCATGGTCCGAATGGCCGTGGGTGATCACCGCCCGCGGCACGGCGCGGATCGGGTCCACGTAGAAATCGCCGATGGGGCTGTAGAGGCCCTTGGGCGAGGGGCAGAGGAGGTCTTCCGGGCGCATCACTTTATCGGGCGGGTTTCCCATTATATGGGGAGACTCATATGGGGAGACTTGCGCCAAGGCGCGAGGTTCCCACAAACGCGAGATCGAGCGTGTCCGCTACTGCCTTCGATACCTCCGGCGATCCCGTCCTCGACCGGCGGCTCGATTGGGCACGTGCTTTCCTCGCCGAGCGGGATTTCGCCGCCGCCGCCGAGCTTCTGGCCGAGACGGTGGAGGCGGCGCCCGGTTTCGCCGCCGCCTGGTTCCTGCTCGGCGAGGCGCGGGAAGGGCAGGGGGAAGGGGACGCCGCGCGGGAGGCCTATGCCCGGGCGCTGGCGCTCGATCCCGCCGACCGGCTGGGCGCGGGGCTCAGGCGGGCGCGGCTGGGGGGTGGGGCGACCGAGGGCGCCATGTCGGCGGCCTATGTGCGGACCCTGTTCGACCAATATGCCGACCGCTTCGAAACGGCGCTGCGCGACAAGCTCGCCTATCGCGGCCCCGAGCTGCTGCTGGAGGCGGTACGCGCCGCGTGCACCGCGCAGGGTCGGGAGCTGCGCTTCGGCGCGGCGCTGGACCTCGGCTGCGGCACAGGCCTCGCCGGGGTGCTCTTTGCGCCGCTCGCGGAGCGGCTGGATGGCGTCGATCTCTCACCCGCCATGCTGGAGAAGGCAAGGGCGCTCGGCCATTACGCGGCTCTCGAAGCCGGCGAGATGGGCGCTGCGCTTCAGGCGGTGCCGGCCGGCAGTCTCGATCTCGTCATCGCCGCCGACGCGCTCTGCTATGTGGGCGACCTTGGCCCCATCTTCCACGCCGCCCGCACCGCGCTGGCGCCCGGCGGCCTGTTTGCCTTCACGCTGGAGACGCACGATGGGGAGGGCGTGCTGCTGCGCGAGACCCTGCGCTACGCTCACGCGGAGGCATATGTCCGCGCGCTGGCGGGGGAGGTGGGGCTGGCCGTCGTCCTGCTGGAGCAGGCCTCCACCCGTGCAGAGAAAGGTGCGCCGGTGCCGGGCCTCGTGGGCGTGCTGGCGACCGGCTGAAGGGGTTCAGCCCCTGGCCGAGGCCGCGCGGCTGGTGATTAGCCTGATCGCCAACGACGCGACGCACAGCCCGAGGCCGTTGGCGCAGACGGCGGCCCATCCGTCCCAGGTCCACGCCATCGTGGCTGCGGCCGAGCCGAAGGCGCCGCCGACGAACATGGTGCCCACGAGGATGGTGTTGAGCCGCGCCCGCGCCGCCGGCACACCCACCCGGCCGAGAATGCCGAACAGGCCGGCCGCCTCCCCGCCGATGCGGACGGGTGGCCCCTCCAGCCGAAAGCAAGGATGGTCCAGAAAGCGATGAAGGACGCGAAGATAATCGCCTGCGTGAGATCGCCGGGCGCCTGAGCGTCGGACCTCCATAGGCCGACCAGGGAGGCCCTGAGGCCTCGGTAGCTCAGCCCCCTCCGGTTTGCTGCCCGGAAGCATGGCCGCCATCAGCCCCGCTGCGGCGAGCGCCGTTCCCACCGTCGCGCCGCGCGGGGGCATGAGGACAGCCCATCTTCCTGCCGCGCGCCTCAAGGAGAGCTGGGACGCACATGGGCACGTCCGGGTGGTCTCCGGTCAGGCCACGGGCAGAGCGAAGGGCTCGCCCTCGAAGGCGTCGGCACCGCGGCCGATGGCGTGGATGGCCGCGACCATCCGCCCCTCCCGCTTCAGCGCGGCATCGGCCAGGGAGACGATGCGCGGGTTGGGCGTCGCGGTGGGCGAGGCGTGGCGCAGGCGCTGGGCCAGCTCCATCTCGTCTCGGTCCGGCAGGAGGGCGCACAGCGTGGCATAGGCCGCCGCCGTGGAGCGCGAGATGCCGGCGTAGCAATGGATCACCAGCGGCGTCTGGCGCGGCCAGGCGCGCACGAACTCGAACAGTTCGAGCATGTGCGTCTCGCCTGGCGCCACCAGTCCCTCGATTTCCTCGGCGATGTCGTTGATCCCGAGGAAGAGGTGGTTCGTGGGGTCGACGTTGCTCGGCCGGGTCAGCACCGTGCCGCCGTTGATGAGGGTGATGACATGCCGCGCGCCGGTCTGTTCCACCGTTTCGTGCAGCTTGGCGAGGGAGCAGACATGGATCATGGCGCAAGCTCCTCGAATCTCTTGAGGAAACGGGCTTTCGCCGTTTCCGCCTCCCAGGGGGTGAGATAATCCTTTTCCACC
>JAEZMT010000200.1 GCA_023442085.1 Pseudomonadota bacterium | reverse complement strand
TCATCGGCACCGGCCCCGGCGGCTATGTGTGCGCCATTCGCGCGGCCCAGCTCGGCCTCAAGGTCGCGGTGGTGGAGAAGCGCGGCACCCATGGCGGCACCTGCCTGAACGTGGGCTGCATCCCCTCCAAGGCGCTGCTCTATGCCTCCGAGCTGTTCGAGGAAGCGGGCCACAAGTTCGGCGAGATGGGCATCGGCGTGCCGGCCCCCACCCTCGACCTGCCCGCCATGCTGGCCTTCAAGGACCGCGGCGTGGACGGCAACGTGAAGGGCGTCGAGTTCCTGCTGAAGAAGAACAAGGTCGACGTCTACATGGGCGCCGGCAAGATCTTTGGCACCGGCAAGGTTGAGGTCACCCTCAATGCCGACGGCAAGGTCGAGGTGCTGGAAACGAAGAACATCGTCATCGCCACCGGCTCGGACGTCGCCCCGCTGCCCGGCGTGACCATCGACGAGGAGCGCATCGTCTCCTCCACCGGCGCACTCAAGCTGCCCAAGGTTCCGGGCAAGCTGGTGGTCGTCGGCGCGGGCGTCATCGGCCTCGAGCTCGGCTCGGTGTGGCGGCGTCTGGGTGCGCAGGTGACGGTGGTGGAATTCCTGGACCGCATCCTGCCCGGCATGGATTCGGACGTGGCCAAGTCCTTCCAGCGCATCCTCGACAAGCAGGGCTTCGCCTTCAAGCTCGGCACCAAGGTCACCGGCGTGGACACCTCCGGCGAGACGCTGAAGGTCACGGTCGAGCCCGCCGCCGGTGGCGCCGCCGAGGTGATCGAGGCGGATGTGGTGCTGGTCGCCATCGGCCGCATCGCCTACACCGCCGGCCTCGGGCTGGAGGAGGCGGGCGTCGCCAAGGATGCGCGCGGCCGCGTGGTCACCGACCACCACTTCGCCACCAACGTGCCCGGCATCTATGCCATCGGCGACGTAATCGTCGGCCCCATGCTCGCCCACAAGGCCGAGGACGAGGGCGTGGCGCTGGCCGAGCAGCTGGCCGGCAAGGCGGGCCATGTCAACTATGACGTGATCCCCGGCGTGGTCTACACCTTCCCGGAGGTCGCCTCGGTGGGCAAGACCGAGGACGAGCTGAAGGCCGCGGGCGTCGCCTACAAGGTCGGCAAATTCCCCTTCACCGCCAACGGCCGCACCAAGGTGAACAACACCACGGACGGCTTCGTGAAGATCATCGCCGACGCCGCCACTGACAAGGTGCTCGGCGCCCACATCATCGGCCCCGAGGCCGGCGAGATGATCCACGAATGCGCGGTGCTGATGGAGTTCGGCGGCTCGTCGGAAGACCTCGCCCGCACCTGCCACGCCCACCCCACCCGCTCGGAAGCGGTCAAGGAAGCGGCCATGGCCGTGGAGAAGCGCGCCATCCACATGTGAGGGCGCGGCGGGATCGCGCGCCAAGCCCGCGCGGCGCTTGAGCGTGGGCAAGGAACACCACAAGGAACACCAACGGCCGGCGGCGCACCCCGCCGGCCGTTTTCCTTCAGAGCATAAAAAAGCCCCGGCCCGAAGGCCGGGGAACGGAGGTTCCGTCGGGAGGGAAACCGGAGCAGGGCCGAAAGGCTGCTCAGCCGCCCTTCTGGGTCACGGGATTGCTGGCGGTGGTGGTGTCGCCGATGGAGGCGTTGGTCATGCCCGGGCATGCGAGCGCCGGGCCGGCGAGGACGCTCAGGGCGCACACGACGAAAGCGATCCGCTTCATCTTCCTCTCCTGCCTGTCATGGGTCAGTTCCGCCATTAAGATGCACATCGAAGCGTCGCGAAACCCCTGACGCGCCCGTTGCGATCACGATCGCGCGTTCTGGCGGCTCAGCCCGCACGGCGACGACCTACCCCTGTACGCTCGCCTCCCGCGAGGGTCTCGTTTGCGGCGGGTGCGTTCCCTTCGGGTGTCTTCGAAGCACCGCTCGCTCCCCTCGCATTCGCGCGCGAGACGGGCGGGCCGAGCGTCACCGGCAGTTCCGCCGCCATGGCCGCGCCGAAGGCATAAAGCGCATCGAGAGCCGGCCGCAGCCCCTCGCCCCGCTGGGTCAGGCGGTAGATGTGGCCGCCGGCCCGGCCCTCGTCCGCCACCTTGGACACGAGCCCCAATTGCTCGAGATCCTTCAGCCGCTCGGTCAGCACCTTGTCGGCGATGCCGGGAATGCGGGCACGCAGTTCGTTGTAGCGCAGCGGGCTTTCCTTCAGCCAGGCGAGGATGACCGTCTTCCACCTCCCGCCGACGAACTCGACCGCCAGTTCCACCGGACACGTGTAGGACTTGCGCAAACGTTTCATGTCTGCACCTGCAAGATCACGCACCATCTGGTGCGTTGAACCGGTTTTGTTCCGCATTGAAACTTCCCCGGAAAGTCTAGCTCAAGACATCGAAGGGGAAAATCATGCGGATCGCGATCATTGGAGCCGGTAATGTGGGGGGCGCGCTCGGGAAAGGCTGGGCCCGCGCCGGCCATGCCATCGTCTATGGAGTCCCCGACCCCGCCGTCCCGAAGCATCTGGTTGCGGCGAAGGCCGCCGGCGCTACGGCGATGGACGTCGGCGCGGCGGTAGCGGGAGCGGATGCCATCGTCCTTGCCGTGCCATGGGATGCGGTGCCGAGCGCGTTGATGGCTGCGGGCGACCTGTCCGGGCGGCTGCTGATCGATGCCACCAATCCGCTGACGGTCGGTCCGGAGGGCCTGACCCTCGCCCTCGGCTTCTCCACCTCGGGCGCCGAGGAGGTGGCGCGCCTCGCGCCCGGCGCAGCGGTGTTCAAGGCGATGAATCAGGTCGGCTTTTCGGTCATGGCAGCGGCCACCGGATATCCCGCCTGTCCGGTGATGTTCGTCGCCGGCGACAATGCGGCCCTGAAGCCGCAGGTGCTGGCCCTCGTTGCCGATCTCGGCTTCGACGCAGTGGATGCCGGGGCGCTCAAGCTGGCGCGGCTGCTCGAACCCTATGCGATGCTGTGGATCGATCAGGCCGTCAATCGCGGCGCGCCGCTGGACAACGCCTTCGCCTTCATGCGGCAGCAGGGGGAGGCGGCGGTGGAATATGTGCGCTATGTGCTGACCGCCCACAGCGTCGAGGATTTCATCGCGGCCTATACCGAGGCCGGACGTCACCTGGCGGCGGCGCCGGAATGCCTCGGCTACGAGATCACGCAATGCGAGGATGAGGCGGCCAGTTTCATTCTGCGCATTCGCTGGGCGTCGGTGGCGGCGCATATGGACGGCTTCCGGCGCGGGCCGCATTTCCCGCCCTTCCTCGCTGCCATTCGTGATTTCATCCCCGAGATCGCGGAGATGCGGCACTACCGCCAGACCGGCCTTGCCTGGAGCCGATAGGCGCCGGCCCCGCCCTCGGCGGACTCAGCGCGCGGGGCCGTCCGGCTGGGCGAGGATGAGCGCCCAATAGACCTTGTACTTGGAATTGGGCGCGTTGGCGGTGGCGATGCCCATGCGGGTCACGCCGGGCTCCAGCATGTTCTTGTTGTGCGAGGGAGAATCGCGCCAGCCGGAGAAGGCTTCCGCCAACGTGTGGTAGCCGGCGCCCACATTTTCCACCGCGCGCTTCGCGTCGTAGCCCGAGGCCTTGATGCGGGTCATGAAATTGCGCCCGCCCACCTCGTGGGAGAGGTTGTCCGCCTTGGCCATGGCGTTCGCCTGGTCCTGGGCGAGGCGGCTCAGCGTGTCGTCTATGGTCACCGCCGGCAGTCCGCGCGCGGTGCGGTAGTCGGAGAGGAGCGAGGCCGCGGCGGCGGCATCCACCGGCTTACCGGTCTTGGCGAGGTTGATGTAGAAGGCCGGCTGGGTGTCGATCTGCTCGGTCGTGGCGCAGCCGGCGATGGCGGCGAGAAGCGCAAGGCCGGCACCGGCGAGGAGGGAGCGGCGGAGAAAAGTGTCGCGCATGTCTCGGCTTCCGGCTGGCCGCATCGGGCAGGCTTCCGGGGGCGATCCCCCGATGTTCCCCTGTCTTGTGCGCCGGGAGGGTTGAGGAAGCGTTAGCGCCCGTTCCCCTCCCGGGCCCGGCCTATTGCAGCGGGTCGGGCGGCGCGGGCGGCGGGGGCACCATGTCGCGCGGCGCGCGGGCGAGCGCCGCCCAGGGCTGCGCCACCATGCCGATGCCGGCCTTGCGGAAGCGCGAGAGCACCTGGAAGTGCAGGTCGCTCTTCACGGTGAGCGCATAGTCCACGTTCGCCACCACGCAGCGCAGCTCGAACACGATGCCCGCATCGGCGAACTTCATCAGGAACACGCGCGGCGGCGGCGACTGGAGCACCTGCGGATGGTCGCAGGCGCAGCCGACCAGGATGTCGCGCACCTCCTCCGGGTCGCTGTCATAGGAGACGGTGACGGCGACGATGATGCGGCCGGTGGTGTTGGAGTGCGTCCAGTTCTTCACCATGCCGGTGATGAGGTCGGCATTGGGGACGATCACCGTGGCGCGCTCGAAGGTCTCGATCTCCGTGGAGCGCACCGAGATGCGCCGCACATAGCCTTCCTCACCCTTCACGTTGATGGTGTCGCCCACCCGGATCGGCCGCTCGGCGAGCAGGATCAGGCCGGAGACGAAGTTCGACACCACCGACTGGAGGCCGAAACCGATACCGACCGAGAGCGCACCGGCGACGAGCGCGATATTCTCGAGGTTCAGCCCCAGCTGCCCCATGGCCACCATGACGGCGATGATGGTGCCCACATAGCCGACGATGGTGGAGATGGAGGATTGCAGCGACGGCTCCAGCCCTGTGCGGGGCAGGAGGGCGCTCGACACCCACTTCTGCAGGCCGCGCGCCGCTGCGAGGCTGATGAGCAGCAGCAGCACGGCATAGACCACGCTCCACAGCGTGATGGTGGCGGTGCCGATGCGGACGCCGAAGGAGACGCGCTCCACCGTCTCCATCATGTCCGCGGTGGAGGTGCCCCAACTGCCGACGATGAGGAAGGCGGCCACCACGAACAATTGCAGCTTGAGCAGGCCGGAGGCGATGACGCCGATCAGCTCCACCCGCTCCGGCCTGAGCCCCAGCATGCTGGAGATCATCCGGGCGCGATGGGTCTCGGCGGACAGGCCCTCGCCGAAGAAGGCGTCGATGAGCGCATAGAGCAGGTAGAGCACGCCGAGCACGGCGGCGGCGATGACCATGCGCGCGGCGACGAAGGCCGCGAAGCTGATATAGCCGGCCACCAGCGCGCCGATGAGCGCGAACACCGCCACCCAGACGAACAGGCGGATGTAGCGCGGCGGGGCCGGCGCGGGACCGGCGGCGGCGATGGCAGCGGCGTCGGTGCTCCCGGCATCCTTGGCCGCTTCCGCCCGGTCCTCCGCGCTGGCGGCGCCGACGAGGAAGCGGGAGATGAAGCCGGCGATGAGCAGCGACATGATCGCGCTCGTCACCACCGTCAGCCCCACCGGCGCGAACAGCACCCGGTGCAGGGCATTGAGCGCGGCCGCGATGGCCAGCGTCCACACGGTGAAGGAGTAATAGCGGAAGGCGAGGACGGCCGCTCCGTCGGACAGCGGCGGCAGGCGGCGCCACGGCTCGTTCGGCGCCAGGAAGGCGCGGCCCACGGCATTGCCGATGGCCTTGATGAAGATGGCGATGACGATGCCCTGCACCAGTTCATCGGCGCGGGGCGGGATGATCTCGAACGCGCCGATGAAGGCGATGGCCGCCATCGCCGCGGCGGGCGCGACGGTGGCGTTCAGGAACAGAACCTTCATCGCCTCGCGCGCCGAGCGCAGGCGGGTGAAGCTCTCGCCCGGCTCCGGCGCAGGGGTCCGCAGGCGCTTGCGCAGCAGGCTTCCGCCCGCCACCACGGCACCCATGATGGCGAGACCGCCGAGGACGATGCCAATCACCGCCAGCGGCGACATACGCCGCACCGAATAGGCGCGCCAGTCGTTGCCGAAGTAGCCCAGGGCGCGGAACTCGGAATTCAGCGCGCTGAAGGCGTTGGTCCACAGGTCCGGATCGAGGACGGAATCCACCCGCTCGAACAGCTGGCCGGTGAACAAAGCGCGGCGGCGGGAACTGATGCGGTCGGAAATCTGGTCGCCGCGCAGCACCAGCGCGCGGTTCTGCTTCAGCACCGCCCCGAATTCGGCGGCGACCTTGGTGAGGCGCTCGCGGTCGGCGGCGACGGTGGGCTCCTCGGTCGCGCCATCGGCGGGCTTGGGTCCGAGGCCGTTGAGACGGCTCTCCGCGTCGGCGACGCGGGGGGCGATCTGGTCGGAGACGGCGGCGAGGTCCTTGCGGGCGGGGTCGAGGCGCTGGCGCAGCTCATCGAGGTCGCCGGGGCGCAGGCCTTCCACCGCGAGGGCGGCGTCGATGGAATCGAGGGCGGAGCGGGCCGCCTCCATCTTCTCGCGGGCGGCGACGATGGTCGGATCGGGCGGAACAGCCGCGGGCTTGGGCGCAGGCGCCGGCTGAGCAGGTTGAGCCGGCGCGGCATCGCCGCCAGCAGGGGCGGGGGTGCCGGACGCGGCCGCCGGCGCGGCGGGGGGTGAGGCTGCGGCATTGGGCGTGGCCGCGGCGGGCGCGCTCTGGCCCTGTCCCTGCTGTTGGCCCTGCGCCGGCGGGCTTGCGGCCTGCTGGGCGCCGGCCTGAGCCAGCGGGAAAACCGACAGGGCGAGCGCGACCAGAAAGGCCGCGGACGTCTTCACCTTCATATTTGAACCTCCGCGGCGGCGTTCCTGTCGCCTGAAGGCGGCAGCCTCGTGGCGGATGGGGCATAAAGGCGGCCCGGCCGCCCGGATCGCCGAGAAAACCGCTGGAAAGACCGGCGTCTTTGCCGCTATCTCGTCGTCCCCCGGTCGCGATGAGGCTTTCCTGATGACCGCCGATGCTTCCGTCAAGCCCGAGCTTCGGGCCAATGTCCCCGATGCGCTGACGTTGGCGGCCGAACTGATCCGGGCGCCGTCCGTCACCCCCGATTCGGGCGGCGCGCTGGAACTGGTCGCGCGCCGGTTGGAGGCGTCAGGATACCATGTCGAGCGGCTGACGTTCGACAGCGGCGGCGTGCCCATCCCCAACATCTACGCCCGCATCGGCACCGGCGCGCCCAATCTGTGCTTCGCCGGCCATGTGGACGTGGTGCCGGAGGGCGATCCCACCCACTGGCAGCACGGCCCGTTCGCTGGCACGGTGGAGGACGGCAAGCTTTACGGACGGGGCGCGGTAGATATGAAGGGCGCGGTCGCCGCCTTCCTCGCCGCCGCGCTCAGCTTTGGGCCGCCGGCGAGGGGCTCGCTCTCCTTCCTCATCACCGGCGATGAGGAGGGTCCGGCGCTGGACGGCACGGTGAAGGTGGTGGAGTGGCTGAAGGAAAAGGGCGAACGGGTGGACCATTGCGTCCTCGGCGAGCCCACCAACCCCAGCGCCATGGGCGATGCCTTCAAGGTGGGAAGGCGCGGCAGCCTCTCCGGCATCCTCACCGTGAAGGGCGTGCAGGGGCACGTGGCCTATCCGCACCTCGCCGACAATCCCATTCCCCGCCTGGTAAAGCTGGTGGGCGAATTGACCGCCGCGCCCCTCGACCACGGCTCGGACTTCTTCCCGCCGTCGAACCTGGAGGTGGTCTCCATCGATGTCGGCAATCCGGTGTTCAATTTGATCCCGGCCGAGGCTACCGCCCGCTTCAACGTGCGCTTCAACGATCTTTATTCGCTGGCAACGCTGAAGTCCGAGATCATCCGCCGCCTTGATGGCGCCGGCCTCACCTACGATCTCGCCTTCCAGCCCGGCGCCAGCCAGAGCTTCCTCACCGCGCCCGGCCCCTTCGTGGAGCTGGTGGCGGATGCGGTGGAGGCGGAGACCGGGCGGCGGCCGGAGGCCTCCACCTCGGGCGGCACCTCTGATGCGCGCTTCATCAAGGATCTCTGCCCGGTGGTGGAATTCGGCCTTGTGGGCCAGACCATGCACAAGGTGGACGAGGCGACCCCCGTCGCCGACCTCGAGGCGCTGACCCGCATCTATGCCCGCATCGTTGCCCGCTATTTCGCCGCCTTCGCCTGACGGACCCTGAGATGACAGAGACCATCCCCGGCGAAACCGCCTCCACCCTCGACGTGGACGGCCGCGCCATCGCCATCCGCGCCATTCCCGGCGCGGCGCCCGGCCTGTTCTGGCTGGGCGGCTTCAAGTCGGACATGACCGGCACCAAGGCCGAGTATCTCGCCCGCTGGGCGCAGGCGCGCGGGCAGGCGAACGTGCGCTTCGACTATTCCGGCCATGGCGCGTCCGGCGGGGCGTTCGAGGAGAGCACCATCTCGCGCTGGCTCAATGAGGCGCTGGCGGTGTTCGACCACGCCACTTCGCGCGAACAGGTGGTCATCGGCTCGTCCATGGGCGGCTGGATCGCGCTCCTCCTCGCCCGCGCGCTGGCGGCGCGGGGGGAGAAAAGGCTGAAAGGGCTGGTGCTGATAGCGCCCGCGCCGGACTTCACCGAGGCGCTCATGTGGGACAAGTTCCCGCCCCCGGTGCGCGAGCTGATCGAGACCTCCGGGCGCTTCCTGAAGCCGACGCTCTATGGCGAGGACCCCTATGTCATCACCCGCGAGCTGATCGAGGACGGGCGCCGCCACCTGCTTTTGGGCGCGCCGTTCGCGGTGGGCTGCCCGGTGCGCATCCTGCAGGGCGCGCGGGACGAGGACGTGCCGTGGGAGCACGCCATGCGCCTCGTGAGTTGCCTCGCCGAGGACGACGTGGTGTTTTCCCTCATCAAGGACGGCGACCACCGCCTGTCCCGCCCGGAGGATCTGGAGCGGCTGACGGAGGCGGTGGAAGGGCTGTTGTGAGGGGCTGACGCGCCTGGCTTCGCGTCAGCGCCGCATCTGCTGGAGCAAGGCGACGTCGGGATAGCCGTCCGGCAGGAGGCCGGCGCGGACCTGATAGTCCTGGATGGCGACCCGGCTCTTCTGGCCGAGGATGCCGTCCACATTGCCGATGTCGTAGCCCATCTGGGTGAGACGGCTCTGGATTTCCTGCCGCTCGGCCTTGGAGAGGCCGCGCTCCTCCTTCGGCCACGCCTGGGCGAAGGCGCCGCCGCCGCGCAGCCGGTCGGCCAGATGCCCGATGGCGAGGGCGTAGGCGTCGGCCGGGTTGTATTTCAGGATGGCGTCGAAATTCCTCATCATCAGGAAGGCCGGGCCATTGGCGCCGCCTGGCAGCAGCAGGTAGGCGGTATCGGTGGGCCGGGGGAAGGCGATGCCGCTCGGCCGGCGCACGCCCAGCGCGTTCCATTCCGCCAGCGTCTTCTTGTTGCTGCGGTTGGCGAGGCGGTAGTCGAAGCCCTGCGGCAGCGCCACCTCATAGCCCCACGCCTTGCCGAACTCCCAGCCATCCAGCTTCAGATTGTTGGCGGTGGAGGCGATGATGTCGGGAATGGAATCCACCACGTTGCGCTTGCCGTCGCCGTCGAAATCGACCGCGAAGCGCTGGAACGAGGTGGGCATGAACTGGGTGGGCCCGAACGCCCCCGCCCACGATCCGGTGAGGTGGTCGTAGGGCACGTCGTCCTTCTCCAGGATCTGGAGCGTGGCGATGAATTCGTCGCGGAAATAATCCTGCCGCCGCCCGATGCAGGCGAGCGTGGCAGTGGATTCGAGCACGTTGCGCGAGCCGATGCCCTTCGGATCGCCATAGGTGGATTCGATGCCCCAGATGGCGGTGACGGCATAGCGGTCCACGCCATAGGCCTTTTCCACCTTGTCGAAGATGGGCTTGTAGCGCTCCAGCACCTCGCGGCCCTTCTTCACGCGCCAATCGGTGACCAGCATGTTCACATAGGCGCCGATGGGCTTGGAGAATTCCGGCTGGCTGTCCATGAACTCCATGATCTTCATCTGCGGCTGCAGAGAAGCGGTGTACCTCTCGAAGGTGCGCCGGGAGACGCCCTTGGACTGCGCCAGCGGCCACAGGGCGGCGATGCACTGGGGGAAGTTCGCTTCGGCCTGGGCGAGGGCCTGAGGTGTCATCAGCGGATGGCCCGCACCGGCCTGCGCCGCTTGCGGGGCGGGCGGCGGGAAGCCGAAGATGGAGCCCGTGGTCTGGGCCTGTCCGGCGGCGGGGGTAACGAGGCCGGCGATGAGGGCGAGCGCCACGGCCACGCCGCTTCCCAAGGTGGTCCTTCCGCGCGTCGTCGAAGCCATCTTGAAAGCCTTCCCTTTCCGCCCCGCCATGAGGGCCGGGTTGATCGTCTGAGGCGTCTACTGGGCGGCAATATGGTTGCGTCGCGGTTAATGGATGGCAAGTTTCAATGGCCGGTATCGCGTTGGGGCGGCGTTAACCGATCTTGGGGAACAGCGGGGCGATTTCGGCCGTTGCCACTCGGCTGCCATAGGGGCAGGACAGTTTCGCGAAGCGGCCGACGCGCCGCACGCTCACGTTCCAGCTGTGCTAGACCACGGGCGTGGGTATTCAGGAGGGGCGTTACTCGAAATGCGTAAACCCATTCGCAAGGCGATCCTACCCGTCGCGGGCCTCGGCACGCGCTTCCTTCCGGCGACCAAGGCGGTGCCGAAGGAGATGCTGACGGTGGTGGACCGGCCCGTCGTGCAGCACGTGGTGGATGAAGCCCGCGCCGCCGGCATCGAGCACATCGTTTTCGTCACCGGCCGCAACAAGGCGGTGATCGAGGATCATTTCGACCGGCAGTTCGAGCTGGAGCGCACCCTGCAGGAGCGCGGCAAGGTCAAGGAGCTGGAGCAGCTCGACCGCGACACGCCCAAGGCCGGCACCACCTCCTTCACCCGCCAGCAGCTGCCCCTGGGCCTTGGCCATGCGGTGTGGTGCGCGCGCGACATCATCGGCGACGAGCCGTTCGCGCTGCTCCTGCCCGACATGCTGCACATGCCGAGGACCGGCAACGGCAACGGGCACGGCTGCCTCGGTTCCATGGTCGAGGCCTACAACGAGACCGGCGGTAACGTCGTGGCGGTGTATGAGGTGCCCGACGACCAGACCCACCAGTACGGCATCGTTGGCACCGGCGCCGATGCGGCGAAGGGCGCGAAGGCCATCACCCAGATGGTCGAGAAGCCCAAGGCCGGCACAGCGCCGAGCAACCTCGCCATCTCCGGCCGCTACATCCTCCAGCCCGGCATCTTCGACCTGCTCGCCAAGCAGGAGCGCGGCGCCGGCAACGAGATCCAGCTCACGGACTCCATGCTGAAGCTGAAGGAGACCGAGCCGTTCTACGCGGTGCGGTTCGACGGCAACGTCTATGACTGCGGCTCGAAGATCGGCTTCCTCATGGCCAACGTCGCCTATGCGCTGTCGCGCGCCGACATCGAAGGCGAATTCCGCACCGAGCTGAAGGCCATCCTCGGCGGGAATTGAGGCAAGGCGGCGCGCGCCACTCCTTCCAGTCTTCCCCCCTCTCCCTTGAAGTCGGCTTTTGCCGACTTCGATCTCCGCGGACCGAACTCGGCTGCTGCCGAGTTCGGGCGGGAGAGGGCCGGGGGTGAGGGGGCGCTCAGCGCATGACCGGCGATGAGGCGATCGGCGCCACCCCCTCATCCGTCTCGCGGCGGGCGCCGCGATCCACCTTCTCCCGCGAGGGAGAAGGCAATTTTTGGCGATTATATACTTGACGAACCAGACCGAAGGGGCTAGCTTCTAAATCAAGGAGTTAGCCATGTCCGTGTTGTCCCAGCCCTATTTCCACGACGAAGCCGCAGCGTTTGCGCATGTGGAAAAAATCCTATGGCCGGCTGGCCCGGTGTGCCCTCACTGCGGCAACATGGAAAAGCACTACGATCTGACGAAGACCCGCATCGGCCTTCGCAAGTGCGCCTCCTGCCGCAAGCAGTTCACGGTTCGCGTCGGCACGATCTTTGAGAGCAGCCATGTCGAGCTTCACAAGTGGCTCCAGGCGCTGCACCTCATGTGCGCCAGCAAGAAGGGCATCAGCGCCCACCAGCTGCACCGCGTGCTTGAGGTGACGTACAAGACCGCTTGGTTCATGGCTCACCGCATCCGCGAAGCCATGCGCTCCGGCGATCTGGCCCCCATGGGCGGCAACGGCATGGTGGTGGAGGCTGACGAAACCTATTTCGGCAAGACCGAGGAGCAGCCCACGGTTCGCACCAGCGGCGAGCCCTTCAAGGGCAAAGGCAAAGGTCCGGCTGGCAAGCGCGCGGTTGTCGGTCTGGTGGAGCGTGGCGGCAACGTCCGCACCTTCCACGTGGACAAGGCCACCAAGGTGCAGGTCGGCCAGATCGTCGCCGAGAACGTGAACAAGGAAACCGTCCTCAACACGGACGAAAGCCGTCTCTACAACGAAGTCGGCACTACCTTCGCCCGTCATGACCGCGTGCGTCACACCGCAGGCGAGTACGTGCGCGGCGAGGCCTACACCAACACGATCGAAGGCGTCTTCTCCATCTTCAAGCGCGGCATGAAGGGCGTGTATCAGCACTGCTCAGAGAAGCACCTGCACCGCTACCTTGCCGAGTTTGATTTCCGCTATAACAACCGTGTTAAGCTTGGCATCGGCGATGAGGCCCGTTCTGGTCACGCGTTGGTGGGTGCGAAGGGCAAGCGCCTGACGTATCGGCGCTCTTGTGAGGCGCAAGCGTGACAAGTGACCGGCCGCGTTGGGGAGGTCGGGTTGGTCACGTTGTCCGATATCATTCGAGCCGAGAAAACGAACGTTTCCACGGGAGAATGGAAGACGGGAAAAATCCCGCACGGATCATTTCCGTTGGGCGGGAAGGCCGCGAAAGGGATTCCAGTTGGCCCGTGCTGGATGTGGCGACTCTGCGAATTTGAGGCGCTTGGGCTGCACTGTCGCGTCTTGATAAGGCTTAACCTCGACTATCAGCGGTATCACGCTGTTTTGGCAGTGGAGACGAAGGGGCAGCTACGGGTGGTGTGCCACCACGATCTTCACCCCCCTGAAAAGGGCTGGCACTGCCACTTCATACCCGGTAATGTTCTTGAAACGTTCCCGGGCGTAATGAGGGATCGTGATCGTATGCGCGTATGGCAGTCCGAGCCGAGCAAGGCACTTGATCAAGCTTTCACTGTCACTCGCGCTAACGGTCTCACCTATGCCGCAGATAGGTACAGGTTTAGGGCTCAAGGTGGCCTCATATGAATATGAAGCAGCAAATCTGCGAGGCATTTTGCGCCGGAATTAGCGTTAGGCCCGTGCCAATCGGGTTCGCCATCGCTACCCCGTTCCCGTGGCTAACTGGAGATAATATCGTTGTCTACGCAAGAATAGATGGCGAGAGAGTTAGGCTAGAGGATGGTGGGTCGACGGTATTTGATTTAGAGACTGCCGGAGTCGATCTTTCTACCACTACGAGATTGGAAATAATCGACTCACTCGGAAAAGAGTACGGCGTTCTGTACGAACAGACCGATGTGATTTTTCACACCGGCTGGGCTCCTATTGAAGATGCTGGGCAGATTGCTGTTCGATTTGTTTCGTTTATGCAGAGAATGCAAGATCTGGTTTTCACCACGCGCGAAAGAGCGGCAAGCACTTTTCGCGAGGATCTTGTTGAGGCTCTTCGCATTAGGTTTAGAGACGACGCGTCGATCGATATAGGCGAAGCCCCCGTAGAGAGCCTTAAGTACTACACTGTCGATATAGTTGTGAGACACAAAAACGGAAAGACTGCGGCAATCTTTCCCGGAACCACTGAGCAAAAAGCACTTGAAGCCGTGCTATTTGCAAAGGAAATCGAGTTAAAAAATATCAAGAACGTCGTTCCTTTTCTGATTTTTGAACGAATGGATTCATCGAAAGTCAACAAGGATACGCGCGCTAAGGCTCTGAATAGCGAATTGCAGTTGGCTGCGTGGGATGGTGGGGCTCTAGACGTTATCGATAAGGTGGAGAAGCATGTCTCAGCAGCGGCCTAAGCCCTCGCAGCACGACGCATTCTTAAATGCCGCCCGCGAACTCGGCTGTGACGAGTCGGAAGAGCGATTCGACGCAGCACTACGCAAGGTAGCATCGTCACCACCTACGCCCAAGCCCACGCCTAAGGGCAAGCCGGAAGCAAAGAAGCCCGCCAAGTAGGCGGGCTTATGCCTCATAAATCGCCGGCCTCGTGGCTACGGTTCTGCCATTGCCATCCTTAACATCTCTGGGCAGTTTGCATCCTCGAAGGCGCCCGGGCTCGATTGGCGTCCGGTCATGGACGATAGAGCCAAGCTCACGAGCCTCCCCGCCTCTCCCGGGGGGAGCCGCCAGCGTAAGCCTTTTGCGGGGGAACGACTCCCGCACCATTTTTACCATTGGCACTTGGTCGCTGTCCGCTGTGACAAGGACGGCTCGATCAAAGGAGTCGATCATCGCGTCTCGGAACACGGTTAAGGCAAAGGCTACGTCGGTTTGCTTCTCTTCATGACGCGAGCAATAGCGGTCCATCTCGCGGCAGTGCTTTTTCATTTTCCTAAAATTGGATTCGACAACCTCTACGCCATTTGCCTTTTGCGCCGAAATGAACGTTTTGTGGCGCTTTTGCTTCTGGTGTTCCCACGTGAGAACCGCAGTAAAGAATACAACTCGATTGAGCTCTTCGCCTCTTCTAAGGAATGATGCAGATAGGTCTCTATAATTAATCCATTTTAATGATTGGTCATCAATCGCAGCTATGGCGTGATAAAGATTGAACCCGTCTATATATACGTTTACTTTTCTCATGGCGCTATTGACATTCTCACGAATTGATCTATTATAACACCATCTACCCGCGTGGCTTGCCTCGCGGAAAAGGGGGACTGACCCGAATAGGGTCGGCCCCCTTTCTTATTTCAGGCCCTTTCGTTTTGTAAGGTCTGCGCTTGCTAAGCAGCGCCCGAGCCGGCTTAGCCGAGGCTAAATTTCACCCAATTCGACCAGCCCGCCATTGGCGGGCTTTTTGTTGGAGAGAGCCATGTGGCGAGAACGGTTGGCCGTAGGGTTTGCCGCCCTTATCGGCGTCCCTGTGCGGATCAGAGACGACCATTGGCTACGGGCTTCTCGCCTTCAACCAAGCCATCCCGGCTGGGCTGCATTTCACCGCGCCCCAATCGAACCCCGCCTTGAGTTCAAGCACAGCGATTCCGTCGTCATCGTCGACGAAGCTCCTCAGAAGATCTCGGACGGTCGAGGCCGGGCCGACCAGTTCAGCTAGCCACATCGATTCCAGCAGCGGGATGGCCTTCCACGTTGCGAGGCCATCATAAAGACCCTGATAATTCCGCTGCTTCCGCAAATCATAGCTGATTACAAACCAAGCCATCGCCCCCTCCTTGGTTGTGAGGCAAGCGTGACACTACCCGATTCGCTCATGGTTCGTCAGGTATATAATCGCCCAATTTTTCCTATTCCGCAGCCACGGCTGTCGGGGTCGGCGGGTTGCGGAAGCGGGCGAGGAGGTCCTGTTCCTCGGCCTTCGCTGCCTCCAGATGCCGCAACTTCACGTGGCCGAAGCCGCGGATCTTCTCCGGGATCGAGGCGATCGCCACCGCAATGGCGTGGTTGGCGGGGTCGAGCTTCGCGATCAGCTCGACCACCGTGCGCTCATAGTCCGCGATCAGCGTCCGCTCGGTGCGGCGCTCCTGCGTATAGCCGAACACGTCCAGCGCAGTACCCCGCAGGCCCTTGAGCTTCGCCAGCAGGGTGAAGCCCTTCATCATCCACGGCCCCAGCGTGATCTTGCGCGGCTCCCCCGTCGCATCGCGGCGGGCGAGGAGCGGCGGGGCGAGGTGGAATTCGAACCTCAGATCGCCGTCGAAGGCCGCGTCCGCCTGGGCGCGGAACGCGCCGTCCGCATAGAGCCGGGCGACTTCATACTCATCCTTGTAAGCCATGAGCTTGTAGAGGTTCTTCGCCACCGCCTCGGCAAGGCCGCCCCGGCCGGGCGCCTTGGCCTGCTCGGCGGCGCGCACCTTGTCCACCAGAGCCTTGTAGCGGGCCGCATAGGTGGCGTTCTGGTAGAGGGTGAGGTCCGCGACGCGGCGGGCAATTACCTCCTCGAGGCCCTGGGACAGCCGCCGGGCGTCGCTGGAGACGGTGCCCTTCGGCGTGGCGATGGCCTCCACCGCGGCCGGATCGTGGGCGGCGCGGCGGCCCCACAGGAAGGCGGCCTTGTTCATGGCCACCGCCTCGCCGTTCAGCTCGATGGCCCGCTCGATGGCGGCGGCGGACAAGGGCAGCGCGCCGAACTGGTAGGCATAGCCGACCATGAAGATGTTCTGCGCCAGCGCATTTCCGAATAGCGCCTGGGCGAGGCGGCTCGCCTCGATGAAGTGCGTCTGCGCATCGCCAACCAAATCGCGGATCGTGCGCTTGATGCGCTCGGTGGGGAGCGAATAGTCCGCATTGCGGGTGAAGTCGCCAGGCAGCACCTCGTGCGTGTTGACGACACAGATGGTCTTGCCCGGCTTCACCGCCGCCAGCACCTTCTTGGTGCCGGCGACCACCAGATCGCCGCCCAGCACCACGTCGGCGCCGCGCGCCGGCACGCGGATGGCGGTGATGTCGGCGGGATCGTTGGCGAGGCGGATGTGGCTGTAGACGGCGCCGCCCTTCTGGGCGAGGCCGGCCATGTCGATCATGCCGCAGGCCTTGCCTTCCAGATGCGCCGCCATGCCGAGGATGGCGCCGATGGTGACGACGCCGGTGCCGCCCACGCCCGTGGCGATGATGCCGTAGGTGCCGTGGATCTCGGGATGCGCCGGCTCCGGCAAATCGGGCCAGTTGTCCGCGCCGGCCGCCGCGCCGGCGCTCTTCTTCGGCTTCGCCCCGTGGACCGTCACGAAGGAGGGGCAGAAGCCGTTCACGCAGGAGAAGTCCTTGTTGCAGGACGATTGGTCGATCTCGCGCTTGCGGCCGAATTCGGTCTCCAGCGGCTGCACGGAGACGCAGTTGGACTTCACCCCGCAATCGCCGCAGCCCTCGCAGACGCGCTCGTTGATGAGCACGCGCTTGTCCGGATCGGGGAATTGGCCGCGCTTCCGGCGCCGCCGCTTCTCCGAGGCGCAGGTCTGGTCGTAGATCATCACCGTGACGCCGGGGATGGCCGCCAGCTCCCGCTGCACGGCGTCCAGCTCGTCGCGGTGGTGGATAGTGAGACCGGCGGGCCAGAGGGTGTTCGCCGGGTACTTCCCCGGCTCGTCGGTGACGACGACGACCCGCTCCACCCCCTCCGCCGCCACCTGACGGGCGATGACCGGTACAGTGAGGTCACCGTCATGGGTCTGCCCGCCGGTCATGGCAACGGCGTCGTTGAACAGGATCTTGTAGGTGACGTTCACCTTGGCGGCGCAGGCGGCGCGGAGCGCGAGATAGCCCGAATGGTTGTAGGTGCCGTCGCCGAGGTTCTGGAACACATGGTTGCGCTTGGAGAAGGAGGATTCGCCGATCCAGTTGGCGCCCTCGCCACCCATCTGCGTGAAGCCGGTGGTCTCCCGGTCCATCCACTGGACCATGTAGTGGCAGCCGATGCCGGCATAGGCGCGCATGCCCTCCGGCACCTTGGTGGACGAGTTATGCGGGCAGCCCGAGCAGAAATAGGGGATGCGGGTCGCCACGTCCGAGGTGGCGGCGAGCACCCGCTGCGCCTCCTCCAGCTCCGCCACGCGGGCGGCGATGTCCGGGATGTCGCCATAGGCCAGCAGCCGGCGGCCGAGCTGGATGGCGATGTCGTTGGGATCGAGCGCGCCCTTCACCGGGAACATCCAGCGGCCCTGCTCGTCCTTCTTGCCGATGCAGACGGGCTGGTTGGCGGTGCCGTACAGCTCCTCGCGCACCTGAACCTCGATGAGGGAGCGCTTCTCCTCCACCACCATGATGAGGTCGAGGCCCCTGGCGAACTCTTGGAGCCCCTGCGTCTCCAGCGGCCAGGGGCAGGCCACCTTCCAGATGCGCAGGCCGAGATCGTTCGCCCGCACCTCGTCGATGCCGAGTTCGTCCAGCGCGAGCCGCACGTCGAGGTACGACTTGCCCACGGTGGCGATGCCGATGCGTGGGCGCGCGCCGCCGGAGGTGATGAAGCGGTTAAGGCGGTTCGCCCGCAGGAAGTGCAGCACGGCGTCGCGCTTGAATTCCTGGAGCCGCTCCTCCTGCGCCAGCGGCGTGTCGCCAAGGCGGATGTTGAGGCCGCCGGGCGGCATCTCGAAGCCCAGCGCCGGCTCGATGCGCACGCGGTCCAGCCGGCCGTCCACGATGCCGGTGCTTTCGATGGTGTCTTTCACCGCCTTGAGGCCGACCCAGGTGCCGGAGAAGCGCGACAGCGCCCAGCCATAGAGGCCGTAATCGATGATCTCCTGCACGCCCGCAGGGTTCAGCACCGGGATCATCACATCGACGAAATGGAACTCGCTCTGGTGGGCGGTGGTGGAGCTTTCGCAGGTGTGGTCGTCGCCCATGAGCGCGAGCACGCCGCCGTGGCGGGATGTACCGGCATTGTTGGCGTGGCGGAACACGTCGCCGGAGCGGTCGACGCCCGGTCCCTTGCCGTACCAGAGGCCGAAGACGCCATCATACTTGCCCTCGCCATGCAGCTCCGCCTGCTGGGAGCCCCAGAGCGCCGTGGCGGCGAGATCCTCGTTGAGGCCGGACATGAACTTGATGTCATTGGCCTTCAGCACCTTCTCGGCGCGCAGGAACTGCTGGTCGAGCCCGCCGAGGGGGGAGCCGCGATAGCCGGTGACGTAACCGGCCGTGTTGAGGCCGGCGCGCCGGTCGCGCTCCTTCTGCATCAAGGCGAGGCGGACCAGGGCCTGTGTGCCCGATACGAACACGCGCTCCTGGGAAAGGTCATATTTGTCGTCGAGCGAAACAGGCTTCAGAGCCATCGCGACGCCTCCAGCGGGGCCGGGCAGGGGACGGCATCGCGTGGAAATCACGTGCACCGTTCGCCTTTAGGCTGGCACGGAGTGTCGCACCCGGCAATTTCGTTGTTTTAATTCAAAGCGCAACGAAATTGCCGAAAAGCTGGGCGTGACGCATTTTGGTGCATTGCACCCGGAATTGGCTGCGGTGCGGGAGCTTTAGCCCGGCAGCAGCCGCTCGCTTTCCAGATAGCCGGTGAGCAGGCCGAAGCCGAACAGCATCACCAGCAGGGCCGCGCCCAGCTCCAGCCCCAGCCGGGCCATGGTAGCCCATCGCGTGTCGCGTCCGGCGATGCGCACGGCAAGGCGTTTGCCGTAGACGGCGATGCCGGCGATCAGGGTCACCATGGCGGCGGTGCCGAGGCCCATGGCGAAGGCGGCGGCGACGCCGCTCAGGAACACGCCCTGCGAGAGCGCAAACGTCAGGACCAGGATGGCGCCGGAGCATGGCCGGGCACCGGCCGAGACCACGGCGACAGCGGCGCGCTTCCACCCGCCCTGTCCCGCCAGCAGCATGGGATCGGGCGCGTGGCTGTCGCCGCAGTCGCAATCGGCAGCGTGGACGTGGGCCGCGTCGCCCCGCGCCGCAGCAATGAGGGCGCGCCCTTTCACGATCGCGAGATAAAGCCCGAACAGGCCGATACCGCCATAGGCCGCGACCTCCACCACCGTCATGGCCTGCGCCATGGAGACGGCCGTCGCCCCCAGCGCCAGCGCGAGAATGCCGACGAAGAGGATGGCCGCCACCGCCTGCACCATGCCGGCGGCCAGCGACAGCACGGCGCCACGGCGCAGTGTGCCGCCATCGGCGAGGAGATAGGAGGAGATCACCGCCTTGCCGTGCCCGGGCCCCGCCGCGTGGAACACCCCATAGGCGAAGGAGAGGCCCGCGAGGAGAAAGGTGGCGTGGCCGTCCTGCTTGGCGGCGCGCACGGCGCCCACCAGCGCCCGGTAGAATTCCGCCTGCTTGGCGAGGATGAAGCCGGTGATGCCGGAGGGCGGCGGCTGGGCGGCGGCCCCGCCGAGGCCGAAGGGCGTCGCCTTTGGTCCGCCGCCACCCGGTGGGCCGAACCCCTGCGCGAACGCCATATCGGGATAGAGCACCAGCGCCACCAGCAGCGCGAACAGCACCATGGCGCCGAGGGCAAGAAGGATCATCCCCGCCCGGCGTATCCGCGCGGGCACCGCCGCCGGGACTGCGCTCACGGGCACTTCACCGTGATCTTGTCCGCGAACTGGGCGCCATAGGTGCTGCCGGAGGTCAGGCCGGCGAAGAAGGATTCGTTGAGCGCCGAGCTGGGCGGCGGCTCGGGCGAGGTGACTTCCTGCGTGCAGCCGGCCGGCGCCGCGACCATCTTCACCGGCTCCGTGTCGGCGAAGGAGAAGGAGACGAACACGGTGGGATCGTAGATCTCGATGGTCGCCGCCCCCTTCACCGCGATGGGTTTCGCCAGCGGCAAGGTGAAGTGCAGGGTGAGCAGCTCGTTCTCGTAGGTGAGGTAATAGTCCACCGGGTCCTTGAAGGCGAGCTTGCCCGTCGCGGTCTTCCCCCGGACGAAATAGTCGTATTCCTTCAGGGAGGTGACGTTCACCTCGGCGAGCGGCTTCAGCACGTCGTCGCCATAGCTGCCGTCCTTCTGCTTCTCCAGCCCCTGCAAGGCGAAGGCGGTGAAGGCATCGTCGAAGGTCCAGGCCTGCTTGAGGGCGGTGAGCTTGCCGTCGGTGCCGTAGACCACCTCGGTCTTCATGGTGACCCAGACGTGGGGATGCGCCTCCGCCGCGCGCGGAAGGAGCGCCGCGGCGAGCAGCATGACGACGGGCAGCAGGCGCGCCAGCATCCGAATCCATTTCCTAGTGGCGGGGCGAACCCCTCTCAGGTCGCGCGAGACTTCGGCGGAATGGTGACGCTGGTCCCTACAGGGCGGATGCCACGCGGATATGACACGCGGGTGTGACGGAAGCTGACCGACCGTCATATTCCGGGCGTCACATCTCCCGGAGCGTCAGCTATCCTCGTGCTTCGGCTTTTCCGCCGCGCGACGGCCGAAGTCGGGGGCGGCGGTTTCCTGCCCCTGCTCGATGATGGACCGGCGGATGGCGCGGGTGCGGGCGAAGTGGGCGAACAGCGCATCCCCGTCGCCGTAGCGGATGGCCCGCTGGAGGGCGGTGAGATCCTCCGTGAAGCGGCCGAGCATCTCCAGCACCGCCTCGCGATTGGTCAGGAACACGTCGCGCCACATGGTGGGGTCGGACGAGGCGATGCGGGTGAAGTCGCGGAAGCCGCCGGCGGAGAATTTGATGACCTCGGAGGTCAGCGTCTCCTCCAGATGCGCCGCCGTGCCCACGATGTTGTAGGCGATGAGGTGGGGCACGTGGCTGGTGATGGC
>JAEZMT010000113.1 GCA_023442085.1 Pseudomonadota bacterium | reverse complement strand
GCACGCAGGGCGCGGCAGCCGGCAGGCCGTGCTCGGAGGCGGAGCGGGCGATGCCGGCGAAGACGTTGCCCGCCTCGCGCGCCTCGCCCTCGATGGCGTCGCCGAGGATCAGGGGGGTCAGGCCGAGTGTCTTCGCCTTCTCCTCCGCGGCCTTCAGCGCCATGAGCGGCGTCGCGATCATGTGCACCTCCTGGCCGGGAATGGCGTCGCCCGCGACCGTGTTGGCGCGGATGACCTGCTCCAGCTTGTCGGTGATCTGGATGCCCCAGGTGCGCATCAGGCCGAGCACCGCCTCGGGGTCCGACGCCTCGGGAATGGTGGGGCCGGAGCCGATGGCGGCGGGATCGTCGCCGGGCACGTCCGAGATGAGATAGGTGACGGCCCGTGCCGGCGCGATGGCGGCGGCGAGGCGGCCGCCCTTGATGGCCGACATGGACTTGCGCACCCGGTTCATCACGCCGATGGGCGCTCCGGACTTGAGCAAAGCGGAATTCAGCGCCTGCTTGTCGGCCAGCGTCAGCCCCTCGGCCGGCAGGGTCAGCAGCGAGGAGGCGCCGCCGGACATGAGGCACACCACGAGGTCGTCCGGCCCCGCGCTGCGCGCGAGCTCCAGGATGCGGCGGGCAGCGTCGAGCCCCGCCTGGTCGGGCACCGGATGGGCGGCTTCGACGATCTCGATGTGCTTGGTCTCGCAGCCATGGCCGTAGCGGGTCACGATGAGACCTTCGCAAGGGCGGCCCCATTCCTCCTCGAAAGCGCGTGCCATGCGGGCGGAGGCCTTGCCGGCGCCGATCACGATAGTGCGGCCGCCCTTGGCGGCGTCGGGCGGGGCGGGGAGGCGGTCCTTGAACTTGCCCTCCGGCAGAGCGGCGGCCAAAGCGGCATCGAAGAGGGAGAGCAGGATGTCCCTGTCGGAGGCGGTTGCCGTGGTCCCGGTTGCCTTATCCATGGGCGCTCTCCCGTCCGCTTGTGCCAAAGTCTTATATGGTCCGTGGCCTGTAGCGGCTCGCCGGGAACCGATCAATAAGCGCGGCGGGAAAGGCAGCTTTCCCGGGACAGGCAGAAACGGCGGGCAGGATCGGCGTGGAAGACTGGCCGGCAGGTGCATCCGCCGTCGCGAGCGCCTATATGCGGCCCATGACCCCCGCCTCCGAAACCGCGCCCCACCTTGTCTTCGATCGCGCCCTGATCCGGCAGCGTCTGGCCCGCGCGGCCGCGCAGGGGCCGGAGACCTTCCTTCTGGAGCGGGCGGCGGAGGATGTGGCGGACCGCCTATCCGCGGTAAAGCGGACCTTCTCCAGCGCCGTGGATCTCGGCACGCCCACCGGCGTGCTGACGCAGGCGCTGGCCCGTCATCCGGCGGTGGAGCATCTCGTCCGCGCCGCGCCGCTGGCCCATGATCTCGCGCCGCCCGCCGTCGTTTCCGACGAGGAGGCGCTCCCGTTCGCCGCGGGCAGTCTTGATCTGGTGGTTTCCGCGCTGGCGCTGCAATCGGTCAACGATCTGCCCGGTGTGCTGGCGCAGGTGCGGCGGGCGCTGAAGCCGGACGGGTTGTTCATGGCAGCGCTGCTCGGCGGCGGCAGCCTCACCGAGCTGCGGCAGGCTTTTGCCATCGCCGAGAGCGAAACCACGGGCGGCCTTTCGCCCCGTGTCGCGCCATTCGCCGATGTGCGCGATCTCGGCGCCCTGCTGCAACGGGCGGGGTTCGCTCTCCCCGTGACGGACGTGGACCGCGTGGTGGTGCGCTATTCCTCGCCCTTCACCCTGTTCTCCGATCTGCGGCGCATGGGCGGAGCCAACGCGCTCAACGAACGTCGGCGGGTGCCGCTGCGCCGGGCGACGCTGCTGCGCGCGGCCGAGATCTATGCCGAGCAATTCGCCGATGCCGACGGCAAGGTGCGGGCGACGTTCGAGATCGTGTTCCTGTCCGGCTGGGCGCCGCACGAGAGCCAGCAGAAGCCGCTGCAGCCCGGCTCCGCGCGCATGCGTCTCGCCGATGCCCTCAAGGTGCCGGAGCAGCCACTGCCGCCGGGTGACGAGCCCGGCTGACCGCTGCAGCGCAGCGCTTGGCCTTGTCCGTCCCTTCCCTCTAAATGGCGGGGAGATGCGAAGGAGGGGCTGACATGAGCGGGGCAGGGGGAACGGTGGCGCGCGAGGAGCCGGTAACGATCGACGGCTTCCGTCATGTGCTGCCGATCACGACCCGGTGGATGGACGTGGACGTCTACGGCCACGTGAACAACGTGGTCTATTATTCCTACTTCGACACGGTGGTGAACGAACACCTGGTTACGGCCGGCCTGCTGGACCCGCAGACCAGCCCGGTGATCGGCCTGGTGGTGGAGACACGCTGCACATACTTCCGCAGCCTCACCTATCCGGCCCCGGTGATGGCCGGGATGCGGGTGGCGAAGCTGGGGTCATCGTCGGTGCGCTACCAGATCGCCCTGTTCCAGGGCGACGACCCGAGCGCGGCGGCGCAGGGGCATTTCGTCCATGTCTATGTGGAGCGGGCGACGCAGCGGCCGGTGCCGATTCCCGAGCCGGTTCGGGCGCTGCTCCAGACGCTGGTAGTCTGAAATACGCCTGAAAATGCGAACGGCCCGCGTCCGGGAGGGACGCGGGCCGTCTTCATCAGCGCGGTAGCGCGATCAGCAGATGTACTGGGCGCCGTTCACGGTCATGGTCGAGCCGGTGATGAAGCCGGCGTCGTCGGAGGTGAGGAACACCACTGCGCGGGCGATATCCTCCGGCTCGCCGAGGCGACCGACCGGGATCGTCGCCACGATCTTGGCCAGCGCCTCCGCCGGCACCGCGCGCACCATCTCGGTGGCGATATAGCCGGGGGCGATAGCGTTGACCGTGATGCCGAGCTTCGCGGTTTCCTGCGCGAGGGCCTTCACGAAGCCGATCTCGCCGGCCTTGGCGGCCGAGTAATTGGTCTGGCCGAACTGGCCCTTCTGTCCATTGATGGACGAGATGCAGACGATGCGGCCGAACTTGCGGTCGCGCATGCCCTCGATGACGTTGCGCGTCATGTTGAAGGCGGAGTTGAGGTTGGTGTTGATCACCGCGTTCCACTGGTCGAGCGACATCTTGTGGAACTGGCCGTCGCGGGTAATGCCGGCATTGTTGACGAGGATCTCGATCGGACCAACCTCGGCTTCCACCTTGGCGATGCCTGCCTTGCAGGCCTCGAAATCGGAAACGTCCCACTTGTAGGCGGGGATGCCGGTCTTTTCAGTGAAGGCCTTGGCGGCCTCTTCATTGCCCGCGAAATTGGCGACCACCGTCTGACCGGCGGCCTTCAGCGCCACCGAGATCGCCTCGCCGATACCCCGCGTGCCGCCCGTGACCAATGCGACGCGTCCCATGGTTCCCTCCTTCATTTCACTCTATTGGCTCGACCTGAAGACTCCCCCACCCGGCCGAAGCGGGTCGAGCCACGCTCCGGCGGTGTGTAGCAAGTCGATGTTTCCGGTTGGAAACCGCCGGCCGCGATCCAACGTCGCGGCCCAGCTTGGAGCGGAAGCCCGGGGCGAGGCTTCCGTCCGGTTGCCTGAGAGCGGAGCGGCTGGTGGCGCTCGCGGCTCAGTCTTGCTCGAGGCTTAGTCGCGCTCGAGGCTCAGTCACGCTCAAGGCACATGGCAATGCCCATGCCGCCGCCGATGCAGAGGGTGGCGAGGCCCTTCTTGGCATCGCGCTTCTGCATCTCGTGCAGCAGGGTCACAAGAATGCGGGTGCCGGAGGCGCCGATGGGGTGGCCGATGGCGATGGCGCCGCCGTTCACGTTGACCTTGGAGGTGTCCCAGCCGAGGCCCTTGTTGACGGCGATGGCCTGCGCGGCGAACGCCTCGTTGGCCTCGATGAGGTCGAGGTCGTCCTTGGACCAGCCGGCCTTCTCCAGCGCCAGCTTGGAGGCCGGGATCGGGCCCGTGCCCATCACCGCCGGATCGACGCCGGCCTGGGCCCAGGAGACGATGCGGGCGAGCGGGGTCTTGCCCTCGGCCTTGGCCTTGGCGGCGCTCATGAGCACCACGGCGGCGGCGCCGTCATTGATGCCGGAGGCGTTGCCGGCGGTTACCGTGCCGTCCTTGGCGAAGGCGGGCTTCAGCTTCTGCATGGCGTCGATGCTGGCGCCATGGCGGATGTACTCGTCCTGATCCACCACCACGTCGCCCTTGCGGGTCGAAATGGTGACGGGGACGATCTCATCCTTGAACTTGCCACCCTTCTGGGCCGCCTCGGCCTTGTTCTGGGAGGCCACGGCGAACTCGTCCTGCTCGGCGCGGGTGATCTGGAATTCCTTGGCCACGTTCTCGGCGGTCACGCCCATGTGGTAGCCGTTGAAGGCGTCCCACAGGCCGTCCTTGATCATGGTATCGGCGAAGTCCGCATTGCCCATGCGCACGCCGTTGCGCAGGTGCGCGGCGTGGGTGGACTGGCTCATGGATTCCTGGCCGCCGGCCACCACGACCTCACTGTCGCCGTTGGCGATGGCCTGGGCGCCGAGCGCGACCGAGCGCAGGCCCGAGCCGCACACCATCTGCACCTCGTATGCGGGCGCCTCGATGGGCACGCCGGCCTTGATCGAGGCCTGGCGGGCGGGGTTCTGGCCCTGGGCGGCGGTGAGCACCTGCCCCAGAATGACTTCGCTCACGGCGGCGGGCGCAACGCCGGCACGCTCAAGGGCGGCCTTGATGGCAATCGCGCCGAGCTCGTGGGCGGGAAGTGTGCCGAGCGCGCCGTTGAACGACCCGACGGGGGTGCGCGCGGCGGCGACGATGACGACCTCGTCCTTCATGGATGTCTCTCCTGGGAAGATCGGGCGGGTGGCTCCGCGCCTCGGTGCCGGATGGCGAGTGGGAAGGCTTGACCTCTATCGTGTCCGGGCCGGACCATGTGTCAATGACCCATCGCATGGCAAGGGGGCGGATCAAAAGCAGCTGTTCAACCTTGGTCGGGACAGCCGGGAACCGCGCTGCGAAAGGCGGCATGGGCAGCGCACACAAAGTGGTAGCTCTGCACTTGGAAACGCCTTAACCTGCCGTTCCGCCCAAGGAAACGGATGACCGGACGATGGCCAAATCGCAAGAGCCAGTCACCATAAAGAAATACGCGAACCGCCGTCTCTACAACACGGGGACCAGCACCTACGTGACTCTCGAAGACCTCGCCAACATGGTGAAGGAAGGCGAGGATTTCGTGGTGTATGACGCCAAGAACGGCGAAGACATTACTCATTCCGTACTGACGCAGATCATCTTCGAGCAGGAAAACAAGGGGCAGAACCTTCTGCCCATCGCTTTCTTGCGCCAGATCATCCGCTTCTACGGTGACAGCATGCAGATGCTGGTGCCTCGTTACCTGGAAGCGTCGATCGACAGCTTCACCAAGGATCAGGGCAAGTTCCGGGATCACCTCTCCCAGACGCTTGCCGGCACGCCCTTTCCGGTGCCGGGCGCTCCGTTTGCCGGCCTGGACGAGACGGTGCGCCGCAACATGGAAGTGTTCGAGCGCGCCTTCCACATGTTCCTGCCCTTCCCGAAGGGCGACGAGCCGGCGACGCCCGCCACTCCGGCCGCCGCGCCCGCGGCGGCTGCCTCCGCGCAGCCCGAGCGTGTCGACGAACTCGACGCCCTCAAGCGCCAGATGGCCGACATGCAGGCCAAGCTGGAGCAGCTCGTTCCCAAGCCGGAGCCCAAGCTCGTGGCCAAGAACGATGCTCCCGCTGAAGCCCGCAGCCAGCCGAAGGAAGGCAGCGGCAGCTGATCGACCCGCGCCGCCGGCCACCCTATGAGGGGGCCGGCGTCTCGAACGCCATTTCGTGGGAAATCCCAGAGATGCGCGATGGCCGGTTCAGCCGGGCCGTTGCACCGCGGTGCAGTCGCTACTGCTGCACGCGCGGATCGACGCTGAAGTCGCGTTGCGCCACCCGGATCGAAACCGAGAATCCGGCGACCACGTCCAGCAGCATGATGCACAGCAGGATGGCGAACACCGAATTGCCGGCCGGACGCACCAGCAGGAACTCGGCGAGGGCGGCCGCGAAAACGAGCATCGACAGCATGTGATCGATGATCGATCGCGAGGTGATGCGCGTCGACTTCAGAATTTCAAAGAACAGGAAGAACAGGCTGAGGACGATGAACCCTTCCGCCAGGGTGATCGTCCATTGCGCCCCCGACATCATGTCGACCGTGGTGAGCACGGTGGTCCATTCCGTGCCGGGCATCAGGAAGACCATGATGTTGTAGAGGGCGAGGGGGACGATCAGCAACGGGACGGGTGTCAGCATTGGTGCTCCTCGGGACCGCTCAGCCGGCAGAATGCCCAGGCTGGCGCTTGGGGTCACCCCTTCGGCGCCGCCCGGCTCAGGCCGATGCGATGACACATCAGGAGCCGAATGTCACGGATGCGGAGGCCGTCCGAGGTGCGCCATTCCGCCTGATCGCCAGATGGGTAAAGGAAGATCGAGAGCGGGCGATGGCAGCAGGCGCAAAGCGTCGTGCACAGGCCGCGCGCTCATGCGCAGCCATTTGGCTTATGGGACGGTGGATTCGGGGAGAGGACCAGCGCCATTGGAAGACGCGTGCCGTTCGGGCCGGTGGCTTAGGACGGCATTCCCGGCGCGGGTGCGATTCGCGCGACACCACGGGGCGAGAATGGATCAGCTCGCTCGCTCGGCGCGACGCCTTCGCGGCCGAAGCGCCCTCGGGAGGGCGCAGCGCGCCGACGGGTTGCGCCGGCGCTGCAGCGGGCGGCCGTATGGCCGCCGCTCGCTTGAATGAAGCTCAGGCCTCGGCCTTGGGCTTCAGGATCTGACGGCCGCGATACATGCCGGTCTTGAGGTCGACGTGGTGCGGACGGCGCAGCTCGCCCGAATCCTTGTCTTCCACATAGGTGGGCTGCTTCAGCGCGTCGGCCGAGCGGCGCATGCCGCGACGGGACGGCGAGGTCTTTCTCTTCGGGACAGCCATTGTCCAAACTCCTGAACGACGGAACGAGCCAGGTGACTCGCCAACTGGCGCAACATGCGAGCGCGCCGGCTGGCGCCCTTGCGGCTTTTCGAACTTGTGATCGGTGCGCGCCGAACCTGAAGACGGAAGACGACGCCTGTGCGCATTCGTCTAGAGCCCGGTTGCGAAATGCCTCGAAGCAATTCGCGGGGCTCGCCTTGGGGCCAGCATTCCCGATTGAAGGCGCGCCTTATACAGGCTCGCGCGTGGGAACGAAAGCCCCGCTGTGCGTTTTCCAGTCGCCGGTATGCCGCAACAATGCCCTCTTGTCAGGGGAGGACACGTAAGCAAGGTTGCGCGCGCATCGGCGCATCCGACGACACATTTCCGAGGAATACGGCCCCATGAAGCGTTCCGCTCAGCATTCCCTCTTCGCCGCCCTGCTCGCGGCCTCGGTTTCCGCGGCCTCCATGGGGGCGGCGTTGGCGCAGGGGGCCCCGGCACCCACGGCCGCAGCTCCAGCGGCTGCGGCGCCCGCCGGCGATCCGGTCCTCGTTACCGTCAATGGCTCTCCCATCCGCCAGAGCGAGCTCAACATCGCCCTTGAGGACATCGGCTCCGGCCTTCCCCCCGAGGTGCGCGGCCCGGCCCGCGACGAATATGTCCTGTCCTTCCTGACCGACATGACCCTGCTCGCCAAGGCCGCCGAGGCGCAGAAGATCGACCAGACACCCGAGTTCCAGAATCGCCTCGCCTACGCCCGCACCAAGGCGCTTATGGAAGCGCTCATGATGCAGGAGGCCAAGAAGGCCGTTTCCGCAGAGCTCAAGCGCAAGACCTACGACGAGCTGGTTAAGTCCGCCCCCGCCGACATGGAAGTCCACGCCCGCCACATCCTGGTGGACGACGAGGCCAAGGCCAAGGACATCGCCAAGCGGGCCAAGGCCGGCGAGGATTTCGCCAAGCTGGCCAAGGAAAACTCCAAGGACAGCGCCGAGGACGGCGGCGATCTCGGCTACTTCACCAAGGACCAGATGGTGCCGGAATTCGCCGAAGCCGCGTTCAAGCTGGAGAAGGGCCAGGTTTCCGACCCGGTGAAGACCCAGTTCGGCTGGCACATCATCAAGGTCGAGGACAAGCGCCAGAAGCCGGTGCCGGCCTATGAGCAGGTCGAGGATCAGGTGGAGCAGTACCTCGTCCGCAAGGCGCAGGCCGACATGGTGACGAAGCTGCGCGCCGACGCGAAGATCGAGAAGACTGCAGCGCCCGCCAAGCCTGCGGCTCCCGCTCCGGCGGCTCCCGCGGCCGATCCGGCGAAGAAGTGAGCCGGCGCGGCGCTTGCCGCCGCGAGCTGGCCAAAAGAAAACCCCCGGCGCCAACGCCGGGGGTTTTTTGTTGATCCGCGCCTGTCGGGATAGAGCGGGCGTCAGTTCACCAGATCGGGACGCACCCGCCAGCCGCCAGCACCATCCTCGGAGAGAGCCTCGGTGACCTTGGGATGGCGCACCGGCTCCTCGGAGGTATCACGCTCCAGATTCTGCTCAGAGACGTAGGCGACATATTCGCTGTCCGCGTTCTCTGCGAGCAGGTGGTAGAAGGGCTGGTCCTTGTGGGGGCGGATGTCCTCGGGAATCGAGAGCCACCATTCCTCGGTGTTGTCGAACACCGGGTCCACGTCGAACACCACGCCCCGGAAGGGGAAGTGCTTGTGGCGCACCACCTCGCCGATGCGGAACTTCGCCTGCCGCATGCCGGAGCCCAATTCTGACGGGAGGTAATGCGCGGTGTCCCCGGGAAGGCCGTCGCCAATGGGAGCTGCGATTGCGGGCTTTGCGCGCGCTTTGTCCTGGCTGGCCATGTCCCGCCTCTTCTGACTTTTCCGCTCCGCCCGAGACCGGGCGCGAGAGCCGCGGCGACCTTCGCCGCGGCCGTTGGTTAACTAATTCTCTCACAATCCGTAGGCTTTGCCCATTTCCGGGTCCTTGGCTGCGACAATCCGGGCAAGGTCGACGATCACCTTGGCCTGCTTCCAGGTGGCGTCGTCCTGCATCTTGCCGTCGATCATCACCGCGCCGGCACCGTCCGGCATGGCTTCGAGAATCTTGAGCGCAAAGGCCACCTCGCCCGGATCCGGCGAGAACACGCGCTTGGCGATCTCGATCTGCGTGGGGTGCAGCGACCAGGCGCCGACGCAACCCTGGAGGAACGCGTTGCGGAACTGGCTCTCGCACGCGGCGAGGTCGGCAAAGTCGCCGAACGGGCCGTAGAAGGGCTTGATGCCGTTGGCGGCGCAGGCGTCCACCATCTTGCCGACGGTATAATGCCATAGATCCTGCTGGTAGCCGGCGCGCGGCTTGTCGCCATCGGGGTCGGCCAGCACCTTGTAGTCCGGGTGGCCGCCGCCGACGCGGGTGGTCTTCATTGCGCGGGAGGCGGCAAGGTCGGCCGGGCCGAGGCTCATGCCGTGCATGCGCGGGGAGGCGGCAGCGATCTCCTCCACATTCTTCACGCCCTCGGCGGTTTCCAGAATGGCGTGGATGAGGATGGGCTTCTCGATGGAATGGCGCGCCTCGAGCTGTGCGAGGAGCTGGTCGAGATAGTGGATGTCCCAGGCGCCCTCGACCTTGGGCAGCATGATGACGTCCAGCTTGTTGCCGATCTCGCTGACGATCTCGATGATGTCGTCCAGCACCCACGGGCTGTTGAGGCAGTTGATGCGGGTCCACAGGCCGGTGGAGCCGAAATCGGTGGCCTTGGCCATCTCGATGAAGCCCTTGCGCGCGGCCTCCTTGGCGTCGGAGGGAATCGCGTCCTCCAGATTGCCGAGCACGACGTCCACCTGCTTGGCAATGTCCGGCACCTTGGCGCGCATCTTCTCCAGGTGCGGCGGCACGAAATGGATCATGCGCTCCAGCCGCACCGGCAGTTCGCGATAAGGTGCGGGCGCGCCGATGGCGAGCGGCTTGAAGAATTGGCGCGGCAGCTTCATGAGTCCCCCCGTATGGATCGGGCGAGGGGTATACAACCCCCCGCAGAACATGTTGATTGCAATGCAGCATAGCTCGCCCGCCCGCGCAACACGACTTGAGGGCGACGGCGAAAGCGCATCGGGCAGGGGGACCTTGGGCATGATGATCTCGCGCCGCGGAATGCTGGGCGGTGTCGCCGGACTGGCTGCTTCTACCCTGCCGGTGATGGGGAAGGACTTCTGGGGCCAGCGTCTCGCCAATGCACCTCGGGACTTCCTGTTCGGCTACGGCTCCCTCATCAACGGGCCGTCGCGGACCTCCACCTCCGGTCGACCCGTGCCCGCCATCGCGGCGCGAATCTCGGGGAGCTTCGGCTATGTCCGGTCATGGGCGTCGCGCTTCACCCCGCGCGAGGGTGCGGCTGGCTTCACCGCCCTCGGCATCCGCCCGCGCATGCCCGGCGAGGAGGCCTACAGCATCAACGGCGTCATCTTCCCGGTGAAGGACGAGGCGGAGCTCGCCGCGTTCGACGCCCGCGAGGGGGGATACAATCGGGTGGAGCTGGATCAGGCCCATGTGGAGGCCATCGATTGGGAGGGCCTGCCGCGCGTCGGCCGGATCTGGATCTATGTGCCCAAGGAATCTGAAGGCAAGGGCCCTGACGACCTCCAGCATCCGAACGTGAACTTCCCGCTGCTCCAATCCTACATCGACGTGGTGATGCAGGGCGCCATCGACGAAGGGCCGGATTATGCGCGCGAGGTCATCGAGACCACGCTCGACTGGAGCCCCTTCTGGCTCGACGACCGGCCCATCGCACGGCGCGCCTGGGCCGATACGCCCAACTCCGGCGCCATCGACCGGCTGCTGGCGACGGTGGAGCCGGCCGCGAGCCAGTTCCGCAACCGGCTCTATCCGGAGCTTTATGCGGTGCGCCATCTGATGGGAAAGGCGGGGGCGGCGCCCCGCTGATCGGCGCGCGTGCTTTCCATCCACCGCGGGGGTTTGTAGGAAGGGGGCACCCCGTTGCCTCCATCCCGCCGCCTTCCGGCCAGCCTCCGGCGATCATGAGCGACCTCTTCGGCCTCGCCTTTCCCTTCTTCGGCCTGATCTTCCTGGGCTATTTCTGCGGCCGCAGGGTGAAGCTGCCGGAGGCGGGGCTCGCCTGGCTCTCCTTTTTCATCATCTATGTGGCGCTGCCGGCGCTGTTCTACCGCATCGTGGCGCAGACGCCGTTCCATGAGCTGGCGAATCCTGCCTTCATCCTCGCCGTGCTGGCCTCCACCGCCACCATGTCGCTGCTGGCGCTGGGCGTCGGCCTGTGGTTCAGGAAGGGCAACATCGGCGAGGCGGCCATTGCGCTCACCGCCGGGGCCTATGCCAACGTGGGCTACATGGGGCCGGGCCTGACTCTCGCCGCCTTCGGGCAGGCCGCCGCGAGCCCGGCGGCGCTCATCTTCGCCACCGACAGCGTGTTCTTCTTCACTGTCGTGCCGCTGCTGATGGCGACGCGCGGGCGGGGCGAGAGCATCGGCCACACCCTCGTGCTCATCGCCAAGCGTGTGCTCACCCACCCCTTCAACATCGCGACCCTGCTGGGGGTGCTGGCGGCTGCGTTCGAGTTCAAGGAGCCGGACGCGCTTTCGCGGATGCTGGATTATCTGAAGAACGCTGCGGCGCCCTGCGCGCTGTTCACCCTCGGTGTCACCGTGGCGCTGCGGCCGCTGAAGCGCGTGCCGGTGGAGCTCGCCCCGCTTCTGGTGCTGAAGCTCCTCGTCCACCCGTTTGTGGCGCTGGTCTCGCTCTCGATCTTCGGGCCGTTCCTGCCGGTGTGGGAGGAGACGCTGCTGCTGATGGCCGCGCTGCCGCCGGCGCTCAACGTGTTCGTGCTGGCGCGGCAATACCATGTGTTCGTGGAGGAGGCGTCCACCGCCGTCCTCCTCGGCACTCTGTCATCGGTCGTGACGGTCACGCTGATGCTCTATCTGCTGCGCGAGCACCTCATCCCGCTGAGCCTGTTCTGAGGCTCGCGCCGCCCCCTATGCCGCCTTGTCGCCGACGCCGAGGCGCATGAGCGTCCGCCGCAGGGGGCCGACGCGGTCGAGCAGATACAGGCCGAAGCCGCGCACGCTCTGTACCGGCACGAGATCGGACAAGAGAGAGCGGTTGAGCAGGTCCACGGCGGACATGCGGTTCGAAATGTCGCGCTGGCGCTTGTCCGCATAGCGGGCGAGCACCTCGCGGCTGCCGGGATCGCGCCCGGACGCCACCGCATCCGCCACGAGCGCGACCAGTGCCGC
>JAEZMT010000111.1 GCA_023442085.1 Pseudomonadota bacterium | reverse complement strand
TGGCTGCTGTTCCACAAGACCCGCTGGGGCGTGCTGGTGCGCGCGGCGACGCAGGACCGCGAGATGGTCGCGGCGCTGGGCGTAAACCAGAAATGGCTGTTCACCGGCGTGTTCGCGCTGGGCGTCTTCCTCGCCGCGCTGGGCGGCGCGCTGCAGATCCCGCGCACCACCGTCACCCATGCCATGGACCTCTCCATCATCGTGGAGGTGTTCGTGGTGGTGGTCATCGGCGGCCTCGGCTCGGTGTTCGGCGCCTTCGTCGCGGCCATCATCGTCGCGGAGCTGAACGCCTTCGGCATTCTCATCCTGCCGCAGATCTCCCTCGTCACCGTGTTCCTGGTGATGGCGGTGGTGCTGGTGGTTCGACCCTGGGGTCTGTTCGGCAAGGCGGAGAGCGCGCCCCGCGCCGCCGCCGGCCTCTCCATCCGGCCGTGGCGGCCGTTCACGCAGATGGAGCGGGCAGGGGTGGCGCTGGCAGTGGTCGCGGCGGCGACGCTGCCCATGTTCCTCGGCAATTATGCGCTGACGGTGGGCGCGGAAATCCTCATCTACGCACTGTTCGCGGCGAGCCTGCATTTCATGATGACGGTGGGCGGCCTCGCCTCCTTCGGCCACGCCGCCTATTTCGGCCTCGGCGCCTATGGCGCGGCATTCCTCGTCAAATACATGGGCGCGCCCATGGAGGCGGCGCTCATCGTTGGCCCGCTGCTGGGGCTTGCCGGGGCGGTGCTGTTCGGCTGGTTCTGCGTGCGGCTGTCGGGCGTCTATTTCGCCATGCTCACGCTGGCCTTCGCGCAGATCGCCTGGTCCATCGCCTTTCAGTGGGTGGACGTGACGGGCGGCGACAACGGCCTGCTCGGCATCTGGCCGGCGACGTGGGCCTCGCGCCCCGCCGGCTTCTTCTGGCTGGCGCTGGGCATCGCGGTGGTGGGCGTCGGCCTGCTCCGGATGCTGGTGTTCTCGCCCTTCGGCTACGGGCTCCGGGCAGTGCGCGACAGCGCCCTGCGCTCGGAAGCCATCGGCCTCAACCGGCAGCGGATGCAATGGGCGGCCTTTATCGTCGCCGGCACCTTCGCCGGGCTGGCGGGCGCGATGTTCGCCTTCCTGAAGGGCTCGGTCTTCCCCGACTACATGGCCATCCCCACCTCGGTGGATGGCCTCGTGATGGTGCTGCTCGGCGGCGTGGAGACGGTCTCCGGCGCGGTGGTGGGCGCGGTGCTCTACAAGGCGCTGGCCATCTGGCTGATGAGCCAGACCGACCTCTCCAAGCTGGTGCTGGGCGGCGTCATCGTCGTCATCGTGCTCGCCTTCCCGAAAGGCGTGGTGGGCTTCATCGAGGACCTGCGCCATCGCTGGCCCCGCAAGGGCAACGGCGCGCCCGTGGGTGCAACGAAAGCGGAGGCCGCGTGATGAGCCCGCTGCTCGAAGTCAATGACCTGATGAAGTCCTATGGCGGCGTCCATGCCGTGCGGGGCGTGTCCTTCACGGTCGAGGCGGGGCACATGCTCGCCCTCATCGGCCCGAACGGCGCCGGCAAGAGCACCTGCTTCAACATGCTCAACGGCCAGATCCCGCCCGATGCCGGCACGGTGCGCATTGAGGGGAAGGACATCAAGGGCCTGCCGCCGCGCGCCGTGTGGCGGCTCGGCGTCGGCCGCACCTTTCAGATCACCGCCACCTTCGCCTCCATGACGGTGCGCGAGAACGTGCAGGTGGCGCTTCTGTCGTTCCACGGGCTCATTTCCCGCGTGTTCGGCTTCGCCGGCGCGGCCTGCCGGGCGGAGGCGGACGGGCTGCTCGCCCTGGTCGGCCTCACCACGCAGGCGGAACGGCCGTGCGGGGAACTCGCTTACGGCGACCTGAAGCGACTGGAACTGGCGGTGGCCCTCGCCAACCAGCCGCGCCTTCTGCTGATGGACGAGCCCACCGCCGGCATGGCCCCGCGCGAACGGGTCGAGCTGATGCGCCTCACCGCCGAGATCGCCCGCGCCAAGGGCATCGGTGTGCTCTTCACCGAGCACGACATGGACGTGGTGTTCGAGCACGCCGACGAGGTGATGGTGCTCAACCGCGGCCAGCTCATTGCCCGCGGCACCCCGGCCGAGGTGCGGCGCGACCCGCAGGTGCGCGCCATCTATCTCGGCGAAGGGCTGCTCTACGACGCACGGCACCGCGAGGGGACTGCGGCATGAAACTTCAGGTCTCGAACCTCAACAGCCACTATGGCCCCGCCCACATCCTCTATGACGTGGGCCTCGAGATCGGCGCCGGCGAGGTGGTGGCGCTTCTCGGCCGCAATGGCGCGGGCAAGAGCACGACCTTCCGCTCCATCGTCGGCCTCGTGCCCCAGCGCGCGGGCACCGTGATGTTCGACGGCGCCGATGTCTCGCGCCTGCCGACCTACGAGATCGTGCGGCGCGGCCTCGGCTATGTACCCGAGGACCGGCGCATCTTCAGCCATCTGACGGTGGAGGAGAATTTCGAGGTGGGCCGGCAGGCGCCGCGCCCGGGCGTCGCCACCTGGACGCCGGACATGCTCTACAAGCTCTTTCCCAACCTCGGCGAGATGAAGAAGCGCCCCGGCGGACAGATGAGCGGCGGCGAGCAGCAGATGCTCACCATCGGCCGCACGCTGATGGGGAACCCCTCCCTCGTGCTGCTGGACGAGCCCTCCGAGGGCCTCGCGCCCAAGATCGTGGAGCAGATGGCGGACGCCATCCTCGCCATGAAGCGGGAAGGGCTCTCGGTGGTGATCTCCGAGCAGAACCTGCACTTTGCCAAGCTGATCTCGGATCGGGCCTACATCATCGAGAAGGGGCGCATCCGTTTCTCCAGCACCATCGCGGATCTGGAAGCCAATCCGGAAATCCGCGACGCCTATCTGGCGGTCTAAGCCATGGCGTCGGAGCCCAAGGCCATGCGGGCGTCCCGCGCGCCCCGCAAGACGGCCCCGCCCGAGGCGACAGCTGCGCCTCCCCAGGCGACGCCCCCGATGCAGGTGCGCCGCCCGGTGCGGCGTTCGCGGGCGAACACGCCCTATGTGCTGGACGATCAGGTGGGCTTCATCCTGCGGCAGGTGGGCCAGCGCCATGCCGCCATCTTCGCCGCGCGCATCGGCGACGACCTGACCATGACGCAATGGGCCGCGCTGGCGAAGCTCGCCGAGACCGGCCCGTGCTCGCAGA
>JAEZMT010000075.1 GCA_023442085.1 Pseudomonadota bacterium | reverse complement strand
ACCACATGACGACGAATCCTGCTCCGGCCACCCGTCCGGAAAACCCCAATTTTTCCTCCGGCCCCTGCGCCAAGCGTCCCGGCTGGACGCTGGAAGGCCTCTCCGACGCCCCCCTCGGCCGCTCGCATCGCGCCAAGGTCGGCAAGGTGAAGCTGAAGGAAGCCATCGACCTTACCCGTGAGGTGCTGGAAGTCCCGGCCGACTACCGTATCGGCATCGTCCCCGCCTCCGATACCGGCGCCGTGGAAATGGTGCTGTGGTCCGTGCTCGGCGCGCGTCCGGTGGACATGCTGGCCTGGGAAAGCTTCGGCGAGGGCTGGGTGACGGATGTCGTCAAGCAATTGAAGCTCACCGATGCCCGCGCGCTGACCGCCCCCTATGGCGAGCTGCCGGACCTCAAGAGCGTCGATTTCACCCACGACGTGGTCTTCACCTGGAACGGCACCACCTCCGGCGTCATGGTGCCGGACGCGGACTGGATCCCGGCCGACCGCGAGGGCCTGACCATCTGCGACGCCACCTCGGCGGCGTTCGCGCAGAAGCTCGATTTCGCCAAGCTCGATGTGGTCACCTTCTCCTGGCAGAAGGTGCTCGGCGGCGAGGCGGCCCACGGCATGCTCATCCTCTCCCCCCGCGCGGTGGAGCGGCTGGAGAGCTACAAGCCGGCCTGGCCCCTGCCCAAGATTTTCCGCATGACCAAGGGCGGCAAGCTCATCGAGGGCATCTTCGAGGGCGAGACCATCAACACCCCGTCCATGCTGTGCGTCGAGGACTATCTCGATGCGCTCAAGTGGTCGAAGAACATCGGCGGCCTCTCGGCGCTCCAGGAGCGGTCCAACCGCAACTTCGAGGCCATCGCCCAGTGGGTGCACCGCACCCCGTGGGTGGACTTCCTCGCCAAGGACCCGGTGACGCGCTCCAACACCTCGGTGTGCCTGAAGGTGGTGGATGGGGACGTGACCGCGCTGCCCGCCGACGCGCAGGCGGCCTTCGCCAAGGCCATCGCCTCCGGCCTCGAGAAGGGCGGCATCGCCTACGATATCGGCGCCTATCGCGACGCCCCTCCCGGCCTGCGCATCTGGTGCGGCGCCACGGTTGAGCGCGCCGACGTGGAAGCGCTGACCCACTGGCTCGACTGGGCCTTCACCGAGGCGAAGTCCGCGCTGCCCAAGGCTGCGTGATTTCGGCTGGGTAAGGGCAAGCGGTTCGGCCGGGAGCACTGCGTCCCCTCTCCCCTTGCGGGAGAGGGCTAGGGTGAGGGTTAAAGCCCTCGCCGCAAACGCCAATCCGCCCCCACCCCCTCACCCCCGGCCCCTCTCCCGCAAGGGGCGAGGGGAGTAGCGCCGGAGACGCGCGAACGACCGCGCATGCCCGGCCCATCCCATTCGCGAAACGGAGCCCATCCCATGGCACCCCGCGTTCTCATCTCCGACAAGCTCTCCCCCGCCGCCATCCAGATCTTCAAGGACCGCGGCGTCGAGGTGGATTTTCAGCCCGACCTCGGCAAGGACAAGGACAAGCTGGCCGAGATCATCGGCAATTATGACGGCCTCGCCATCCGCTCGGCCACCAAGGTGACGCCGAAGATCCTGGAGAAGGCCAACCGCCTCAAGGTCATCGGCCGCGCCGGCATCGGCGTCGACAACGTGGACCTGCCGGCGTCGACCGCCAAGGGCGTGATCGTGATGAACACGCCGTTCGGCAATTCCATCACCACCGCCGAGCATGCGATTGCGATGATGTTCGCCCTCGCCCGCGAGATCCCGGCGGCGGATGCCTCCACCCAGGCCGGCAAGTGGGAGAAGAACCGCTTCATGGGCGTCGAGGTCACGGGCAAGACCCTCGGCATCATCGGCTGCGGCAACATCGGCTCCATCGTCGCCGAGCGCGGCGTGGGACTGAGGATGAAGGTCATCGCCTTCGATCCCTTCCTCTCGCCCGAGCGTGCCCTCGACCTCGGCGTGGAGAAGGTGGAGCTGGACGACCTCCTCGCCCGCGCCGATTTCATCACCCTCCATACGCCCCTCACCGAGAAGACCAAGAACATCCTCTCGGCCGAGAACCTCGCCAAGACCAAGAAGGGCGTGCGCATCATCAACTGCGCCCGCGGTGGCCTGGTGGACGAGGAGGCGCTGCGCGCGGCCCTCGACAGCAAGCATGTGGCTGGCGCCGCCTTCGACGTGTTCACCGTCGAGCCGGCGGAGACCAACCCGCTGTTCGGCCACCCCAACGTGGTGTGCACGCCCCACCTCGGCGCCGCCACCACCGAGGCGCAGGAGAATGTCGCCCTGCAGGTGGCCGAGCAGATGAGCGATTATCTCCTCACCGGTGCCATCTCCAACGCGGTCAACTTCCCCTCCATCACCGCGGAGGAGGCGCCGAAGCTGAAGCCCTTCATCGAGCTTGCCGAAAAGCTCGGCTCCTTCGCCGGCCAGCTCACCGACACGGACATCAAGACCGTGCGCATCATCTATGAGGGCGCGGTGGCGGACCTGAAGGTGAAGGCGCTGACCTCCGCCGCCGTCGCGGGCCTGCTGCGCCCGGCGCTCGCCGACATCAACGTCGTCTCCGCCCCCTCGGTGGCCAAGGAGCGCGGCGTGGTGATCGAGGAGACCACCCGCGCCGCCACCGGCGATTACGAGAGCCTCATCACCGTCACCGTAGTGACGGAGCAGTTCGAGCGCTCGGTCTCCGGCACGGTGTTCGCGGACGGCCATCCGCGCATCGTCAACATCAAGGGCATCAAGGTGGATGCCGAGTTCGCCCCCGCCATGGTCTATGTGACCAACGAGGACAAGCCCGGCTTCATCGGCCGCTTCGCCGGCCTCCTCGGCGACGCCGGCATCAACATCGCCACCTTCGCCCTCGGCCGCGACCATGCAGGCGGCGATGCCATCGCGCTGGTGGCGGTGGACGGCGCGGTGCCGCCCGAGCTGCTGGCCAAGGTGCAGGCCCTGCCGCAGGTGAAGGCGGCGAAAGCCCTCGCATTCTGAGGGCCCTCGCCCTCTGAGCCTGACGCCGCCCCAGAAAGCAGAAGGCCCGTCCAGCCGGACGGGGCTTCTTTCGTTTCAGGCGGATCAAGCCGCGTGCTTCACATCCGTCCCGCCGCCGGTGCGCCAGAGCGAGAAGAGGATGCCGGCCGCGATCATGGCCACCGTGACGCCCAGCGAGATGGCCGGGTCCACCTTGCCGAAGAAGTAGCTCCAGAAGATCTTGCCGCCGATGAAGACGAGCACGCCGGCCAGTGCATACTTCAGGTGCGAGAAGCGGTGAACCATGGCGGCCAGCGCGAAGTAGAGGGCTCGCAGGCCGAGGATGGCCATGATGTTGGCGGTGAACACGATGTAGGTGTCCGTGGTGATGGCGAAGATGGCCGGCACCGAATCCACCGCGAACACGAAGTCCGCGATATTGATCACCACCAGGGCGAGGAACAGCGGTGTCGCCCACAGCACCGCCTTGCCGGTGACCGGATGGGGCTGACGCACGAAGAAGCGCTCGCCATGGAGTTCCTGCGTCACCCGCATCCGCTTGGTGAGGAAGCGCAGCGCGGCGTTCTGCGAGATGTCCGTCTCGCCTTCGCTGGCAAACAGCATCTTGATGCCGGTGACGAGCAGGAACGCGCCGAACA
>JAEZMT010000052.1 GCA_023442085.1 Pseudomonadota bacterium | reverse complement strand
ACCGGAGGCGGAAATGACCCCCGAGGAACGTGCCCTGATCGACGGCCTGTTCGATCGCATGCGCAGTGTTGCCAGCCAGCCGCGCGATGCGGAGGCCGAGGCGCTCATCGCGCGCCGCGTCGCCGAGGCACCCCACGCGACCTATGCCCTCGCTCAGAGCGTGCTGGTGCAGGAGCATGCCCTCCAGCAGGCCTATGGTCACATCCAGGATCTGGAAGCCCAGCTCGCCGATGCCGAGGCCCGCGCGGCCGAGGCGCAGCAGCGCCAGTCGGGCTCCGGCGGTTTCCTGGGCGGGCTGTTCGGCGGCGGACGCTCGTCCGTTCCGTCAGCTGGCGCGCGCGATGGCGGCCAGTATGCCAGCCAGCCCTCCGGTCAGGCCGCGGGTCAGGCTTGGGGCCAGTCGGCCGGCCAGCAGCCCGGCCAGCCCATGGGGCTTCCGGCGGGCTACGGCCAGCAGGGATACGCCCAGCAGGGCGGGTATCCGCAGCAGGGTTATGGCCAGCAGGGTGGGTACTCCCAGCAAGGCGGGTACTCTCCGCAGGGCGGGCCCTGGGCCCAGCAGGCCGCGCCCCAGCGCAGCGGCGGCGGGTTCCTCCAGGGCGCGCTCGCCACGGCGGCGGGCGTCGCCGGTGGCGCGCTCCTCTACGATGGCATCAAGAACATGATGACCGGCGGTGGTGGGGCGGTGGCTCAGGCTGCTGCGGCGGAACTCGGCAAGCCGGAAACCCCCGGCACCGGCAACCTCGGACAGGATGCGCAGGCGGCGCTGGGCGGCCAGAACGCCGGCACCGACAATTTCTGGAACGGCGCCAGCCAGCAGGATGCCGGAGAGACAGAGGCCGGCCCGGAAGACACCGGGTATGACGACATCGGCGACGAGGCCGGCTGGGACGACGGCGGCGACGACAGCAACTGGGCCTGACATCCCCAATAGACCGATCAATGACGAACGGCGGCGCTCTGCGTCGCCGTTTTCGTTTGCCGGGCAGGGTTCGTCATGGACTTGCAGGCGCCGATGGGGCTATCCGGATCGTGCGCGCGGGCCGGCCTTCAGGCTTTCCCGCGGCCCACGAAAAGACCGGAAGCCACAAGGACCTCGGCATGACGCCCTTCGGACGCCGGGTGCGCGACCTGCGCGCCGAGCGCGGCGTGACCCTCACGGAAATGGCGCGCGCCATCGGCGTCACGCCCACCTATCTCTCCGCGCTGGAGACCGGCAAGCGCGGCAAGCCGACGTGGGCGCTCACCCAGCGCATCATCGCCTATTTCAATGTGATCTGGGACGAGGCGGAGGATCTTCAGCGCCTCGCCGAGCTGTCGCAGCCGCGGGTGGTGGTGGACACCGCCGATCTGTCGCCGCAGGCGACCGAGCTGGCCAACCTGCTCGCCCGCGAGATCGGCCACCTGCCGCAGGAGGCGGTGGCCGAGTTGCTGGGGCGGCTCAAGATCCTGCGCCGCCGGGGTTAGAGCGCGATCCAGGCGGATTGCATCAATCCGCCCGGTGAATCGCCCTCTCACTCTGACCGGCGTCTCTGCCGCCTCAGGGCTTGAGGCAGACCGCCACCACCTGCTTCACCGGATGCAGGCATTCCACCTCGGTCTTGTCGCCGCGCGCCGAGAACACCGCGATGTGCTGCAGGCCGCGATCAGTGTTCACGCAATAGCCGCCGATCACGCTTTCGCTGGTCTCGCAAGAGGCAAGGCAGCCGGCCTCCGGGCAGGCGGCGGCGCGCAGCGTGATGTTGGTCGCGCCCGCCGCACCGGCGGCTCCGGCCGGGCCGGCCGGACCCTGGGCCCCCTGCGGACCGGCCGGGCCAGCGGGACCGGCGGGGCCAGCCGCACCTGCGGGACCAGCGGGACCGGCGACCCCGGCCGGGCCCTGGGCGCCCGCCGCACCTGCGGGGCCGGCGGGGCCGGGCTTGCCCTCGAAACAGGCGGCAAGGCTCAGCGCCAGGGCGAGACCGATTGCGGCTTTCATCATTCTCATGTGCGGGACCCCCATGGACCTTTTGATTGGTGGCCCATGGTGGCGCCTTACCTTGCGGGATGCAAGCGGCCAGAGCGTCGGCGCGGCGGTGAAAACATGATCCGGCTCAGGGGTTTGACAAGGCCAGTCGTCCGCCGCCGTCAGCCGCGCGCCTTCACCAGGGCACGCGTCGTCTCCTGAAGCCGCAGCGCCAGATCCCGCAGCACAGAACGGGCGAGGGAGGGCGTCTTGTCCAGCAGGGAGAGGAAGAGGTCCGAATCCATGCGCAGCACGCTCATGGCCTCGCCCGCACGCACCGTGGCGCTGCGCGCCTCGCCGGTCAGCACGCCCATCTCGCCCACCACCGTATCCTTGGAGAGGCGCGTGATCTCGTGGGTGGAGCCGCCCGCCGTCACCTCGATGACGGCGGTGCCGTCGAGAATGACATAGGTGGCATCGGGCGCCTCGCCCTGATGGAACAGCACATCGCCCGGCGCCACGTCGAGCCGCGTCGCGGAGAAGGCGAGCAGCCGGAGCTGGCTCGGCTCCAGATCGCGGAACATGGGGATGCGGGAGAGGACGCGGGCCTCGTCTTCAATGCTCATGACCTGATCCTCCTCGCTCCCTTACGTCCCGGTGGCGGAGAGCTCCGCCCCCTCGATGCGCTCGACCTGCCCGTGGGCCAGCACGATCACCTGCTCGAACAGGTCGAGCGGCTCGGCGGAATCGAGCACCACCAGCGTCGTGCGTCCCGCCCGGCTGGCGAGCACGCTCTCGATCAGCCGGCTCTGCTCGGACGGCGCCAGCGGAACCAGAGCGTCGTCGATGATGAGCAGGTCGGGCGTCGCCAGAAGGCAGCGGGCGAGGGTCAGCTTGCCGCGTTCAGCGGCCGAGAGCGGCAGGCCGCCTTCGCCCAGCGCCACATCCAGGCTCAGCCGCTGCACCTGGGCGATGAAGCCGTCCTGCGTCAGGCAAGCGCGCACCACCTCGTCCACGACGGCGGCGGCGCCCGCGCGGTCGGCGGCGATGCGGCCGAACAGCAGATTGTCGCGGACGGTCAGGGCCCGGCAGTAGCTGTCCGGCTGATAGCGCGCGAGTGGGGTGCCGGACACCGCCTTCAGGTGGGCGAGCTGCGCGCGCGTGGCGAGCGCCCGCTGCTGCCACTCCTCGTCGATGAGGCCGAAGCGGTGGCGCGGCTCGCAATAGCGACCGGCGACGCGGAGCAGCAGCGCGCGCTCCTCCGGCGACAGCTCGGCGGAGGTCCCGGCATGGGCGAGCAGGGCGCGCGCCGCGGTCATCTCCTCGGCGCGCAGGAGGCCCTTGGTGTCGATGTCGGCGATGGCCTCCGCTCCGCCGGCGAGCTCGGCGAGGGTGCGCAGGGCGCGAAGGCCGAGCCCCGCCAGGTCGTCGGCGATCCCGAGCCGCTCCAGCTCGGGCATCAGGCCGGGGTCGGACAGGAGCGAGGCGGCGCCGCGCGTGTCATTCAGCGGGGCGGCGAACAAAATGTTCTCCGCCAGCGTCATGAAGCGGTTGAAGGCGGCGAAGCGGAACGGCTCGATGAGCACCCGTCCCGTCTCCTGCTGGCGGCGGGAGATGGCGTCGGTGACGGCGGCGCGGGCCGCGACGATCCGCTCCGCCAGCACCGGGCTGGCTTCCGGATCAAGCCGGCGTTCGAGGCCGAGCCGCACCACGAGGTCGCCGAGCCCCGCGAGGGCGAGGGCGGACAGGATCGCCCGGTCGAGCTGAACGGCGTCGGTGAGGTCGGAGGGCTCGGGCTCGGTGGCGCCCGCGGCCGGCCGGCCGGGGTGGCGCTCCAGCGCGCACAGCATGTTCTCGCGCAAAGAGGTGTTGAGGACGATGGGGTCGCCGCCCGCATAGGCGACATGCCGGCCGATGACGGATTCCGGCACGTTGGACAGGTCGTGCCCGCCGATGCGCACCGTGCCGCTGTAGAGCGAGATGGCGCGGCCGCAGACGCGGGCCACCGCATGCTTGCCGCCGGCATCCGGCCCCTTGAGGGCCACCGCCGTGCCCGCCGGCACGTCCAGGCTCACGCCATCGAGAAGCATGCTGCCGGCCGGGTCGACAACGCCGAGGTCGGCGATCTTCAGACCGCCGTCGAAGGGCACGCCCTCCCAGCCCGTGTCGTCCTGCGAGCCCTTGGGCCAGACTTCCTGCGTCTCGAGATAGTAGCGGGCGAAATCGTAGCGCACCTGGGCGACGACGCGCTTCTCGTCCCACTCGATCAGCTCTTTCAGCGGCTCGGGAATCTGGCCATAGGCCGCGACCACCGCCACCAGCTGGCCGATGTTGATGGCCCCCGTCAGCGCCAGCCAGCCGCCGACCGAATAGAACACCAGCGTCGGCACGTCCGACATCAGCAGGTTCAATACCCGGTCGACGAAATTCTGCCGCTTGAGGTCGAGGCTCGCCTCGGACACCACGGCGAGCCGGCCGTCCACCGCCGCGCGCTCCCACGGGCTGGTGGCGAAGCCGTGGACGAGGGGCAGGCGATCGATGCCCGACATCACCCTCTTGCCCAGCGCCACCGCCTCGCGCTGGTAGATCTGCAGCTTGGTGGCATTGTCGCGCCGCTGGATGCCGAGCAGCACGTAATTGAGGGCGAGGATGCCGAGGGCGCAGCCGCCCAGCGCCGCGTTCTGGGTGAAGATGAGCAGCGTCGCCGAGCCGATGAGGCCGGCGGACTTCAGCGGCTGGGCGAAGGCCATGCCGGCGAAGGGGGAGATCGGCCCCACCTCGAACCGCAGCATGTTGCCCACTTCCATCGCCTTGCTCTTCATCGGCGCCTCGGGACGCAGGCGCTGGATCACGTCGAACAGCTGGCGGCGCAGCTCCACCAGGATGCGCTCGCCGAGCCGGGCCTTCGCCATTTCGATGAGGCGCGAGATGTGCTGCTGGATGAGCTGCAGCGCGAATAGCAGCGCCGCGAGGCCGGCGAGGAGCCCGAAAGCCGAGACCTCGTAGCCGGTCAGGTCGATGATGACCCCGCCGCCGAGAAAGTCCGGCCAGGTGAGATCGAAATCGAACAGCTTGGGCACCGTCCCGCCGATGGAATCGGTGACGCCGTTGACGATGAGGCGCGGCAGTTCCAGCGAGGCGTAGTTGAACGGCAGCAGCAGCAGGACGAGGGCGAAGAGCTTGATGTGGGCAGCGGGCTCGGCCCGCCACAGATAGGTGAGCACGTCGCGCGGGAGCGTCTCCCGCGTCGCCGGGGCCGTTCCACCGTCGGGGGAGGCTCGATCCGTGCCGCTCATCACGACTTTTCTGCAGGCGCTCTAGCGTGTTGGCAAGGGGTAACGATTGCCGGCCGGCGGGTTCCGCCGGACGCAGCAGGCGCGGCCGTCGGGTCGACCGCACCCCGGCACCTCTCGGTATAGAGGCCATAGAAGCGAGCGAGCCGCGGCGGCGCGCTCTCCGCCAGCGCCTGCGCGAGCGTTTCCGCCTCGGCGAAGCTGCCGGCGCCGTAGGCGGCCATCAGCGCGCCGTGCTGCTCCTCCAGCCGGGAGAAGTCGTCCGACCGGGAAAAGTCCGCGGGTCCCGCGAGGAGATAGAGCTGGCTCGCCTTCGACTTGCCCTTGAGCATGAGGAGGTCGGCTTCGAGGAAGGCAAGGTCGCCGGCCGCCTCCCGCGTCGCCTCGGAAACGAGGATGTCCACGCGCATGGACTTGGTGGCCCCCTCGATGCGGGAGGCAAGGTTCACGTCGTCGCCGAGGCAGGAATATTCGAGCCGCTGCGCCGAGCCGAGATTGCCCACGCAGCATGGGCCGGTGGCGAGCCCGATGCCGCAGCGCACGGGGTGCCACGGCCGCCCTACCGCTTCTGCCGCCCGGCGCCACTCGTCGTTCAAGGCCTCCAGCCGCGCCGACATGGCGAGGGCACACAGCGCGGCGTTGCGGGCGTGGGCGGCGTCGTCCACCGGCGCGTTCCAGAAGGCCATGATGGCGTCGCCGATGTATTTGTCGATGGTGCCGCCGTGGGCAAGCACCACCTCGGTCATGGGCGTGAGATAGGCGTTCATGAAGCGGGTGAGGGCCTGGGCGTCCATGGTCTCCGACAAGGAGGTGAAGTCGCGCAGGTCGCAGAACAGGATGGTGATCTCGCGGGTCTCGCCGCCCAGCACGAGACGTTCCGGGTTTTCCGCGAGGCGCTCCACCACCTTGGGCGAGACGAAGCGGCCGAACACCGAGCGCACCCACTTCTTCTGCCGCTGCTCGTCGCGATAGAGGGCGAGCACGCCGAAGCCATAGACTGCGAGGATCGCGGCCCCCGGCCCCATGGGATCGAGCAGCAGATCGAAGCGGGTGAACGCGAGCCACGCCCCCGCGCCCAGCGCCGCCACCACCGCAAGGCCCAGTACCCCCGCCACCGGCGCTGACACGCGGGGTAGGGCCAGCGCGAGCAGGAGGCCGAGGAGGCCGGTGAGCACGATCTCCCCTCCGCGCGCCCAGTCGGGCCGCACGAGGCGGGCACCGGCGACGATGTGCTCGATGAGCTGCGCCTGGACTTCCACACCAGGCACGGCGGCGTCGAGGGGCGTCGCCCGCGTGTCCATCAGCCCCGGCGCGCTGGAGCCGACGAGGAGGATGCGCCCCTCGACCTCGGCGGGCGCGACCTTGCCGTCCAGCACATCGGCGGCAGAGAGGAAGCGGCGCGGGTCGGTGGGGGTGAAGCGCACCCGCACCTCGCCCGAGGCGTCCGTGGGCACGTCGAGCGCCCCGATCTTCACCGCCGTGATACCGGACCTGGTGCCGAAGGCCTGGTCGCCGCTGGCGTTGGAGGCCCGCACCACATAGGTCGACGCGCCCTGCGCCACCCGGAGCGCCTCCGCCGACAGGCTCGGCACCAGCTTGCCGTCGAGGCCGAGGAGGATGGGCACGCGGCGCACCACCTGATCGCGGTCGGGCAGCCAGTTCAACGCGCCGATGCCGCGCGTGGCGGCCGCCAGTTCGGGAAGGGGTGCGACGGCACCCGAGAAGCGCGGCACGAAACCGCGCGGGTCATCGCCCGCGCTCGCCATGCCCCATTTTTCCGGAAAGGCGCCGCCGGTGCCGTGGGTAAGGATGGCGCCGAGGACGGAGGGCGTGGCGGCCAGCGTGGCGGCCAGCTGCCGGTCGGAGCTGTCGCGGCCGGCCAGCGCCGCCTCGGCCGGGGCGCGGGCCTCGGCGGGCAGCAGCTTCACCACGGCGGCGGGATCGAGGCGGTCCGGCTCGGAAAACACCATGTCGAACGCCACGGCTGCCGCGCCGAGGCTCGCGAGCTTCTGCGTCAGCTCGGCCACCGTGGTGCGCGGCCACGGCCACTGTCCCACGCGGGCGAGGGAGGCGTCGTCCACGTCCACCACCCGCACCGGAAGGTCCGGGTCATACGCGCGAGGGGCGGCGCGCTGGTAGAGGTCGAACAGGCCGTTGCGCAGGTCAACGAGCGGCGCAGGATCGGTGCCCATCACCAGAAGGCTGGCGGCAAGGGGGCCGCCGACGGCGAGCCAATAGAGGCGGGACCACATGCGGCTGGCGGATTCCGTTGCGACGGCACGAGCCTAGCGCGGCACGAGGCGGTGCGGAAGGCGGGGTGAAAGGCGGGCAACCCCCGTGCCCCGGCTCGCTCCGGCTGCGCCGTCGCTGGTTCGGGGAACAGGGGAGCCTCAGTCGCCCGATACCGCGAAGCGCAGCAGGATCGTGCGCTGGAGGGGGCTGAAATTATCGTCGGAGATGAGCGTCAGCAGGATCTCGCCGGCGGCGCTGCGGGTGACGCCGAGGCCTTCCATGTTGTCGATTTCAAAGCCCATGTCGAAGCGCCCCAGCACCTCGCCGGTAATGCGCGCGCCCGGCTTCACCTCGCTGGCGGAGAAGCGGCGCAACTGCATGCTCACGCCGTCCAGCGGCGTGTAATGGCGTTCCAGCAGGTAGAAATTACCGTCCGGCCCGAGCGCGAGGTCGGTGGCGTCGAACGGGCCGCTCTTGGCGACGGTGAAGGTGCCGGGCGTCGCCCCGCCGATGATGAAGCCGGGCAGATCGTCTGCCTTCCTCGCCCCCTCCTCGCCGATGGCGACGAGCGCGCCCTTGAGCGGTCCGGAGGGCATGAAGGCGAGGCTTTCGAGACCGGTGTTGCGCCTCAGCCCCTTGATGGCCGGAGCCGGCACCAGCTTGCCCGGCTTGCCGAGGGGATCGCGCGGGTAGCGCCAGATCTCGTTGATGGTCTCCATCGCCACATAGGCGGCATCGGGGGCGAGGGTGACGGATTCCACATCCTCGCGCGCGTTGTCCGCCTGCACCTTGCCCTCGGCGTCCAGCAGGGTCGCGGCTGTGACATCGGCAAGGCCCGTGGGGCGGTCGTTCTCCGTGACGAGGCGGCCGGAGAGGAACAGGCCGGCGTCGGTGATGGCGAGGAAACGCCCGTCCTGCTCCAGCGCGAAGCCGGAGATGCCGCCGAAGCCGGGGAAGGGCGAGGTCAGCACCAGCCCGCCGAGGAACCGCAGCGGGCCGAACTGCGCAAGTTCATCCCCCCGCTTGAAGGTGGTGACAGGCTGCGCCGTGACCGTGATCGCCACCGGCTCGGGGGGCAGCGAGCCCGGCTTGGAAAAGGCGAGATTGAACAGGAATGCGCCGCCGAGAAGCCCGGCGGCGACAAAGGCTGCGAAACGCAGGCGACGCCTCAATGCAGTCGGCCGCCGCGTCCCGGCGCCCGGCCTGCACTTCCCCGGCCCGCGCCTCCGGGCGTCTCCTCGAACAGCTCGGCGAGCTTCTCGGTCATCACCCCGCCCAGCTCCTCGGCGTCCACGATGGTGACGGCGCGGCGGTAGTAGCGCGTCACGTCGTGGCCGATGCCGATGGCGATCAGCTCCACCGGCGAGCGGGTCTCGATCTCGGTGATGATGTGGCGCAGGTGCCGCTCCAGATAATTGCCGGCGTTCACCGACAGCGTGGAATCATCCACCGGCGCGCCGTCGGAGATCATCATCAGGATGCGCCGGGCCTCGGTGCGGGCGAGCAGGCGCTTGTGCGCCCAGTCCAGCGCCTCGCCGTCGATATTCTCCTTGAGAAGGCCCTCACGCATCATCAGGCCAAGGTTGCGGCGTGCCCGGCGCCACGGGGCGTCGGCGGACTTGTAGATGATGTGCCTGAGGTCGTTGAGGCGGCCGGGCGCGGCAGGCTTGCCGGCGGCGAGCCAGGCCTCGCGGGACTGGCCGCCCTTCCAGGCGCGGGTGGTGAAGCCCAGCACTTCCACCTTCACGCCGCAGCGCTCAAGCGTGCGGGCGAGGATGTCGGCGCAGGTGGCGGCCACCGTGATGGGGCGGCCGCGCATGGAGCCGGAATTGTCGATGAGCAGCGTCACCACCGTGTCGCGGAAGTCGGTGTCGCGCTCGCGCTTGAAGGAGAGCGCGGCCATGGGGTCCATGATGACGCGCGGCAGGCGGGCAGGATCGAGCACGCCCTCCTCGAGATCGAATTCCCAGGCGCGGTTCTGCTGCGCCAGCAGCTTGCGCTGAAGCCGATTGGCGAGGCGCGCCACCACGCCCTGGAGGTTGGCGAGCTGCTTGTCGAGATAGGAGCGGAGCCGCGTCAGCTCTTCCGGGTCGCAGAGGTCCTCGGCGGAGGTCTCCTCGTCGAACTTGGTGGTGAAGGCGTGGTATTCCGGTCCGCGATTGTCATGCGTCACCGGCGGGCGGGGCGACCACGGCTCGGCCGGCTCCTCGCTGTCGCCCATCTCGGTGCCATCGGGCACGTCGGCGGGGGGCGCGGCCTCGCTCTGGGCGGCAGAGTCGGGCATTTCCTCTTCGGAAAGCTCGGCCTCCATCTCGGTGGCGCCCTGCTGGCTGTCGTCCTCGCGGCTTTCACCGTTCTCGCCGCCCTGCTCGTCGGCACCGCCCTCGTTCTCGGCCTCCTCGGGCTCCTGCTCGGTGTCGAGGCCGCTCTCCTCGCCCATGTCGAGGGAAGCGAGGAGGTCGCGGGCCACCTCGCCGAACTTCTTCTGGTTCTCGATGCTGTCGATGAGCCGCGCGAGGTCGCCGGCCGCCCGCTCCTCGATGAAGGGACGCCACAGGTCCACCACGCGGCGGGCATCCGGAGGCGGCGGCTCGCCCGTCAGGCGCTCGCGCACCATCAGGGCCACCGCATCGGCGATGGGGGCCTCGGAGCGCTCGGTTATGTCCGCGTAATTGGCGCGGTGGTAGCGGTCCTGCAGCATGGCCGCGAGATTGCGCTTCACGCCCGGCATGCGGTTGCCACCGATGGCCTCCACCCGCGCCTGCTCCACCGCCTCGAACACGCCGCGCGCGACCTCGCCCTGGGGCAGCATCTTGCGATGGACGCCGGGATCATGACAGGCGCGACGCAAGGCGAGCGAGTCCGCATGGCCGCGCACGATGGCGGCGTCCTGGAGCGAGAAACGGCGCGGCGGCTCGGGCAGGCGCACCCGGTCCGGCCCCAGCGCGGGGCGCTCGGAGGCGAAGGACACCTCGAACTCGGAGACGCCGGCGATGGCCTTGAAGCAGCCGGTGACGGCGCGCTTGAACGGCTCGGACGGCGCTTCCTTTGGGGCCTTGCCGGTGGTGCGGTTGGTGGCCATGGCGCGTGCTTCTTCGGCTCTTGCGCCGTCAGGCGGCGCTTTTGCGGGGCGACAGGCCGCGCCGTGGCGCAGCCTGTTCAGATGGGGCGCGGCTGAGCCGCACCCGCTCAGGAAAGGGCGACGTTGACGGTGCTCTCGGCCAGCTCCTGGCCGAAGCAGCGCTGGTAGAACTCCGCCACCAGCGGGCGCTCCAGCTCGTCGCACTTGTTGAGGAAGGTGACACGCAGGGCGAAGGCGATGTCGCGGAAGATGTCCGCATTCTCGGCCCAGGTGATGACCGTGCGCGGGCTCATGACGGTGGAGAGATCGCCGTTCATGAAGGCCTGCCGCGTGAGGTCGGCGAGGCGGACCATGCGGTTCACCGTGTCGCGGCCTTCCACGTTCTGGAAGTGCTTCGCCTTGGCGAGCACGATGTCCACTTCCTTGTCGTGGGCGAGATAGTTCAGCGTGGTCACGATGGACCAGCGGTCCATCTGCGCCTGGTTGATCTGCTGGGTGCCGTGATAGAGGCCGGTGGTGTCGCCGAGGCCGATGGTGTTGGCGGTGGCGAACAGCCGGAAGGCGCCGTGCGGGCGGATCACGCGGCTCTGGTCGAGCAGGGTCAGCCGGCCGGAAGATTCCAGCACGCGCTGGATCACGAACATCACGTCCGGGCGGCCGGCGTCATATTCGTCGAACACGAGGGCGACGTTGTTCTGGTAGGCCCAGGGCAGGATGCCGTCGCGGAATTCGGTAACCTGCAGGCCGTCCTTCACCACGATCGCATCCTTGCCGATGAGGTCGATGCGCGAGATGTGGCTGTCGAGGTTGATGCGCACGCACGGCCAGTTCAGCCGCGCCGCCACCTGCTCGATGTGCGTGGACTTGCCGGTACCGTGGAAGCCGGTGACCATCACGCGACGGTTGCGGGCGAAGCCGGCGAGGATGGCGAGGGTGGTCGGCCGGTCGAACAGATAGTCCGGGTCCAGCTCCGGCACGTGCGGATCGGCTTCGGAGTAGGCCGGAACCTCCATGTCGATATCGATGCCGAACGTCTGGCGAACCGACACCTTCATGTCCGGCATCGGGGCAGTGGTCTCCAAACCGCTCATAACTCCTCCGTCGGCGCGCCCCGCGCGCCCCTTTTCGTGTTCGTGTCCGTCACGGCGCGGTCTTTGGGGCCGCCTCCGCGTCGCCGGCGATCCTGAGGACCCGCCGGCTGAAACCGCTCAGCAGAACCCGGCCTGCTTGAGGCTGTTGTAGGCCTGGATGACGCTGCGCAGGCGATCCTCCGAGGAGCGGTCGCCGCCGTTGGCGTCGGGGTGGTGCAGCTTCACCAGTTCCTTGTAGCGGGCCTTGATCTCCGCGGCGCTGGCCGACATCTCGAGGCCCATCACCTCCAGAGCCCGCCGCTCCGCGGTGCGCACGATCTTGCCGTCGGGCTCCGGCCGGTCAGCGCGGAAGGTGCCGCCCATCTCGGCGGTGAAGCCGAAGGGATCGCGCATGCCATCGGTGGCGTCCGCGCCCGCCCGGCGCCCGCCGGCGCCCTTCATGCCCATCTTCCAGGTGGGGCGATGGCCGGTCAGCGCATCCTTCTGGTAGGCATACACCGCGTCGTCGGTCATGCCCGAGAAATAATTGTAGGACTGGTTGTAGGCCTTCACATGGTCGAGGCAGTAGGACCAGTACTGGCCTTCCTGATGCCGTCCCTTGGGCGCCTTGTGCGTGCCCTCCGCCGCGCAGCCCGGCCATTGGCAACCCGTCAGCGACATCCGGCTGCTGGGCCGTTCGTCGGCGGGCTTGACCCGGATGCGGTCGAAAAGGGGGGAGTCGAGTTTCATGGCTGGTCGATTATGGGCGCCGTTCCGCGACGCGGCAAGGAATTGCGGTGCAGCGCGCTTAGAAAGCGCAGGTCCACGGGGGTAGCAGAGGATGCGTTCGGGGAAATCGGTCGGGGCGGTCAGGCGGCTGAGCCGGCCTTGTCGCGGCCGAGGGTGGCAGGCCGCGACAAGCCCCATATAATGCCGCCCACGCGGGAGCGCCATAACCGGCCGCGCCCTTTGGTCCATATCCATTGCACAGAAGCCTTTTCATCATGTCCGAAACATCTCTTGCCTCCATCCGCCAGACCCTTGAGGCCGGCCTCACGCCCCTCGCCCTCGAACTGGAGGACGAGAGCCACAAGCATGCCGGCCATGCCGGCGTGATGCACGACCACAAGGGCGCCAACCGCGGCGACGGCGGCATCACCCACCTTCGGGTGCGGGTGGTGTCCCCGAGCTTCACCGGCAAGAGCCGCGTGGAGCGTCACCGCATCGTCAACGGCTTGTTGGAAGGCGAGATCGCGCGCGGCCTGCACGCCCTCGCCATCGAGGCCAAGGCGCCCGGCGAATGAGCCTGAACTTGGTAAAGAGGTCGCCTGCGCATGGCTGAGGCCGCGTTGCATCGGGAGGAGGGCGCGCTCGTCCTCTTTTCCGGCGGGCAGGATTCCGCCACCTGCCTCGCTTATGCGCTGGAGCGCTTCGGCCGGGTGGAGACGCTGGGCTTCGATTACGGCCAGCGCCACGCGGTGGAGCTGGAGCGCCGCCCCGTGCTGCGCGCCGCCTTCCGCGCCCTTAACCCGCTCTGGGCGGCCCGCCTCGGCGACGACCACGTGCTGGACCTGCCAGTGCTCGGCCAGATCTCAGACACTGCCCTCACGCGCGATGTGGCCGTCCACATGGAGGAGAGCGGCCTGCCGAACACCTTCGTGCCCGGCCGAAACCTCGTCTTCCTCACCTTCGCCGCCGCCCTCGCCTACCGCCGAGGCCTCCGGCACATTGTCGGCGGCATGTGCGAGACGGACTTCTCCGGCTATCCCGACTGCCGGGACGACACCATCAAGGCCATGCAGGTGGCGCTCAACCTCGGCATGGAGAAGCGCTTCGTCCTCCACACGCCGCTCATGT
>JAEZMT010000022.1 GCA_023442085.1 Pseudomonadota bacterium | reverse complement strand
GTGGCAATGCCCTGCCCGAGCGGGCCGGTGGTGGTCTCGATGCCCTCGGTGACGAAATTCTCGGGGTGGCCGGGCGTCAGCGAGCCGATCTGGCGGAAGCGCTTGATCTCGTCGATGGTCACCTTCTCGTATCCGGCGAGGTGCATCACCGAATAGAGCAGCATGGATCCGTGGCCGGCGGAGAGCACGAAGCGGTCGCGGTCCGGCCAGAACGGACGGGAGGCATCGTACTTCAGCACCTTGGTGAACAGCACGGTCGCAATATCCGCCGCGCCCATGGGCAGGCCCGGGTGACCGCTGTTCGCGGCCTCGACCGCATCCATTGAGAGAAACCGGATGGCATTGGCCAATCGGTCGTGACTCGTGGAGCGGTCGCTTATGCGGCTGGACATATTCCCGTTTCTCCGGTGCCGGCGCTCTGGGCAGCCGGCCGGCTAGAGGCACTCAGGGGGGACATGGTCCAAGGCGGCGGAACGAGCTTCAGCCCCTGTCCGAACCGATGGACCCTAGCCTTCGAGGCGCCTTGTACCAAGGCTCGCCGCGCTGTCAAACCTGCCCCGTCCCCTCGCGTCAAGGCAGCGGCTGCCCCGCTGCCCGCGCCGCATCGTCGCGGCAACGCAACAATGCCATGCGCCGGGGCGTGTGACGCCTCGACCCGTGCAGGCAGGGGTTGCAGGTTGCCACCCGGCGCCATCGCATTCATGTTGACAGACTGGAACGAGCGGCGTTCCGCCGCCCGGCCGACTCGGCTAAAGTTCGCTCATGTACGCGCTGAAGCAACGCCCGCCGCTGCAGGATGCCCCCATCGAGGCATCGACCCGGCGCCTCCACGCCGCGCTCGATGCGCTCACCGACGCCATCGATCGCCGGCGCGATGCCGATCGCCATCAGGAGGCGCTGCTGGCCCAGCTGCACGCCCTCGGGAACGACCGCGCCCGGCTCGCCGCCGAGCTGGACGTGGCGCAGGCGGAGGCCGGCGAGGTCGAGGAAGCCGGCCGCGAGATCATCCGCCGCCTCGACGTCGCCATGAGCACCATCCGCGACGTGCTCGCGACCCACGGCGGCTGACGAGATGCCTCACGTCTCCGTCACCATCGCGGGCCGGCAATACAGGATGGCCTGCGACGAGGGGCAGGAGGAGCACCTCATCCGCCTCGCCCGCGATATCGACGAGCGCATCACCCAGCTGCGCGGCGCGTTCGGCGAGATCGGCGACCAGCGGCTCGTGGTCATGGCCGCCATCACCATCGCCGACGAGCTGGCCGGGGCGCGCGGACGCATCCGGGCCCTGGAAAGCGACATCGAGAGCCAGCGCGACGCCCGCGCCTCCGCCATGGCCCGCATCGAGGCCAGCGAGGAAGAGGTGGCCCGCACCATCGACGCGGTGGCCGAGCGCATCGAGCGCCTGGTGGCCGAGCTCGCGCCGAAGGAGCGCGGAACGGTGGGGATGGGCTGAGGCGCCGGATCGAAGGGGCTGGCGCCCAACCGCTTTCGTCCCTACATTGGTGAGGCGGGGCTGCGGGGCTCGTTAGGAGACATTTCCCCGGGGCCTTATCGATCCTTAAGGGAGCTGTCCCTGACCTCGCCTCTGGGCTTGGACACACGGCGCCCACCTACGTTGTAGGTTTCCCGGGATCGACCTCCGACGGCTTTTGTGGCTCCGCACTCTTTCTCTCCATCGACGCGTTCAGATTGACATGGCCTCCGCAGATGCGGCCGGCGCGATGCTGGCTGGCGAAAAGAAACGCCTGCGCCTTATCGCCCTCGGTCGGCGCGCGGCGATGGGCGAGAATGCCCGCCACGCTGCGTCCGAGGCCGCGGCCCTCAATGCCGTCGCCGCGCTGGGCGACGTAGCGGGCCGCACCATCGCCCTTTTCTGTGCCTTCCGCGACGAGATCGACACCGCCCCGCTGGCCGAAAAACTGCGGGCGCGCGGTGCGCTGCTCGCCCTGCCTGTCATCCTCGGGCGCGGCGAGCCCCTGCTCTTCCGGCGGTGGCGTCCCGACGACGTGCTTGTTCCGGCTGGCGCCTTCCGCATCCCGGAGCCACCGGAGGAGGCCGGCGAGGTCATACCCGACATCCTGATGGTGCCCCTCGCCGCCTTCGACCGCAAAGGCTTCCGGATCGGCTACGGAGCCGGCTTCTACGACCGCACCCTCGCCGGGCTGCGCGCCGGGCGTCCCGTGCGGGCGCTGGGCTATGCTTTTGCGTGCCAGGAGGTCGAAGAGGTACCCGCTGAACCCCATGACGAGCCGGTGGACATGATGATAACGGAGAGGGAAGCTTTCAGCGTGACGGCGCGGCCCTGACGCCCGCCCGCTGCCCTTCGTCTCTGCCCGCCGGAAGAGTTCATGCGCATTCTGTTTCTTGGCGACGTCGTTGGCCGCTCGGGCCGCGAATGCGTCGTGTCGCATTTGCCGGGCCTGGTCGCCCAATGGTCCCTCGATCTCGTTGTGGTGAACGGCGAAAATGCCGCCGGCGGCTTCGGCATCACCGAGGCGATCCATGACGAACTGCGCGCCGCCGGCGCGGATGCCATCACCCTCGGCAACCACGCCTTTGACCAGCGCGAGGCCTTGGTGTTCATCGAGCGCGCTCCGACCTTGGTGCGACCGCTGAACTATCCCCTTGGCACGCCCGGACGCGGGGCGGCTCTGGTGGAGGCGCGCAACGGCGCCCGCGTGCTGGTGATCAACGTGATGGGCCGCGTCTTCATGGATCCGCTGGACGATCCCTTCGCCGGCCTCGACCGGGCGCTGGACGGTGCCACGCTGGGCGAAATGGTGGATGCCATCGTGGTGGATGTGCACGCCGAGACCACCAGCGAGAAGCAGGCCATCGGCCATTTCTGCGACGGTCGCGCCTCCCTCGTGGTCGGCACCCACACTCACGTCCCCACCGCAGATTACCGTATTCTCTCCGGCGGCACCGCCTACATGACCGACGCCGGCATGTGCGGCGCCTATGACGGCGTGATCGGCATGGACAAGGAGGAGCCGCTGCGGCGCTTCACCCGCAAGCTCGCCTCCGGCCGGTTCGAGCCGGCGTCCGGGCCCGCGGCGCTTTCGGGCGTGGCGGTGGAGACCGACGACCGCACCGGCCTTGCGGTGAAGGTGGCGGCCGTGCGCATGGGCGCGGGGCTGGAGCCGTCGCGGCCGACGTTCTGGGACTGACCCCCTGCCCTTGCGGCAGAGGAAGCGTGGCATCGTTATGCTGCACCCGCTTCCTTGCCCTTTTCCCTTTGGCCCGCCTATAAGGCCCGCTCCAGTCAACAGGATCGGTCCGGGCGGCGCCGCTGATGCGGGGCGCGGGGCGGGTCCGCACAACGGGACGGTGGCGGCCATGGCCGGGCATTCACAATTCAAGAACATCATGCACCGCAAGGGACGGCAGGACGCGATGCGCTCCAAGCTGTTCTCCAAGCTGGCACGCGAGATCACGGTCTCGGCCAAGATGGGCCTGCCCGATCCCAACATGAACGCGCGCCTGCGCGCCGCCATCCTCGCGGCCCGCGCCGAGAACATGCCCAAGGACAATATCGACCGGGCCATCAAGAAGGCGTCCGGTGCCGATACAGAGAATTACGACGAGATCCGCTATGAGGGCTATGGTCCCGGCGGCGTCGCCGTGATCGTCGAGGCGCTCACCGACAACCGAAACCGGACCGCCTCGGAAGTCCGCTCCTACTTCACCAAGTCGGGCGGCAATCTCGCGGAAACCGGCGCGGTGTCCTTCATGTTCGACCGCGTGGGGCGCATCGAGTATGCCGCCGGCAAGGCGGATGCCGATACGATGATGGAAGCGGCCATCGAGGCCGGCGCCGATGACGTGACCTCCAGCGAGGACGGCCACGAGGTCATCTGCGCGGCCGAGCAGTTGGCCGAGGTGCAGCGGGCGTTGGAGCAGAAGTTCGGCGAGCCGAGCAAGGCGGCGCTGGTGTGGCGGCCGCAGAATACCGTGGCGGTGGACGACGAGACCGGCGAGAAGCTCATGCGCCTGGTCGAGACGCTCGAGGACAATGACGACGTGCAGACCGTCACCGCCAATTTCGAGCTGTCCGATGCCCTGCTGGCGAAGCTGAGCGCCTGATCCGGCGCCCGCTTTGAGATCGAACGCCCGGCCAGACCGGGCGTTTTTCGTTCGCAACGTCCAGAGGCGGCCTGCGCCGCCTCCTTCCAGCTCAGGCCGCGAAGGCCAGGGCCATGGACTTCAGCTCGGAGATGGCGGTGTCGATCTCGCCGCGCTGACGCTCCAGCTGGGCGATCTGCGACAGGCAGCGATCGCGCGATAGGGAAAGCTCGCTCTCGCCCCCCTCGTGGGCCGCCACCAGCGCGCGGATCTCAGCCAGGGTGAAGCCGAGGTGCTTGCCCTTCAGGATCACCGCCAGACGCTTGCGATCGGCTTCGGAATAAAGCCGGGTCATGCCGTCGCGGCGGGGCGAGATGAGGCCCTTGTCCTCGTAGAAGCGCAGGGCGCGCAACGTGATCCCGAACTCGCGGGAGAGGTCGCCGATCGTGAAGACCACGGTCTCGCGATAGCCCTCACCGGCCAGATGAGCCTGCGCCGGAGCGACGGTGTCCAGCCCGTGGTCGAACGACTTCTCGAACGTGTTGGCGTCCATGCTTCAATTCCCCTTATCTGGAGCCCGCCCTGGCGCGGACCGGGTTCCGGTGACGACGTGTTCATGGATGCAGCACCCCAACGCACCTGCGATGCGTTTCCCCAGGGGCGGGACCGGCTGTCTTGGGGCGAGTTGGAGAGATCCAGCCCGGAACCAAGGTGCCGCTGCGCCACTATGCGTACCGCCGTGCCGACGAGATGGGGAGGTTCTCGGGGCTACCGTAGGGGAAAGTAACAGTTACACGGCAGCAAAATCAGATATTTAGATCGCGGGCCCCAACGCTTCGCTCTCGCTCCAAGCGTCCCGCAGGTTGCCGCTGCGGCGGGTGAGACGCGCGTTCGCTGGCCGCTGCGGCACGCTACAATCCCTTGCGCGCGCAGCTCGAACGCCCTCGAGAATTGCATTCTAGGGCTGCCGCGACCTTGGGGCGAACCAATGGAGCTCGGCCCCTTCTGCCATCCGGCGCGTCGGGATTAACCGGCGATTTACCTTGATCCGAAATTCTGTGCCGAAGACACCACCGAATCGGGACGCAGTACTTTGACACCGCAAAGTCGTCCGTTCGCCCCGGGAGGCCGGAATGGAGCGTTTTGAGCGCACGGCCCGGACCCGCGCGGGATTCGAGGCCCACCACGGCTTCGATCCCCATGCGCAGGCCGATCACCCCGACGTCCCCGCATGGGACGTCTTCGATCTTCCCGCGTCGGCGATCGAGGCCCTGCGCGGAGAAATCGGCATTTTGCGCGAGCGCCTCGCGACGGCTGCGCCCAAGCGCGCGGTGACCGAGATGGACCGCGCGATCACGCTTCTTGCGCGCCGTGTGGACGACCTCCGGGAAGCCGGCGCGACCCGCGACGGATCGGATCAGGCGATCCTCGCCGAGCTCACCTCCATCCGCGACAGCCTCGGACAGATGGGCCGCAACGAGCGGTCCGCCGAGCGCTTCAAGGTGGTCGAATCTGGCATCGACGCCCTCGGCCGCAAGATCGAGCTGCTCGGCGCCCGCGCCGTGGACCCGGTTGAGGTCGCGCGCCTGCAGAGCCAGATGAACGAGATGCGCGATCTGGTGCAGCGCCTCGTCAGCGGCGGCCAGGGCCAGGACGCCATGGCCAAGCTCGCCCAGCGCCTCGCCGCCTGTGCCGAGGGTGTCGCCCTCGCCGGCGAGCAGGCGGCACGGCGGGTCACCGATGCGGCCGGGGATTTCGAGCGCAATGCCGATGCCCTGCTGCGGCGCTTCGCCGAGGTCGAGGCGCGCGGCCGCGCTGACGATGCGCAGGCGATGGAGCACCTTCGGTCCTCGCTGCTCGAAGCCGTAAACGGCGTCCAGGCGAAGCTCGACCGCATGTCCGGACAGATCGCCGACCAGGCAGCGAGCGTCTCGCCCGCGCTCGGCCTTGAAATCTCCCAGCGACTCGGCGCCCTCGCGGCGCGCCTGACCGCGGCCGAGGAAAGCGACAGGTCGGAGCATCCCATCGTCGACACGATGGAGCGTCATCTGTCCGGCCTGTCCGAGCAGTTGCGCCAGGCCCAGGAGCGGCTCGGTCGGCTGGACGATATCGAATCGGGCCTGCGTCGCCTGAGCGAGGAAGTACGCCACGTGCGCGAGGATACGCGCTCGGTCGCCTCCGAAGCCGCCTCGGCCGTCGCCGCCAAAGTGTCTGACCATCCGGACGGCGCCGCCGTGCTCGGGCTGAAGCGCGGGCTTGCCGCCCTTGAGGCGCGTCAGGACGAGATGGAGCGCCGGGCCGGCGAGCTTTATGCCGCCGAGCTTGAGCAGCAGCTCGAAGGTATCTCCGTCTCCCTCGCCCAGGAGGGTGACGGCACCTATGCCCCGCGCACCGCTCCGGCGCAGGGGCACGACGACGCCTATGAGCAGGATACCTATCAGGACGCAGCGGACCATGCGGCCGGATATTACCGGGAGGCGTCCTTCGAGGAGGCGCCGCTCTCGAACGCCGAGTCCGCAGCGCCCCATCCGCAACCTCGCGCCGCCGAAGCTCACGCTTCCGAAACCGTGGTCGATCCGTTGGAAAGCGCCCTGCGTGCGGCGGCGAGCGACGTTCCGTGGCCCCGTCCGAACCGGCGTGTCGACTGGGGCACGCCTCCGTCTTCTGCCAAGGAGACGGACGAAGAGCGTCCCCGCGTCGAAAAGCGCAGCCGGAAAACCGAAAAGACCCGGGAGCGCCGCCCACACGGGGCGAGCGTCTTCGCCAGCCTTTTTGTGCGGCGCCGTCACATCGCCATGGTGGCGCTGATCGCCGGCGCGACCACCGTCTTCACCGGCCTCAGCGTGGGCATGGCGGTGCGCAGCGGTCCCGAGCTTGTCACGAGCCTGACGGATACGCTTCGCCGGCTGGCCGCGCCCGCCGTTGCCGGGGTGTCCCCCACCGAACTTCCCCCGGCCATCGGCCCGTCGGCCTTGCAGATCGCCGCCCGCGCGGGAGATCCGGCGGCCGCCTTCCTCGTCGCCGGCCGCTATGCGGAAGGACGCGGGACGGACGCGGACCTCGACGCCGCCACCAAATGGCTCGGCTATGCGGTGCAGCGCGGCTCCGCCCTCGCCGCGCTCCGGCTCGGCGCGCTCTATGAGTCCGGCGGCAAGGACATGGGCGAAGCGAGGCGCTTCTACACCTGGGCGGCTGAACAGGGGAACGTGCGAGCCATGCACGCTCTCGCCATGCTCCTTTCGGAAGGCTCCCTGCCCGGCCTCAATGGCAAGCCGGACTGGACCGGCGCGCTCAAGTGGTTTCGCGCCGCCGCCGACCTCGGGCATCGCGACAGCCAGTACAATCTGGGCGTCATCTACGCCCGTGGCCTCGGCGTGAGTGCCGATGCGGCGGAAGCGTGGAAGTGGCTCGATCTCGCCGCCCGTCAGGGCGACGAGGACAGCGCCCGCAAGCGCGACATCCTGAGCCGCGACGCGGATTCCGCCTGGCTGGCCAAGGCGCAGCAGGCGTCTGCCACCTTCGTTCCCGCGACGCCGGTGGCCGCCGCCAACATGGTGACGGTCAAGCCCGAGTGGCAGGAGCAGCCCGCGGACGTGGTGGCCAACGCCGCCCCGTCCAAGGCCGCGACGCGGGTCGCAAGCTCCGCCGGCACCACCCGCTGACCGGGCGAAACGGGATGCCGGTCCACGGCATCCCCTTTCCCCCACCCGTCCGGTGGCGCACCTTCCCGCCATGAACCTGAACGCGATTCGCATCCTCGGCCTCGACCCCGGCCTGCGCCGCACGGGCTGGGGCGTCATCGACGTGCTGGGCTCGCGGCTGTCCTTCGTCGCCTGCGGCACCATCCTGCCGCCCGAGACGGGCGAGATGGCCGAGCGGCTTGCCGCCCTGCATCGCGGGCTGGTTGACGTGCTCCTGCGCTTCGCCCCGGCCGAGGCGGCGGTTGAGGAGACGTTCGTGAATATGAACCCCTCATCGACGCTGAAGCTCGGCCAGGCGCGCGGCGTCGTCATGCTGGCGCCCGCCCAGATGGGCCTTCCGGTGGCGGAGTACGCACCCCTGCTGGTGAAGAAGAGCGTGGTCGGCGCCGGCCGGGCCGAGAAGGCGCAGGTGCGGATGATGATCGGGATTCTCTTGCCCAAGGCGACGCCAGAGACCGACGACGCCGCCGACGCGCTCGCCATCGCCATCACCCATGCGCATCATCGTGGCGCGGCTGCGCGTGCGCGCGCCGCGCTGTAAGCTCGCCGGCGCCCCTCAGGGATGTTCGCCATGATCTATGGACAACTGGCGCTCGTGACGGCGGCCGTCTTCACCGGCGCCGCGTTCTATATCAATGCGGTCGAGCAGCCGGCCCGGCTCATGCTGCCGGACGGCGCGGCGCTCGCCCAATGGAAGCCGGCCTACCGGCGCGGCTTCGCCATGCAGGCAACCCTCGCGCTGGCCGGGGCGCTGCTCGGCGCGGCCGCCTTTGCCATCGATAACGACTGGCGCTGGCTCGCCGGCGCGGTGCTGATGCTCGCCAACTGGCCGTTCACGCTGGTCGGGATCATGCCCACCAACCGGGCGCTGATGGGCGCGCGTGAGGAGGAGGCGGGGCCGCACACGCGTCGCCTCATCGCCAACTGGGGGCAGTTGCATATGGTACGGACCGGCCTCGGGGCGCTGGCCACCTTCGTCTTTTTCACCGCAGCCACGGGCTGAAGGGTCGCACATGATCGGCAAGCTCAAGGGCGTGGTGGACGAACTCAACGAGGACCACGCCATCATCGACGTGCACGGCGTGGGCTATCTCGTCCATTGCTCCGGCCGCACCCTCTCGGCTCTGCCAAGAGCCGGCGAGGCGGCGGCCCTGTTCATCGAGACCCATGTGCGGGAAGACGCCATCCGTCTTTTCGGCTTCGCCTCGGCGGCGGAGCGGGACTGGTTCCGGCTGCTCCAGGGCGTGCAGGGCATCGGCACCAAGACGGCGCTGGCAGTGCTCTCCACGCTCAGCGCCTCGGAGCTGACGCAGGCCATCGCGCTCGGCGACAAGACCACGGTGGCGCGTGCTCCCGGCGTCGGCCCCCGTGTGGCGACCCGCATCATCACCGAGCTGAAGGACAAGATGCCGGGCTTCGGCGCCGGCCCCATCTCCCTCGCCGATATCGGCGGCACCCCGGCCGCTGCGGCGGTCGCCGGTGGCGCGGCGGCTGACGCGGTGTCGGCCCTCGTCAATCTCGGCTATGGGGCGCCGCAGGCCAACACCGCCATCGCCGCCGCCCTGCGCAGTGCGGGGGAGGACGCAAAGACCGAGACGCTGATCCGGCTCGGGCTCAAGGAACTGGCCAAGTAGGCGACTCAGGGCATGCGCGAGGCGATCTTCAGTTCGTCGCCATCGACCGAGAAGGTGCCGTAGCCGCGATGGTGAATGGTGCGCGGCGCCTTCTGCGCCGGATCGCGCCACGCCTTCACCACTTCCAGCACGAACAGGTTGAAGCGGTTGACGAGGCGCGTCTCCACCACACGGCACTCAAGGTTGGCGAAGCACTCGGCCACCAGAGGCGCCTGAACCAGCGCGGCGGGAACGGCCGTAAGCCCGACGGTGGAGAACTTGTCCACCTCTTCGCCGGAGCAGTTGCCCACGGCCACCACCTTCTCCGCCAGCGCCACGGCGGGAATGGCGATGACGCATTCCTTCGTGGTGCGCAGCGCCCTGAAGCTGAAATCGGCGGAGGAGACGATGCATGCGATCAGCGGCGGGGTGAACTCCACCATCATGTGCCAGGACATGGCCATCACGTTGGCCCGTCCCCGCGCCGCCGTCGTGAGCAGGACCACCGGCCCCGGCTCGATCAGCTTGTAGACCTCCGCGAGCGGAAGCTCCTTCATGGCACGGCCCATGGCGAACTCCTGTGGTGGACGCGGCAGGTTTCCAGGTGCGGCCCGCGCCCACATTAATCCAGATCACGCCGGGCCGGTCCGTTCCCCTTCCGTACCCGGCCGGCAGGCACTACAGTCGCGCGAGTCGCTGGTCCCGAGGAGCGCAAGGCTCTCGTCATGAACACCCGCCTCCTCTCGGGCGAAAAGCGCGGCGATGATGCCGCCGATTCCACCCTGCGCCCGCAGCTCCTCTCGGAGTTCGTGGGCCAGGCGCAGGCGCGCGCCAATCTGGAAATCTTCATCAAGGCGGCGCGGGCGCGCGGCGAGGCGCTGGACCATGTGCTGTTTGTGGGGCCACCCGGCCTCGGCAAGACCACGCTGGCGCAGATCATGTCACGCGAGATGGGGGTGGGCTTCCGCTCCACCTCCGGCCCGGTCATCGCCAAGGCGGGCGACCTTGCCGCCATCCTCACCAATCTCGAAGAGCGCGACGTGCTCTTCATCGACGAGATTCACCGCCTCTCCCCGGCCGTGGAGGAAATCCTCTATCCGGCCATGGAGGATTACGAGCTCGACCTCGTGATAGGCGAGGGGCCGGCCGCCCGTTCGGTGAAGATCTCGCTGCCGAAATTCACGCTGGTGGGCGCCACCACCCGCTCCGGCCTGCTCACTACGCCGCTGCGCGACCGCTTCGGCATTCCCGTGCGGCTCCAGTTCTACACGGTGGAGGAACTGGAGAAGATCGTGGTGCGCGGGGCGCGGGTGATGGGCATCGCCATCGCCCCCGACGGTGCCACCGAGATCGCCCGCCGCGCCCGCGGCACGCCGCGCATCGCCGGGCGGCTGCTGCGGCGGGTGCGCGATTTTGCGCTGGTGGCGGAGGCGGAGCGCATCGACCGCAAGATCGCCGACCGTGCCCTCCTCGCGCTGGAGGTGGATGCCGCGGGCCTCGATGCCATGGACCGGCGCTATCTCACGGTGATCGCCGAATTCTACGGCGGCGGGCCCGTGGGGGTGGACACGCTCGCCGCCGCCCTGTCCGAGCCACGCGATGCCATCGAGGAGATCGTCGAGCCCTTCCTCGTGCAGCAGGGCTTCATCCAGCGGACGCCGCGCGGGCGGATACTGACCGGTGCCGCCTTCCGGCATCTCGGTCTCGCCGAACCACCATCGGTGAAGCAAATGCCGCTCTTCGACGAGGGCGAGTGATCATCCGTTGACGCCACTCTCGACGGCAGCTTCCGCGAAATGTAAAGCACATTGACATGAGCTGGACCCGGAACGGCGAAACGCGCTCCTACCATCATGGCAACCTGCGGGAAGCCCTGATGCAGGCCGCGCTCGACCTGGTGGCGGAGAAGGGCGTCGCCGGCTTCACCTTCGCCGAGGCGGCCCGACGCGCGGGGGTGAGCCCCGCCGCCCCCTACCGCCATTTCCGCGACCGAGATGAACTGCTTGCCGCCGTTGCTACCGCCGGCTTCGATCGGCTCACCGAGACGTTGCAGGCCGCTTGGCAAGGTGGACGCCCCAAGGGTTCGGAAGCGTTCGAGCGGGTCGGCCGCGCCTATCTCGCCTTTGCCCGCAGCCGGCCGGCGGAATATGTGGCCATGTTCGAATCCGGCCTCTCCCCCGACCGTCACGAGGGTTTGAAGCAGGCCGGTGACAAGGCGTTCGGCGTGCTGCGGGAAGCCGCAGAAGTGCTGGTCTCTCACATGCCCGGCCCCGGGCGCCCGCCGGCGCTGATGGTGGCCCTACATTGCTGGTCCCTCGCCCATGGCATCGCCTCGCTGTTCGGCCGGGCCGATGGCGGCCGGCGCAAGCTGCCCATGGATCCGGACGACCTTCTTGAGGCCGGATTCCTCGTCTATCTGAAAGGCCTCGGCGCGCCCGACGCGTAAGCCGGCGCAACGGCGCCATTGACAAAAGAACCCCTCGCCCTTATCTATGTGAATGTTATTTACATTAACCGGGAACGACAGCCATGGAGCTCGCTTACAAGCTCGACAGCTACGGTAAACCGGCGTGGATCGCGCTCACGGTGCTGGGCTTCATGGCCTGGTGGCCGTTGGGCCTCGCGATCCTCGCCTTCGCCATCGGCAGTGGACGGTTCGCATGCGGCAAGCGCAGCTTTGCCCGCTGGCAGGAACAGGGAGGAGAGACGATGAAGGGCTTTGGATGCTGGACCCGTTCGGCTCCCTCCAGCGGCAACCGCGCCTTCGATGAGTATCGCCAGGACACCCTGCGCCGCCTTGAGGAGGAGCAGAAGGACTTCCGCGATTTCCTCGAGCGTCTGCGTCAGGCCAAGGACAAGGCCGAGTTCGACCAGTTCATGGCCGACCGCCGCCGCCGCGCCAACGAGCCGCAGCCGGACACCACCAGCAACGGCTGACCGGCGCTGACGAATATCGGCGGATAACGCCGGTCCCGAACGTCGGTACGGTCGCCAACGCCCCCCAGGTTCCGTATCGGCCGAACCGCGCCCTTTGTTCACAAGGGGCGCGGTCTCGTTTATGGGAGGCGCCATGATTGACCGCCCGACCCCCTCCCCGTCCGATACGAGCCTCCATCTCGCCGGCCGTCTCATTCCCGGCGGCCATGCGCTGGACGTGCGCGTCTATTACGAGGACACGGATTTCTCCGGCATCGTCTATCACGCCAACTATCTGCGCTTCATGGAGCGTGGCCGCTCCGACTACATGCGGCTCTTGGGTGTGGTGCAGGGCGAACTCTTCGCGCAGGCAGCCGAGGAGGCGCCCGGCTTTCACTTCGTCGTCCGCGCCATGCAGATCGACTTTCTGAAACCTGCGCGCATCGACGACGTGCTGCAGATCGTCACTCTCTCCAAAGACGTCGCGGGCGCGTCCATCACTTTGCTTCAGCAGGTGAAGCGGGGTGATGACCTGCTCGTCTCCGCCACCGTGCGCGTGGCCTTCGTGTCCGAGGGGCGAGCCAAGCGCATCCCTGATTCCCTGAGACAGGCAACGCTCGCCGACGCACGGGAGGCGGAAGCGCTCGGCGAAATTCGCCGCTGACGTTAGGTCATCAAGCGTTTTCCGCGCTCTACTGCGTTGCGCTAACGCAGCATTAAGCGTGTTCATGCACAGCTTCATCCGGTTGCGGCGCCTTCGCACCGCAGCGTAGACCGGCACGCCCGTCAAAGTTTGGACAGTTTCGCCCGTTCAAAGGGCCGTCAAACTTTGAATGCGACGTCCGGTGTTCGAAACCCGCGCGGCCTTGAGCCGGAGCGGGAGCCGGATGCTTCGGGCGGGCAGCCCCTCCCGAGCGCAAAAGCGGGCCTCCCCGGGGAGCGCGCCGCGGAGCCGAGGATGATTGATGTGACGAGCCGCACCGGCACCGTTTCCCGCCTGACGCCGGCGATCGCCGCGGCGGCGGGCCTTCTCCTGCTCGGTACCCTGCCCGCCCTCGCCCAGGATCCGATCGGCAGCGCGGCAGCGCCGCCGGCCGCGGACTTCTCCTTCCTCGGCCTGTTCCTGCAGGCCCACATCGTCGTCAAGCTGGTGATGATCGGCCTGATCGTGTCCTCGATCTGGGTCTGGGCCATCGTCATCAACAAATGGATGCTGTTCTCGCGCAACAAGCGCGAGATGGACCGCTTCGAGCAGGTGTTCTGGTCCGGCCAGAGCCTCGAAGACCTCTATCGGACCCTGGCGGGCCGCTCCAACCACGGCATGGCCGCCATCTTCGTCGCCGCCATGCGCGAGTGGAAGCGTACCTACGAGGGTGGCGCCCGCTCCCTTACCGGCCTCAACCAGCGCATCGACAAGGTGATGAACGTCACCATCGCCCGCGAGGTGGAGCGGCTGGAGACCGGCCTGCTGGTGCTGGCGACCGTCGGTTCGGCCGGCCCCTTCGTCGGCCTGTTCGGGACGGTCTGGGGCATCATGACCTCGTTCCAGTCCATCGCCGCCTCCAAGAACACCTCGCTCGCCGTGGTGGCGCCGGGTATCGCGGAGGCGCTGTTCGCGACCGCGGTGGGCCTCATTGCCGCCATTCCCGCGACGATTTTCTACAACAAGTTCATTTCCCAGGTCGGGCGCCAGGCCCAGCGGCTGGAGGGTTTCGCGGACGAGTTTTCCGCCATCCTCTCGCGCCAGATCGACGAGCGGGGCTGAACCATGGGCATGTCGGGCGGAGGGGCGGCAGGATGGCAGAGCCGGCGCTCGCGCCGTCGCGCGCCGCCGGTGATGGCCGAGATCAACGTGACGCCCATGGTGGACGTCATGCTGGTGCTGCTCATCATCTTCATGGTGGCGGCGCCGCTGCTGACGGTCGGCGTGCCCATAGACCTGCCGCAGACGCAGGCGAGCGCGGTGAACCAGGAAAACAAGGATCCCATCACGCTCTCGGTGCGGCCGAACGGCCAGATCTATCTGGGCGATAGCGAGATCAAATACGAGGATCTGGTCGCGAAGTTGCAGGCCGTGACGCAGGCGCGCGGCGGCTTCGAGGAGCGCATCTTCGTGCGCGGCGACAAGAACGCCAATTACGGGCAGATCATGCGGGTCATGGGCCGCCTGTCGGGGGCGGGTTTCAAGAAGGTGGCGCTGGTCACCGAGGTCGAGCAGGGAGGCTGAACCATCAACCCCATGCGCAGCAGCCTCGCAGCATCGACGGCGCTCCATGTGGGCGTTCTCGTCCTCACCCTGGTGACCTTCTCCGGGGCGAAGCCGCTTGACCCGATGATGCAGGACATCCCCGTCGACGTCATCACTTCCTCCGAGTACACCAAGCTCACCCGGGGCGCGCTGAACGGGCAGAAGTCCGAGAAGCCGAAGCAGGTGGCCGAGAAGGTCGCCGCGCCGACGCCGATCGAGGATCCCAAGCTCAAGGCCAGCGAGAAGCCGCCGGTCGAGGCCACCACGCCGCCGCCACCCCCGCCTCCCCCGCCGCCGCAGAAGGCCGAGCAGCCGACGCCCCCCAAGGCAGAGCAGGCGCCGCCGCCCAAGGAAACGGCAGAGGTGGCGCTGAAGAACGAGCCGAAGAAGCAGGAGCAGCCGCAGGAGCAGGCCAAGGCGGAGGCCGCCCCGCCCCTGCCCCCGCGCAAGCCGGCGCCGCCGCGCGAGCAGCCGAAGCCCATCGAGGCCAACGCGCCCTCGCGCGAGTTCAATACCGACCAGATCAAGGAACTGATCGACAAGCGCACGCCCACTCGCCAGGTGGCCAGCGCGGGCGAGATTTCGAACACCTCCTCCATCGGCGCGCCGAGCGGACAGGCGGCGACCCTCAGCATCAATGAGATCGATGCCTTCAAGCGCCGCCTGAAGACGTGCTGGGGCACGATGCCCGGCAATCTCACCGCGCCGCCCCCGGTGGACGTGGACATCTTCTTCAACAAGGACGGCACCCTGTCGGCGCAGCCCCGGATCGTTCCGGGACAGGCAAATGCGGGCAACCCGGCCTTCCAGGCGGTGGCGAGCATCGGCATCCGGGCCATCATCCAGTGCCAGCCCTACACGATGTTCCAACCCGAGAAATACGCGTCTTCGTGGAAGACGCTGGGCATCACCCTCAGCGACAAGCTCTTCACCCAATAACAGGCCGGCGCCCCCGGCGGCCCGCGCCGCCGGCCCCTCGGGCGCGGCGTGACCCGAAAGAACGAGGATAAAATGACGCGGTCCGGACGCCCGGAAGCCTTCCAGCGCCCTCTCGATGAGGCTGACGCCCCCGGCGCGCTCACGCGCGGCCTCGGCCGCCGTGCCTTCCTGAGAACCGGCATGGCCGCCGGTGCCGCCGGGATGCTGGGTGGCTTCGGCACCGCCCACGCGCAGGGCCGCATCGAGATCACGCCCGGCGCCTTCAAGCCCATCCCCATCGCCATCACCGACCTGCTGGGCGAGCCGGAACTCGGGCGCAACATCTCCGGTGTCATCACCTCGGACCTGCGCCGCTGCGGCCTGTTCGCGCCCATCGATCCGAAGGCGTTCGTCGAGCAGATCACCAATCCCGACACCCCGCGTTTCCAGGACTGGCGCGTCATCAACGCCCAGGCCCTGCTCACCGGCCGCGTCACGCGCCAGGCGGACGGGCGCGTGCAGGTGGTGTTCCGTCTGTGGGATGTGTTCGCGGGCCAGCAGCTCGCTGCCCAGCAGTTCGTGGCGCAGCCCGAGAACTGGCGGCGCATCGCCCACATCGTCGCCGACGCCATCTACGAGAAGATGACCGGCGAGAAGGGCTATTTCGATACCCGCATCGTCTTCGTGGACGAGAGCGGGCAGAAGGAACGCCGCATCAAGCGCCTCGCCATCATGGACCAGGACGGCGCCAATGTGAGCTATCTCACCCGGGGCGACAGCCTGGTGCTGACCCCGCGCTTCTCGCCCACCAGCCAGGAAATCACCTACATGTCCTACGGGCAGGGTGATCCGCGCGTATTCCTGCTGAACATCGAGACCGGTCAGCGCGAGATCGTCGGCAATTTCCCCGGCATGAGCTTCGCGCCCCGCTTCGCGCCGGACGGGCAGAAGGTGATCTTAAGCCTCCAGCAGGGCGGCAACTCGAACATCTTTGTCATGGACCTGCGTTCGCGCGCCACCACCCGCCTCACCGACACGGCGGCCATCGATACCGCCCCCTGCTATTCGCCGGACGGGCGGCAGATCTGCTTCGAGAGCGACCGGGGCGGCACGTCCCAGATCTATGTGATGAATGCGGACGGGTCCGGCGCGAAGCGCATCTCTTTCGGAAACGCCCGCTATTCGACCCCGGTGTGGTCGCCGAAGGGCGACTGGATCGCCTACACCCGGCAGGCGGAAGGCCGCTTCGCCATCGGCGTCATGCGCACCGACGGCTCCGGCGAGCGCGTGCTGACCGAAGGGTATCACAACGAGGGCCCCACCTTCTGCCCGAACGGCCGCGTGCTCATGTTCTTCCGCGATCCGGGCGGCGCTTCCGGCCCCTCGCTCTATACCGTCGATGTGACTGGCTACAACGAGCAGCGCCTGCCGACCCCGAGCTATGGCTCGGATCCGGCATGGTCTCCGCTGCGCTCCTAAGATTAGCTGGCTACCTCCAACTTCTCTTGGGGCGCGGCTGAACGCGCCTTGACGAGGGGAGCCAAGGCGGGCAAACGCAGGTCCAACCCCTCTTCCCTGCCCGCTGCCCAGGCGACGGGCGCGCCGGCTTTCGGCCTCACGTCAGGTTTTTCATGATCCGCTCGCCCCTCATCACCGTCATGGTCCAGGCCGTCCGCAAGGCCGGGCGCACGCTCGCCCGCGATTTCGGCGAGGTGGAGCAGCTTCAGGTCTCCATGAAAGGCCCCGGCGATTTCGTCTCCGCCGCCGACCGCAAGGCCGAGGACACCCTCTTCGCCGAACTCTCCCGCGCCCGGCCCAACTACGGCTTCCTCATGGAGGAGCGCGGCGCGGTGGAAGGCACCGACCCGGCCAACACCTGGGTCGTCGATCCCCTCGATGGCACCACCAACTTCCTGCACGGCATCCCGATCTTCTCCATCTCGCTGGCGCTGGTGCGCAACGGCGTGCCGGTGGCGGGCGTCATCTACAATCCCGTCAGTGACGAACTCTACGTGGCCGAGAGCGGCCAGGGCGCCTATCTCAACGAGCGGCGCATCCGCGTCGCCGCGCGGCGCAAGCTTGCGGATTGCGTCGTGTGCTGCGGCCTGCCCCACATGGGCCGGGGCGACCATGACCAGTTCAACCGCGAGCTTGAACTCGTTCAGCCGCAGGTGTCGGGCCTCCGCCGCACCGGCTCCGCAGCCATCGACCTTGCCTGGACCGCCGCCGGCCGCTTCGACGCCTTCTGGGAGCGCAATCTGTCGCCGTGGGACATGGCGGCCGGCATCATCATGGTGCGCGAGGCGGGCGGCTATGTCTCCGACATGAACGACGGCGACAAGATGCTGGACAACGGCCACATCGTCGCCGGCAACGAGCTGATCCGCCGCGACCTGCAGAAGCTGCTCAAGAAGGCTTGAAGCGCGGGCGGGTTCCTGCCCTGCCTTTCCTGATGGCCGCTATCCTCTTGATAGCGGCCATCGCCCGCCTTGTGCGGGCGATCCACGGTCGGGCTTGTACGGTGACCATCCTGTCAGAGCAGGACCATCGGATGGGTGGTTACCCCGGACGAGCCGGGGGATGACGGCGACCTATTACCGCCGCGCGAACAGCTTCTCCACGTCCTTCAGCGAGAGCGTGACGAAAGTCGGCCGGCCATGGTTGCACTCGCCGGCATTGGGCGTCTGCTCCATCTCGCGCAGCAGCGCGTTCATCTCCTCCACCCGAAGCCGCCGCCCCGCCCGCACCGAGCCGTGGCAGGCCATGGTGGCGGCCACATGCAGCAGCCGCCGCTCCAGCGGCAAGGCATCGTCCCATTCGGCCGCGTGCTCGGCGAGATCGGTGACGAGGCGGGTCACGTCCGCATCCTTTAGCAAGGCCGGCACCTCCCGCACCAGCACCGCACCGGGGCCGAAAGGCTCCAGCACGAGGCCCAGCGCGGCAAGGTCGGCGGCCCGCTCGGTGAGGCGGTCGGCGTCGGCGGGGTCGAGGTCTACCACGGCCGGGATCAGCAGCCCCTGCCGCGCTACGCCATCGCGCTCCATGGCGGCCTTGAGCTTCTCGTAGACGAGGCGCTCATGGGCGGCATGCTGGTCGATGAGGACCAGCCCCTCGCGGGTCTGGGCAACGATATAGGTCTCGTGCAATTGCGCGCGGGCCGCCCCCAGCGGCCGGTCGAGATCGACGGCCGAGACGGGCGCGGCATCGGCCCGCGCGTCGGCGGAGGGCTCGGCGATCTCGAGGCGCACCTGCTCCTCGCTGGAGCGGAAGAGTTCGGGCCGCGCCGGCGACTGCCGCCAATCGTAGTCGAGCCGCGGCGCCGGGCGGAAGCCGGCGAAGGCCCCGCCGCGCTCGGGTTCGGCGAGACCGGAGGCCGCGCGGGGCGGCAGCATGGGCGTTTGCGCCAGCGCCACGAGACGGTCCGCCATATTGGCGGCGGTGGAGGGGATGCGGGCGGCGAGCGCATCGGAGAGGGTGCGCACGATGAGCGCCCGCACATTCCCCCCATCCCGGAAGCGCACCTCGGTCTTGGCGGGATGAACGTTCACGTCCACGTCGCGCGGATCGAGGGTGAAGAACAGCGCCAGCACCGGGTAGCGATCGGACGGCAGCAGGTCGGCGTAGGCCGCGCGGACCGCGCCCATCAGCAGCTTGTCGCGCACCGGGCGGCCGTTGACGAACAGATACTGGCTCAGCGAATTGGCCTTGGAGAAGGTGGGTAGGCCGGCGAGGCCATCGAGCCGCACGCCTTCCCGCAGGCCGGACACGGCGATCACATTGCGACCGGCATCGGCACCGAGCACGTCGGCGAGCCGCTGCGCCCGGCCGGCCTCGTCGTCGGGGCGAGCCGGGAAGGTTACCGGTGCGGGATCGTCGGTGGCGAGGGTGAAGGCCACGTCTGGCCGGGCCAGGGCGAGGCGCCGCACCACGTCCGCTGCAGCAGCAGCTTCCGCGCGATCGGATTTCAGGAACTTGAGGCGGGCCGGGGTCGCGTAGAACAGGTCGCGCACCTCCACCCGCGTTCCGCCGCCCAGCGCCGTCGGGCGGGGCGACGTGACCACCCCGCCATCCACCCGCACCTCGAAGGCATGGGCGGCGCCCGGCGGGCGGCTGGCGATCGCAAGATGCGCCACCGCGCCAATGGAGGGCAGCGCCTCGCCCCGGAAGCCGAGGGTGGCGATGGCCAGAAGGTCCTCGCCGGACAGCTTGGAGGTGGCGTGGCGCTCCACGCACAGAGCGAGATCGTCCGGCCCCATGCCCGAGCCGTCGTCGGTGATGCGCACGAGGCGCCGGCCGCCGCCCTGGATCACCACCTCGATGCTGCGCGCCCCGGCATCGAGCGCGTTCTCCACCAGCTCCTTCACCACCGCAGCCGGCCGCTCCACCACCTCGCCAGCGGCGATGCGGTCGATGAGGACGGGCGGCAGGCGGCGAATGGACATGGTGCTCTTCGCGATTCGAACCGCGCGATCTTAAGGGCTCGCCCCGGCCGCGTGAAATCGCTGCAAACCGGCCGAAATGCATGCGCCCAAAGGGTCGCCGCAACGGCCGAGCTTGCTTTGACGCCGGCAAGGACTAATTGTGTAGTCTGCATCCCAGGGAACGAGACGGCTCCGCGCGCCGTCTGCGAAGGCAGCGTCATGAATTATGTTGAGGCGGCGAATGCGCCGCTGCGCAAGACCGGCCATATCAAGCTATACGGGCCGCAAGGCTTCGAGGGCATGCGCCGGGCCGGCGCGCTGACCGCTCAGGCGCTCGATGCCGTCTCGGAGATGATCGGGCCGGGCGTGACCACTAGCGCCATCGACCAGCTCATCTTCGACTTCGCCATGCACCATGGCGCCTATCCCGCCACGCTGATGTATCGCGGCTACCGCTATTCGGTCTGCACCTCGGTCAATCACGTGGTGTGCCACGGCATGCCCAACGCCCGCCCGCTGCGCGACGGCGACATCGTGAACGTGGACGTGACCCTCGTGCTCGACGGCTGGTATGGCGATTCGAGCCGCATGTTTGCCGTGGGCGCGATCCCGCGCCGGGCGGAGCGGCTGCTGGACGTGACCTATGAGGCGATGATGCGCGGCATCCGCGCCATCCGTCCCGGCGCCCATGTGGGCGACATCGGCGCCGCCATCCAGGAGTTCGTGGAGCCGCAGCACATGAGCGTGGTGCGCGACTTCTGCGGTCACGGCGTCGGCCAGGTCTTCCACGACGAGCCCAACATCGTGCATGTGGGCCGCCGCGGTGAGGGACCCAAGCTGGTGCCCGGCATGATCTTCACCGTAGAGCCGATGATCAACCTCGGCCGCCCGCACGTGAAGGTGCTCTCCGACGGCTGGACTGCGGTGACGCGGGACCGTTCCCTCTCGGCCCAGTTCGAGCACGCGGTGGGCGTGACGGAGACCGGCGTCGAGATCTTCACCCTGAGCCCGAAGGGCTATCACAAGCCGCCTTACGTCACCGCCTGAGGGAGCCGGATGGCCGAAGCGCCGGAAGACGGCCTGAACGAGGCGCCCCACTTCCATGGGCATCGCGACCGGCTTCGCGCGCGCTTCCGGTCTGCCGGAGCGCAGGCGCTGGCGGATTATGAGCTGCTGGAGCTGGTGCTGTTCCGCGCCGTGCCGCGACGCGATGTGAAGCCCCTCGCCAAGGCCCTCGTCGACCGCTTCGGCTCGTTCGCGGAGGTGGTCGCCGCGCCGGTGCAGCTGCTGGGCGAGGTGCCGGGCGTCAAGGACGCCATCATCACCGAGCTGAAGGTGGTCGAAGCCGCGGCCCAGCGCCTTGCCAAGGGCCAGGTGAAGCGGCGCCCAGCGCTCTCATCCTGGAGCGCGGTGATCGACTATTGCCGCACCGCCATGGCCTATGCCGACCGCGAGCAGGTGCGGGTGCTGTTCCTCGACAAGCGCAACCAGCTGATTGCTGACGAGGTGCTGCAGACGGGCACCGTGGACCATGCCCCAGTCTATCCCCGTGAGGTGGTAAAGCGGGCGCTCGAGGTCTCCGCCTCTGCCCTCATCCTCTGCCACAACCACCCTTCGGGCGACCCCACCCCCTCGCGTGCCGACATCGACATGACCCGCCGCATCATCGATGTCGCCAAGCCCCTTGGAATCGAGGTGCACGACCACATCATCGTCGGCAAGGACGGGCACGCGAGCCTCAAGGGCCTGCGGCTGATCTGAGTCCGCCGCCGGGGCGGATCAATGCCCCTCGAAGGCCACCAGTGTGCGCACGGCGACGCCGAGGCCCCGCAGCTTCTCCGCGCCGCCAAGGTCCGGCAGATCGACGATGAAGCAGGCTGCCTCCACCACCGCGCCGCACTGCTGGAGCAGCTTCACGGCCCCCGTGGCGGTTCCCCCGGTGGCGATCAGATCGTCCACCAGAAGCACGCGCTGGCCGGGCGTGATGGCATCCACATGCATCTCGATCTCGTCCTCGCCATACTCGAGGGCGTAGGCCATCCGCACGGTCTGGTGGGGCAGCTTGCCCTTCTTGCGGATGGGGACGAAGCCGGCGGAGAGCTGGTGGGCCACAGCCCCGCCGAGGATGAAGCCTCGGGCCTCGATGCCGGCAACCTTGTCGATCTTCGCGCCGGCCCAGGGCTGGACCAGTTCATCGACCGCCCGGCGGAACGCGCGGGCATCACCGAGCAGGGTGGTGATGTCACGGAACAGGATGCCCGGCTTGGGATAATTCTCGATGGTGCGGATAGAGGCGGCGAAGTCGGCAGGTGTCATGACGGGCTCCGGTTTGGCGGAGAGGCTAAGGCGGGGACGGCGCCGGGAAAAGCGGCGGGAAGCGGAAGAGGCCTAAGCCGCGCTTTCGCGCCGGCCTCTGCCACTGGACGGCGCCATGAAAAAGGGCCCCGCGAGGGGCCCTTGATGGTTCGTTCCGCCGTGTCCGCGCGCAGGATCAGTGCGCGACGTTCGACCAGACCTTCTTCTTGGTGAAGTACAGCAGGCCGCCGAGCACGATCAGGAAGATCATGACCTGGAAACCGATGCGCTTGCGCTGGTCGAGGTGCGGCTCGGCCACCCACATCATGAAGGCCGACACGTCCTGGGAATACTGGTCGACCGTCTGCGGCGAGCCGTCCGTGTAGTCCACCTGGCCGTCGCTAAGCGGCTTCGGCATGGCGATCTGATGGCCGGGGAAGTAGGTGTTGTAGTGCAGGCCCGGCTGCACATGGGCATCCGCCGGCGCATCCACGTAGCCGGTGAGCAGCGCGTGGATGTAGTCCACGCCATGCTCCTGGTACTGGATGAAAGCGTCAGTGATGAAGCCGGGGAAGCCGACGTGGTAGGAGCGGGCCTTGGCCAGCACCGAGAAGTCCGGCGGCAGCGCACCGCCGTTGGCCGCGCGGGCGGCGTTGTCGTTGGGGAACGGCGCGGGCCAGTGATCGGACAGGCGCCCGGGACGCTGGAACATGTCGCCAGAATCGTTCGGGCCGTCGGTGATCTGGTACTCGCTCGCCACCTGCTTCGCCTGCGCCTCGGTGAAGCCGGGGCCGCCGGGCTGGGCGAGGTTGCGGAAGTACAGGTAGTTGGCCGAGTGGCACGCGGCGCAAACTTCCTTGAACACCTTGAAGCCGCGCTGCAGCTGCGCGGGATCATACATGCCGAACGGCCCGGCGAAGGACCACGACATGCGATGCGGACGCGGAGACGCGCCTTCCGCCGCCTGGGCGCCGGAGGCGCCCACGGTCAGGAGCAGGGCCGCCGCGACGGCACCGAAGAGAGAGCTACGAATGGTCATTGCTGGTCTCTCCGCGCCGATCACTTGGTCTCAGGACCGGCCGCCCCGGCGACCACCACCGCTCCGCCCTTCGACTTCGCGAGCACGGCATCCGCGATGGAGGCCGGCACGGGCTTGGGGCGCTCGAACAGGCCGAGCAGCGGCAGGATCACGAGGAAGTGGATGAAATAGTAGGCCGTCAGGATGCGCGAGACGATGAGCGCGCCGCCCTCGGCGGGCTGCGAGCCCATGTAGCCGAGGAGGACGGCAACCACCGCGAACACCCAGAAGAACTGGCGGTACAGCGGACGGTACTTGGCCGAGCGCACCTTGGAGGTGTCGAGCCACGGCAGGAAGGCCAGCACCGCGATCGCCGCGAACATGGCGAGAACGCCGCCGAGCTTGTCCGGGATGGAACGCAGGATCGCGTAGAACGGCAGGAAGTACCATTCGGGCACGATGTGCGCCGGCGTGGAGAGCGGGTTGGCCGGAATGTAGTTGTCCGAGTGGCCGAGGTAGTTCGGGATGTAGAAGATGAACCAGGAGAAGAAGATCAGGAACACCACCATCGCGAAGATGTCCTTGATCGTCGCGTAGGGGGTGAAGGGAACGGTGTCCTTCGACACGCTCTTGATGTCCACGCCGTCCGGGTTGTTCTGGCCCACGTGGTGGAGCGCCCAGATGTGGAGCCCGACCACGCCGGCGATCATGAACGGCAGCAGATAGTGCAGCGAGAAGAAGCGATTCAGCGTGGGATCACCAACCGAATAACCGCCCCACAGCCACTCCACGATGGTGGTGCCGACCCAGGGAACGGCCGAGAACAAGTTGGTGATGACGGTCGCGCCCCAGAACGACATCTGGCCCCAGGGGAGCACGTAGCCCATGAACGCGGTCGCCATCATGAGCAGGTAGATGATGACGCCCAGGATCCACAGCACCTCGCGGGGAGCCTTGTAGGACCCGTAATAAAGGCCGCGGAAGATGTGGATGTATACCGCGATGAAGAACATCGAGGCGCCGTTGGCGTGGATGTAGCGGATCAGCCAGCCGTAGTTCACGTCGCGCATGATGTGCTCGACGCGGGCGAACGAAATCGGGGCGTAGGCCACGTAATGCATGGCCAGCACGATGCCCGAGACGATCTGGCAGACGAGCATGAAGCTCAGGATCGCGCCGAAGGTCCACATGTAATTCAGATTCTTCGGCACCGGATAGGCGATGGCCGAAGAATGGATCAGCCCTACGATCGGCAAGCGGCTCTCGAACCACTGTGCGACCTTCCCCTTGGGCTGGTAGGTGGAATGTCCTTCCATGAGTCCAACCTTTTTGAAAGCGGCGACGATGCGCGCGTCAGCCGATCACGATCTTGGTGTCGGTGGTGAAGGCGTAGGGCGGCAATTCGAGATTGAGCGGCGCCGGTCCCTGCCGGATACGGCCGGAGGTGTCGTACACCGAGCCGTGGCAGGGGCAGAACCAGCCGTTATACTGGCCCTGATGGCCGAGCGGCACGCAGCCGAGGTGCGTGCAGATGCCGATCACAACCAGCCACTGCTCCTTGCCGGCCTTCACGCGGGCCGAATCGGGCTGCGGGTCGGGCAGCGCGGAAAGGGGAGTATCCACCGCCGACTTGATCTCCGCCGGGGTGCGGTGGGAGATGAAGATGGGCTTGCCGCGCCACTGCACCGTGACGATCTGGCCTTCGGCGATGGGAGAGAGGTCCACCTCGGTGGTGGACAGCGCGAGCACGGACGCATCGGGCTGCAGCTGGGAGATGAAGGGCCACGCCATGGCGGCGGCGCCGACGGCGCCCACGGCGCCGGTTGCGATGTAGAGGAAGTCCCGACGCGTCGTCGTGTCCGACGTCTCCGTATGTGCCACGGCGCAGTCCCCGATAATGTTGTCGTCCCGACGTACGTCCCTCAGCCGCAGCAAAACCGCCGGCTACAGGCCGCACGCACCAGCGCGGCCGCATGGACATGCGAGCCGCCAATTTCAAGCGCCTCTAATTGCACCCTAGCCCCATCTTGTCCAGATCATGGCGATGCGGCACGCGGTCCTGCACTGCGACAGATGCGTGTCGCTGCGTGAGGTCGGGCGGCGAGGCTCCGGAAGGCTGTGATGGCGCGCTCTGATCCAACTTAAGGCCAAGATCAAGCATTGCACGGCCGCGGGCCAAGCGTTAGCTTGACCGTATTCTTACCAGGCAAGCCTACCCCCGTCCTGCCGGCGTCGGCCTAACCGCCCCGGACCGCATGGGCGGCTTGCCGCACGACATTCAGATTCGGGGGACATCACATGGCGAGACGCATTCTGGCCTGCCTTGCGGCAGTGGCCGGCATTGGCGCGGCGGGGGCTGCTTTTGCGCAGACCGTCCCGGTGACGATCGTGAACAAGACCGGCATCAAGGGGAAAATGTTCGTTACGGTGTACGGACAGGAGCTGAACGGGAAATCCTTCGTCTACTTCGATGCCGCCGGAAACAAGAAGACCTTCTCGAGCGCCAATCCGACGCCCACCGACTACGGCTTCAACACCACGGGCAGTTCCATCACCTTCAATGTCTCGCAAGTCGTTTCGGCCCGGGTCTACGTCTCGTTCTGCCAGCCGGCCTACATCACGGTCGGCCTGAACGGAGATCAGATTTACGCACCCAACACGCCTTCGCCCTGGTCGCCATCCGACAAGAACTACAGCACTGTTCTGGACTACGCAGAATTCAACTACAACAACGCGGCATCGCCGCTTTTCGACGTCGACATCACGCAGGTGGATACGCTCGGCATCCCCATGCAACTGAACCTCAAGAGCGCCAGCCAGAACCTGACCTCCGGCTTCAACAACGCCACATCGGGCCCGACAATCCTTGCCAGCCTCTCAGGGGCGCCGTGGAACAAGCTCATCGTCCGGGACCACAAGAAACGCCCGCTTCGCGTGCTGATCCCCGAGAAGGCCATGATCCTTCCGTCGAGTGATCCGAATTATTTCCCGAATACATTTTTCGATAACTACATCGATCGTGTCTGGACGAATTTTGCTCAGCCCGGAAAAAGCTTCACCCTGACGAGCGGCAACACGACATACACCGGCACTGTTTCCAAAAATCAACTTCGGCTGACGCCCACCTCCGGTCAGACCGCGGTCTTCGGCAAGCCGAGCACGCTGTATGCGTGGCAGAACGGCGCCCCGGTCGTCTCCGCTGGCGGAGCCCCCGTGGGCGACCTCCAGCGTTACATCCAGGCGGCACTTCTGCGTTCGATCTTCCTGACGAACAAGGATATTTCAGCCTGCCCGGTGAAAAACGCCTATACGCAGACGCCGGTGAACCTGTATGCGAGCACCATGCACGCCAATTCTATCCGTGGCGGCGCCTATGCCTTTGCCTATGACGACGTGTGCGAGAACAGCAGCAATATCAGCCTCGCCAACCCCACCCAGCTCACCATCACGCTGATGCCGCTTGACACCACCTGGTCCAAGATGACGTGCAGCAACTGACCTGACGACCCGCTCCGGCGGCGTCCCCGCCGGAGCCTTCCCTTGACCCTGCGCATCGCTCTCTATTGCCCCGACATCGCGCAGAATGCCGGTGCCATCCTGCGCACCGGCGCCTGCCTTGGGGCGGAGGTGCACATTATCGAGCCGGCGGGTTTCCCCGTGGGAGACGCGGGCTTCCGCCGTGCCGGTATGGATTATATCGATCAGGTAGTCTGGCGGCGGCACGCCTCGTTCGCCGCCTTCGATGCGGAGCGGCGCGCGCAAAGTCGTCGCCTCGTGCTCCTCACGACCGCCGGCGCCGAACCCCTGTTCGGCTTCTCCTTCCGGCCCGACGACGTGATCCTGTTCGGCCGCGAATCCGCGGGCGTTCCGACGGAGGTTCATGCGGCGGCGGATGCTCGGGTTCGCATTCCCATGCGGCCGGGTGTGCGCTCGCTCAATGTGGCGGTCAGCGCCGGCATCGTCCTCGCTGAGGCGCTGCGGCAGACGGGCGGCCTGCCTGCCTGAGCTTTCTTCCGCCGCAGGGAGGCGATAGAAGCGCCGCCAGCCAGAAGACCACCGAAGGCGGAATGCTCATGGAAAACCCCAAGCCCCCTGCTTCCGCCCCCGCCCCGGCGACCGCAGATGCCGTACTCGACGCGCGCCGCGCGCAGGCCCGCGCCTGGTTCGAGGACTTGCAGGGCCGCATCATTGCGGCCTTTGAGGCCCTGGAAGATGAGGCCGATCCGGCGCTCTATGGCCCCTCCCCGTCCCGCTTCGTCCGCACGCCGTGGACGCGCACGGACCATACCGGCGCGCCGGGGGGCGGCGGCACCATGGCGCTCATGCGCGGGCGCCTGTTCGAGAAGGTGGGCGTCCATACCTCCACGGTGTTCGGAGAGTTCGCCCCCGAGTTCCGCGCCCAGATCCCCGGTGCCGCCGAGGACCCGCGCTTCTGGGCGTCGGGCATCTCGCTCATCGCCCACATGGCGAACCCGCACGTGCCGGCCGTTCACATGAACACGCGGTTCGTCGTCACCACCAAGGCGTGGTTCGGCGGCGGTGCGGACCTGACGCCTGTACTGTCGCGCCGGCGCACGCAGGAGGACGAAGACACCCTCGCCTTCCACCGCGCCTTCGAAGGGGCCTGCGCCGCCCACCCGGTGGCGGACTATCCGCGCTACAAGGCGTGGTGCGACGAATATTTCTTCCTGAAGCACCGCAACGAGATGCGCGGCATCGGCGGCATCTTCTATGACTATCTGGACTCGGCGGCGGCCGGCAAAGGCGGGTGGGAGGATGATTTCGCGTTCACCCGCGAGGTCGGCCTTGCCTTCCTCGACGTTTACCCCCGCCTCGTGCGTGCCAACATGGCGACGCGCTGGACCGAGGAAGACCGCGAGGAGCAGCTCGTTCGGCGCGGGCGCTACGTGGAGTTCAACCTGCTCTATGACCGGGGCACGATCTTCGGGCTCAGGACGGGCGGCAATGTGGATTCCATCCTGTCCTCCATGCCGCCGGTGGTGAAGTGGCCGTGATCGGCCCGTCATAAAGGAGCACTAAGGCTTTCCGGTGCGTCGGCCCCTTCGCGGCCGGCCCGGAGACACAGCCATGGCTTTCGCCCCCGGAGATATCGTCCAGCTCAAGTCCGGCAGCCCCGCCCTCACCGTCGTCACCGCCTCCGAGACGGAGATTTCGGTGGTGTGGTTCGCCGAGGACGTGAGCGAGTTCCGTCGGGAAACCCTGCCCGCCGTCGCGGTGGAGAAGCTCGAGATCGCCGATTTCGAGGAAGAGGACGAGGACGAGGAAGAAGACGACGAGGACTGAGGTCTAGGCAGGCCCACCCTCCGTGTCGATCGACGCCCGCAGGAGGGCGTCGATCCGCGGGCGATCCTCGGGAAAGCCGGCGTCGATCCATGCCACCTCGGCCCGCCGGAGCGCCGCACCGAGGGCGCGTCCCGGCTTGAGCCCCAGGGCCATCAGATCATCCGCGCTGAAGGGCGGCCGCGGCACCGTCCAGTGCGTCGCCAGCCGGCCGATCTGCTCCATGCCCGCCCGTCCGCGCGCCGCTGCCAGGAGTGCGCAGTCGCGGGCGGCGTCCGCGCCGGTACGGTAGATGAATGCCTGGGCGGCTGAATCCTCGCCCATCTCCGGCACGGGGCCGGCCATGAGCGCGAGACGCCGCGCCTCGGCATTGGACAGGCGCAGCTTTCCGCGCAGACGATCCGCATCGTCCGGCACCCGCAAGGCAAGAACGGCGAGGCGGCGGATCGCATCCGGCGGCACGTTCCAGCCTTCCGCACGCCATTTCGCCTCGATCTCCACCAGCCGCGCGAAGGCGCGGGCATCGGCGATGCCGCCGATGAGCGGCTGGATGAGGCCCGCATCGCTCATGGTCGCGAGCGTCGTCGCCGCGCCGGGGGCGAGCAGCAGCTTCAGCACTTCCGCGCGCACCCGTTCGTGCGAAAGGGACAGCAGGCCCTGCCGAAGGCGCACCGCCCCGGAAAAGGCCGCCCCGTCCACCGCGCCGGCTCCATAGGCGGCATGGAAGCGGAACAGCCGCAGGATGCGCAGGTAATCCTCGCGGATGCGCGCCTCCGGCGAGCCGATGAACCGCACCTTGCGCGCCTCGAGATCGGCAAGGCCACCCACAAGGTCCAGTACCGTGCCGTCCGCAGCCGCATAGAGCGCATTCAGGGTGAAGTCCCGCCGCTCCGCATCGTGCTGCCAGCTCCGGCCGAAGCGCACCACCGCCCGCCTGCCGTCGGTCTCCACATCCTCGCGCAGGGTGGTGACCTCGTAGCCATGGTGACCCGACACCACGGTGACCGTGCCATGCTCGATGCCGGTGGGCACCGCCTTCAGGCCGGCACGTGAGGCACGGGCGACGACCTCCTGCGGCACGGCGGTGGTGGCGATGTCCACGTCGGTCACCGGCAGACCGAGCAGCGAATTGCGCACCGCGCCGCCGACCACCCGCGCCTCCTCTCCCCCGCCGTTCAGAACGGCGAGGAGGGGCGCAAGCCCGGGTGTCGCCCAGAATGGCGCGCCGGCAACGCTCGCTGTCATTCGAAATGGCCCGGCACGAACACGCCGTCCTTCGTCTGCGCGGGAACGTAATGGGCGCCGGGGGGCGCCACGCGGCCATGCTCGAAAAGGAAGAGCCCCAGAACGACGAGAGCCACTGCCGCGAAGGCGGTGACCGCGAGGGCGCGGGGCGACCAGTTGGCCGGCACCGCCGAGCCTTTGGTGGCGATCAGCAGGGCACCGTAGAGCAGGAACGGCGTGAGGAACAGGGCAAGTTCAATGAGCAGGCTGCGCGCCATCAGGCGTAGACCTTCTCATACAGGTTGCGCAGCATGCCCGCCGTCGCGCCCCAGATGTTGTGCCCCTCGAACGGCATCACATAATAATGCCGCAGCGTGCCCTTCCATTCCCGCGACTGGCGCTCGTGGTTGCGCGGGCTCATGAGGAAGCCGAGCGGCACCTCGAAGGCCTCCTCGACCTCGGCCGGATTGAGCGTGAGCGTATAGGCCGGGTCCACCAGCGCCACCACCGGAACGATCCAGAAGCCGGTGCCAGAGAGGTAGCCGTCCAGGAAGCCAAGCGGACGGACCCGCGCCGAATCAAGCCCCACCTCCTCGCGCGCTTCCCGAAGCGCCGCGTCGATCTCGTCCTTGTCGCCGGGATCGACGCGCCCGCCCGGAAACGCCACCTGCCCCGCATGCTGGGAGAGGTGTGATGACCGAAGCGTCAGCAGGATGGTCGGTTCCGGCCGGGCGATCACCGGCACAAGCACGGCGGCGTGGCGGGGGCGCTCCTGCGGCATGAGGCTGACCTTTTCCGGCTGCAAGGCGTGGTCGCCGTTGAGCGCGAGAAAGTCGCCTTCGGAATAAAACGGCGGCGGTGTGGGCGACAGGCGCTCCCCGGCGCGACGCAGGAAATCGGCGAGGCTGCCGCCCGCGGTGTTGGCCTCGGAAAATGCATCGTCGAACGCCCGCATCAGTCCAATCCCAGTTCGGCTGCCGGTAGGATGGGGAAGAAGAGTCCGCCCGACGCCACCCCGAACATGGGGACGCCGCCCTCTTCCCGCACCTCCCCGAGTTCCATCAGATCGAGATGCACCGCCCGCGACAGCCGCGCCTCCAGCCCACGGCGAACGTGAAGGTAGGGCACCACTTCGCCCTCTCCAGCCCCGTGGGCGAAGCGAAGCTGGTGGCCGGACCCGCAGCGCACCACATCGTCGAGATTGGTGCGGAAGACGAAGGTCGGTCCTTGGGCTTGGCCTTCCGCCGCACCGGCCTCCACCGCCATGTCGACAGCGAGGAAGGGGGCATCCTCCACCGTGATGCCCACCTTCTCCACCGGCGTCTTGAGCACGAAACGATCGCCTTCCCGCGCGAGCACGGAAGCGAACAGCTTGACCAGCGCCGGGCGGGCGATCGGGGTGCCCATGTAGGTCCACGTCCCGTCGGCCCGGATCACCATGTCCATCTCGCCGCAATCGGGCGGGTTCCACAGCTCCACCGGCGCCGGACCTTTTCCCCCGCCTGCGCGGGCCGCCGCCATCAGCGCCTCCAGCCGGCCGGCGGCCGAGGAGGATGTGGATACGGCGGCCGGCGAAACGGGGGGCGTGTCTGGCTCAGGTGCGGGCATCTGGTCTCCTTGGCCGGTCACGCCGCGAAAAGCGGCGGGCTCGCGATGACGTGAGTGCGGCGCACCCGCGCAGCGTTCGCGGGGGCTCGACGCACGCGCATCATATCGTAAGCTCTGTGTCCGGGTGGCGCGACGTTTGCAAGACTTCGCGAGACGGGCCTTCTCACGTGGAATCCGCAGGGCGTTCCCGTGGTTCGGCGTCCGTCCCAGGCCGGCGCATGGAACGGCCCGCCCGATGCCCATCAGACTGGCAGAGGGCGGAACGGCCCGGCGAAGGAGGAGCGGAGGCGTTTTGTTGCCGCTTTTGACAGCAAGCCTGCGGTGCATGTTCGGCATGCGGGCAATTGTGGCGTGCGGTCCGTATTTGGCGTGCGATTCGTTCGCGTGGAGGAGATGAGCATATGTCGGCTGCCGGCGAGACCTTCGACCTCGACCAGATGATCATCCGCAACGCGGAAGCCGCCGCCGCCCATGTGAAGGCCGCCCGCGCGGCCATCTCCAACGTCATCTTCGGACAGGAAACGGTGGTGGAGCGCGCGCTCATCACCATTCTCGCCGGCGGCCACGCGCTCCTCGTGGGCGTGCCGGGCCTCGCCAAGACCAAGCTCGTGGACACCATGGGCACCGTTCTCGGCCTCGATGCCCGCCGCGTGCAGTTCACGCCGGACCTCATGCCGTCCGACATCCTCGGCGCCGAGGTGCTGGAAGAATCGGCGGGCGGGCGGCGCGCCTTCCGCTTCATCAAGGGTCCGATCTTCGCCCAGCTTCTTATGGCGGACGAGATCAATCGCGCCTCGCCCCGCACCCAGTCCGCCCTGCTGCAAGCCATGCAGGAATACCACGTCACCGTCGCCGGCGAGCGGCATGACCTGCCCAAGCCCTTCCATGTGCTCGCGACCCAGAACCCGCTGGAGCAGGAAGGCACCTATCCCCTCCCGGAGGCGCAGCTCGACCGCTTCCTCATGGAGATCGACGTGGATTATCCGGACCGCGACGCGGAGCGGAAGATCCTGTTCGAGACCACCTCGGCGGAGGAGCAGAAGCCCCGCGCCGCCATGACGGTGGACGACCTCATCGCCGCCCAGCGCCTCGTCCGCCGCCTGCCGGTAGGCGAATCGGTGGTGGAGGCCATCCTCACCCTGGTCCGCTCCGCCCGCCCGGGCGCCGAAGGGCCGGAGCAGGCCTATATCGCCTGGGGTCCCGGCCCGCGCGCCAGCCAGGCGCTCATGCTGGCGGTGCGCGCCCGTGCTTTGCTGGACGGGCGTTATGCGCCTTCCCTGGACGACGTGGTGGCCCTCGCCGAACCGGTGCTGAAGCACCGCATGGCGCTGACTTTCGCCGCCCGAGCCGAGCGCCAGAGCGTCACCGGCATCATCCGCCGCCTCACCGAGCGGCTCGGGTGAGCGCGGACCGGCCCGCGCCCATGGCAACCGCTGCGAAAGGCCAGACCACGCCCGACGATGCGCATCAGGCGGTCGAGACGGCGGCCCACGCCGCGGCCGATCTCGCGGCGGCCATGCCGCGGCTTGTCCTTGAGGCCAGGCGCATCGCGATGAGCGTGCAGCACGGGCTGCACGGGCGCCGCCGCTCGGGCACGGGCGAGAATTTCTGGCAGTACCGCCGTTTCGTGGACGGCGAGCCGGCCAACCGCGTGGACTGGCGCCGCTCCGCCCGCGACGACCATCTGTATGTGCGCGAACGCGAGTGGGAGGCGAGCCACACGGTGTGGATCTGGCCCGATCTCTCGGTCTCCATGAATTACGCTTCCCGGGGACAGGCACCGAAGCGCGAGCGCGCGCTCGTGGTGGCCTTCGCCCTCGCCGAGCTTCTGGTGAAGGGCGGCGAGCGCGTCGGCATTCCCGAGCTGATGCGCCCGTCCGCCAACCGCCGCATTGTCGAGCGCATGGCCGAGGCCGTGGTGCTGGCACCGCGCCTGCCGGCGAGCCTGCCACCCGAGTTCGGTCCCTCGCCCTTGTCAGAAATCGTTCTGTTCAGTGATTTCTGGAGCCCGGCGGACGAGATCGAGGCGCGCCTCCACACGCTGGCCGCGTCCGGCGCGCATGGCCATCTGATCCAGATCGTGGACCCGACGGAGGAAACCTTCCCCTTCTCCGGCCGCATCGAGTTCCGCGAGCCGGAGGGCGGCGACCGCCTCACCGTCGGCCGGGCCGAGAGCTGGAAGGCCGACTATGACCTGAAGTTGGTCGATCATCGCGTGCGCCTTCGCGCCGCGGCTGAGCGTCTCGGCTGGAGCTTCGCCATCCACCGCACCGACCGTCCGGCGAGCGAGATGCTGCTCGCCCTGCACCAGCGCATGAGCGCGGGCGGCGGCGCCTCCGCTTTGCCCAAGGGCGGCGGACATGCCTTCGTGTCCGGAGGACCGGCCTGATGTTCGGTCTTCCCCTCGCTTTCTCCGCGCCGCTGCTGCTCACCGCCTTCCTGGCGCTGCCGCTGCTGTGGTTCCTGCTGCGGGTAGTGCCGCCGAAGCCGCGCGAGGTGAGCTTCCCGCCGCTGCGCCTGCTGCTCGGCATCACGCCCAAGGAGGAGAGCGCGGCGCGCACGCCGTGGTGGCTCACCGCTCTGCGGATGCTTCTCGCGGCGCTGGTGATCCTCGCGGCCGCCGGACCCATCTGGAATCCCCCCGCCGCGGCGCCAACCGGCTCCGGGCCGCTTCTCCTTGTCATCGATCAAGGCTGGCCGGCTGCCGCGAGCTGGGAGGCCCGCCGCAGCGCCGCTGCCGCCTTGATCGACGAGGCGGAGACCGACGGACGCGGCGTCGCCCTCATCCCCACCGGCGACGTGCCGCGCGAGGCGACCCTCTCAACCCCCGCCGCCGCGCGCGACCGCCTGCGCTCGCTGGAGCCGGTGCCCTATGCGCCGGCCCGCAAGGACGCGCTGACGCTGGCCGGGCGCCTCCTCGGCGCTGAGTCCAGCGCGGGCGTGGTCTACATTTCCGATGGCGTCGACCTCGGCGCCGATCCCGACACCGCCCGCGCCTTCGCCGATCTCGGCGCCGGGGCGCGATTGTTGGTGGTGGGCGGCGGCGTCGCCGAGCCGCTCGCGCTCGCAGCGGCGGAGAACGCTGCCGAGGCACTCACGGTGAAGGTGCTGCGCCCCACCTCCGGCGCCCCGCGCGCCGGCCAGGTGACGGCTCGGGACATGCGCGGCCTCGTGCTCGCCGAAGCGCCCTTCACGTTGCCAGAAGGCGCGAGCGAGGTGGACGCCCGCTTCGACCTGCCGGTGGAACTGCGCAACGAAGTGGCGCGGCTGGAGATTGCCGGCGAGCACTCGGCCGGGGCCGTGCAGCTTCTGGACAAGAGGTGGCGGCGGCGCTCGGTGGGCGTCGTCTCCGGCACCTCCACCGATACCGGCCAGCCGCTGCTGGCGCCGACCTATTACCTCTCCCGCGCCCTCGGCCCGTTTGCCGACCTGCGCGTGGCAGAGACGGGATCGGCCACGGAGAACATCAACCGGTTCCTGGACCAGCGCCTGCCGGTGCTGGCGCTGACCGACGTCGGCACCATCCCACCCGCCACCCGCAACCGCCTCGCCAAGTTCGTGGAAGACGGCGGCGTGCTCATCCGCTTCGCCGGCCCGCGCCTCGCCAATGCGCAGGACGATCTCCTGCCGGTCCGCCTGCGTCGCGGCGGCCGGGTGCTCGGCGGCTCGCTTTCATGGGAGACGCCGCAGAAGCTCGGATCGCTGACGCCCGAGGGCCCCTTCCGGGACATCAAGCCCGCTGACGACGTGACCGTAAACCGACAGGTGCTCGCCGAGCCGGACGGCACGCTCGGCGACCGCACATGGGCGACACTGGCGGACGGCACCCCCCTCGTCACCGGCACCCGCCGGGGCAAGGGCGCGCTGGTGCTGTTCCATGTCACCGGCGACACCTCCTGGTCGAACCTCCCCCTTTCCGGCACATTCGTTGAGATGCTGCGCCACGTGGTTGCCCTGTCCGATGCCCCGCCCCCGCCCGAGACGGCGCCCGCCGGAATGGCGCCCCAGCCCGCCGGCCGGCCGGATGTGGCGGCGCTGCCGCCCGCCCGCGTGCTCGACGGCTTCGGCGCCTTCCGCCCCGCCGGCCCGACGGCGCGGGCGCTTCCCGCCGACTATCGCGGCCGCTCCACCGCCGATCATCCCCCCGGCTTCTACGGTCCGCCGGACGGCCTCGTGGCGGTGAACACCCTGCTCCCGGCCGACCGCCCCAAGGCCCTCGACCTCGCGGCGCTGGGCGGGCGCACGGAGCCCTTGCAGGAGAGCGCGCCGCGCGACATGCGCGGGCCGATCCTGATCGGCGCCATGCTGCTGCTGCTGCTGGATGCGCTGGCGGTGCTGTTCCTGGCGGGAGGGCTCTCGCGCATGGGTGGAGCGAAAGCCCGCCGCGGCGCCGCGGCGGCCCTCCTCGCCGCCGTCATGCTGGGCGCGACCGTCGGCGCGTTCGTGCCCGCGCCAGCTCGTGCCGACGATGGCTTCGCGCTGAAGGCCACCACGCAGACCCGCTTCGCTTATGTGGTGACGGGCGACAGTGAGGTGGACGACATCTCCCGTGCCGGCCTCGACGGACTTGCGACCTTCCTCGGCCAGCGCACCGCGCTGCAGGCGGGAGAGGCCATGGGTGTGGACCTCGCGCGGGACGAGCTTGCCTTTTTCCCCGTGCTCTACTGGCCCATACTTGCCAACACGCCCATTCCCGCCCAGCCGGTGCTGGCGCGCATCGATGCCTATATGAAGCAGGGCGGCACGGTGATCTTCGACACCCGCGACGCCATCGAATCCCCCGGCGGCCCCGGCGCGCCGCTCACCCCGGCGCAGGCGCGGCTCAAGGAGATACTATCTCGCCTCGACATCCCGGAGCTGGAGCCGGTGCCGCGCGACCACGTGCTCACCAAGGCCTTCTATCTGCTGAAGGATTTTCCCGGCCGCTTCACCGGCGGCACCACCTGGGTGGAGGCGCTGCCCGCCGCCCGCGACGATGCCGACCGCCCCGCCCGCGCCGGCGACGGCGTGTCCCCCGTCATCATCACCTCGAACGATCTGGCCGGCGCCTGGGCTGTGTCGCGCTCGGGAGAGCCGATGCTGCCGCTTACCCCCGGCGAGCCGCGCCAGCGGGAGATCGCTTTTAGGGCCGGCGCCAACATGGTGATGTACGTGCTGACCGGCAACTACAAGGCGGACCAGGTCCACGTGCCTGCGCTACTGGAACGGCTGGGGCAGTGAGGAAGACATCCATCCGATGAGCTACGGCCTCACCTTCTCCCCCTTCCTGCCGCTGCCGGCGCTGATCGCAGTGGCTGTCGCGGCCGCGCTGCTGGCGGGTCTGCTGGTCTATTCGCGCACCCGCGGCTCGGTATTCCGCGCGCTGGCGCTGGCGGTGGGCCTGCTGGCGCTCGCCAACCCCTCCTTCACCCGGGAGGAGCGCGAGCCGCTGTCCTCCGTTGTGGCGGTGGTAGTGGATAAGAGCCAGTCGCAATCCTTCGGCGAGCGCACCCAGCAGACGGAGGCGGCGCGCGCCCAGCTCGCCGAGCGCCTGGGCAAGCTTTCTGGCGTCGAGGTACGGACCATCGAGGCCGATGCGGGGGACGGCTCGGCGGACGGCACGCGCCTGTTCTCCGCGCTCTCGGCCGGCCTCGCCGACGTGCCGCCCGAGCGGGTGGCCGGCGCCGTCATGATCACCGACGGGCGCGTCCATGACACGCCGGAGAATGCCGGCGCGCTCGGCTTCTCCGCTCCCGTCCATGCCCTCATCACGGGCCGAGCCGGCGAGCGCGACCGCCGCGTGGCGCTGGAGAAAACGCCGCGCTTCGGCATCGTCGGCCAGAAGCAGACCGTGACCTTCAAGGTGACGGACGAGGGCGCTCCCGCCGGTGCCCGCGTGCCCGTCACCATCCGCCGCGACGGCGAGGTGATCGGCCGGCCCACCGTCACCACCGGCCGCAGCGCCAGCATCGACGTGGACATCACCCACGCCGGCGCCAACATCGTCGAGTTCGAGGTGCCGCCGCTCGAGGGCGAGCTGACGCAGGTGAACAACCGCACCGCCGTCGCCATCGACGGCGTGCGCGATAAGCTGCGCGTGCTGCTCGTCTCCGGCGAGCCGAACGTGGGCGAGCGCACCTGGCGCAACCTTCTGAAGAGCGACGCCAATGTGGACCTCGTCCACTTCACCATCCTGCGCCCGCCGGAGAAGCAGGACGGCACGCCCATCAACGAACTCTCGCTCATCGCCTTCCCGACCCGCGAGCTGTTCCAGACCAAGATCAAGGATTTCGACCTCATCATCTTCGACCGCTACGCCCAGCAGGGCGTGCTGCCGCAGATCTATTTCGACAACATCGTGCGCTACGTGCGCGCCGGCGGCGCCGTGCTCGTGGCGGCGGGCACGGACTTCATCGATACCGGCTCGCTCTACAACACGCCGCTGGAGGAAATCCTGCCCGGCATTCCGCGCGGCGAAGCCACCGATGCGCCCTACCACGCCAAGCTCACCGACCCGGGCAAGCGCCACCCCGTCACCCGCAACCTGCCGGGCTCGGAGAGCGACCCGCCCCACTGGAGCCGCTTCTTCCGCGTGATCGACGCGCAGGCGCGCTCCGGCACGAGCCTGATGTCCGCGCCCGGCGAAAAGCCGGTGCTGCTGGTGGACCGGGTGGGCGAGGGCCGCGTCGCCCTTCTCCTCTCGGACCATATCTGGCTGTGGGCGCGCGGCTATGAAGGCGGCGGCCCCCACATCGACCTGCTGCGCCGCCTCTCCCACTGGCTGATGAAGGAGCCGGACCTGGAGGAGGAGCGGCTCAAGCTCACCGTCTCCGGCCGCGACCTCGTGGTGGAGCGCCAGACCATGGCGGATCAGGTGCCACCCGCCACCGTCACCACGCCCTCGGGCGCGCTGCGCACCCTCACCCTCACCCAGGTCGAGCCCGGCCTGTGGCAGGCGAAGACGCCGGCCGATGAACTCGGCCTGTGGCGGGCGCAAAACGGCACGCTCAATGCCCTCGCCAATATCGGCCCGCTGAACCCCAAGGAGTTCGCCGAGGTGACCAGCACGCGCGACGTGCTCGCCCCCATCGCGGCGGCCACCGGCGGAGGTGTCTGGCGGCTCGCCGATCTCAACGGTCAGGTGCCGCGCCTGGTGCAGGTCTCGGCCTCCGATAGGCTGGCCGGCGAGGACTGGATGGGTTTGAAGACGCGCGAAGCTTCGGTCGTGCGCGGCATCGGCCTGTTCCCGATGTTCGCGGGCCTCTCCGGACTGCTGCTTCTGCTCGGAGCCATCACCGCCGCATGGGTGCGCGAGGGACGCTGAGGCGGCCTTCGCGGCGAACGCGGCGCGAAGAACTTAAGGTTATGGTTAACACTTCACTGTCACGCTCCCGGTGTCTTGCACATCGGGAGTTCGTGGCATGGC
>JAEZMT010000012.1 GCA_023442085.1 Pseudomonadota bacterium | reverse complement strand
ACGGGATGCGGAAGATCATGGTCTTCATGGAGCCGTTCTGCACGCGCTCGCCGTTCACTTCCAGCCACATGGCGAGGGTGGAGGTATCGGCGATCTCGTCGGTGGTGACGAGCCACGGACCGAGCGGTCCGAAGGTCTCGCAGCCCTTGCCCTTCATCCACTGCCCGGAGCGCTCGATCTGGAAATGGCGCTCGGAGACATCGTTGCAGATGCAATAGCCGGCGACGTGATCGAGGGCGTCCTCCTCCTCCACGTAGCGGGCGCGCTTGCCGATGACGAAGGCGAACTCCACCTCCCAGTCGAGCTTCAGCGAGCCCTTCGGAATCATCACGTCGTCATTGGGGCCGACGATGCAGTTCGGCGCCTTGTTGAAGAGCACCGGCTCCTCGGGAATGGGATTGTTGGTCTCGGCCGCGTGATCCGCGAAATTGAGGCCGACCGCGACGAAATTGCCGGGGCGGGCGACGCAGGAGCCCAGGCGCGCCCCCTCGGGCGCGAGCGGCAGGGCAGCGGGGTCGAGCGCGGCAATCTTCTTCAGGCTCTCGGGGGCGAGAGTTTCGCCGTTGAGATCCGCGATGACGCCGGACAGGTCCCGCACCTTGCCGGTTGAATCGATTAGACCCGGCTTCTCTTGTCCAAAATCGCCGAAGCGGACCAGCTTCATCGGGGAAACTCCTGATCGAATTATATGGCGTTGTTCTTGTGCGGGCGGCGCGTGGCGAACGGCCGCTCCGTCCAGGGCGGCGCACGCTCGCGCGGACTTGGGCTCAGGTCAATGGCACCGGGCACATTTTTCGCCTTTGGGGATCGGGCGGCTTGCGCTTGCGATGTCGGCACATCCGGCTGCCTCCACGGCCAATATGCCGCGGCCGATCACTCCTCACAGGCGGCGGCGGGCAGAGATGAACCAGCGCGATTCGACAGGTTGCCGCCTTCGGAGGGGGTGGGAACGACTTGATCGCGTTTGACCTTCGACTATTAGCCGTCTTCCCTGCGCGCGCGGGACCTGCATCTAATCTGTGCAAGATGTTTGATTGGGCAGGCAGCCTTTCAATTCAAGGGCCGGCGTCATAAAAGGGATACACGACTCCGGCTAAGTCCGGAGCGTGCAAGGCAAGCGTGCCGGACCTTGGGGAAGGCCATCCGGCAAGCCCGCCGGCGATCTCGAACGGGGCGCCATATGGGTGCCACGATGCGCCCCTAGCGGGTTGGAGCCGTCATGGCTCCGCCGTCGGGCCGCGGGAAGGTGGAGGTATCGGGCGTGAGCGACAGTCCTGAAACGCGCCGCTTTCGCGCCCTCTTCATCTCGGACGTTCATCTCGGCACCAAGGGGTGCCAGGCCGAACTGCTCCTCGACTTCCTCAAGTACAATGATGCAGATACCGTCTATCTCGTCGGCGACATCGTCGATGGCTGGCGGCTGAAGGCGAATTGGTACTGGCCGCAGAAGCACAACGACGTGGTGCAGAAGCTGTTGCGCAAGGGCCGCAAGGGCGCGCGCATGGTCTATCTGCCCGGCAACCACGACGAATTCCTGCGGGACTATTACGGCACCCACTTCGGCGGCATCGAGGTGGTGGAGCGCGCGATCCACGAGGCGGCGGACGGCAAGCGCTATCTCGTCATCCACGGCGACATTTTCGACGTGGTGGTGCGCCATGCCCGCTGGCTGGCGTTCCTGGGCGACTGGGCCTACTCCGCCGCGCTCACCATCAACACCTACGTCAACAAGATCCGCCGCCGTCTTGGCCTCACCTATTGGTCGCTCAGCCAGTGGGCCAAGCTGAAGGTGAAGAACGCCGTCAATTATATCGGCAAGTTCGAGGAGGCGGTCGCCGACGAGGCCAAGCGCTCGGAGGTAGACGGGGTCATCTGCGGCCATATCCATCACGCCGTGATCCACGACCAGTTCGGCGTCCGCTACGTGAACTGCGGCGACTGGGTGGAGAGCTGCACCGCCGTCGCCGAGCATGAGGACGGACGCCTCGAGATCATCTCCTGGACCCGCAAGGTCGAGAAGAAGAGCCCGGCCCAGGAGGGCGAGGTGGTGGAGGGGGCGCGCGCGGCGGCCTGATGCGGGTTCTTGTCGCCACCGACGCGTGGCATCCCCAGATCAATGGCGTGGTGCGATCGCTGGAGCATACCGCCCGCGAGGCCGAGGGCCTCGGCGCGGACATGCAGTTTCTGACCCCGCAGGGCTTCCGTACCGTTCCGTTGCCCACCTACAACGAGATCAGGCTTGCCCTCGCGACGCCGCGCATGATCATGCGGCGCATCGAGGCCCTGCAGCCGGACTTCGTGCATATCGCCACCGAAGGGCCGATCGGCATTCTGGTGCGCCGGGCCTGCATCGCCTCGCGCCGCACCTTCACCACCTCGTACCACACCAAGTTTCCGGAATATCTGGCCGCCCGCGCTCCGGTCCCGGAGCGGCTGACCTATGCGTGGCTGCGCTCCTTCCATAATGCCGGCGGCGGCGTGATGGTCTCCACCGCCACGCTGGAGCGGGACCTTGAGGCGCGCGGGTTCAAGCGGTTGATGCGGTGGTCGCGCGGAGTGGATGCGGACCTGTTTCGCCCGCGCCCCGAGGCTACGCTGAACCTGCCGCGCCCGGTCTATCTCTTCGTCGGCCGCGTGGCGGTGGAGAAGAACATCGAGGCGTTCCTCAATCTCGACCTGCCCGGCTCCAAGGTGGTGGTGGGAAATGGGCCAGCCCTCGCGAGCCTGAAGGAACGCTTTCCCGCCGTGCATTTCCTCGGTGCCAAGGAAGGCGAGGATCTGGCGCAGGTCTACTCCGCTTGCGACGTGTTCTGCTTCCCGAGCCGTACCGACACCTTCGGCATCGTTCTGCTGGAGGCGCTGGCGAGCGGCCTGCCTGTGGCTGCCTATCCGGTCACCGGGCCGACCGATGTGCTGGCGGACGCTACGGAAACCGTGGGCATCCTCGACGAGGATTTGCGCACCGCCTGCCTCAAGGCGCTGGAACTGTCGCCCGCTGCCGCCCGCCGCTTCGCACTGCGCTACACATGGCGGGAGAGCGCCCGCCAGTTCCTCGACAACGTGCTGATTGCCCATGACATCGGGCCCATCGCGCGGCGCTATCGCCTTCGGCGGCGGCGTCGGGTAGCTTCCGGCGCATGAGCGCCTCCGAGATTCAGCCCGCCCCGCTTCCCACCGCCGAAGATATCGATGCCGCAGCCGGGCGGATCCTCGGCTTCGCCGTCCGCACGCCGCTGGTGTTCTCGCCGGTGCTGAGCGAGCGCACCGGCGCGGATGTCTTCCTGAAGCCCGAAACGCTGCAGCGCACGGGTTCCTTCAAATTCCGCGGCGCCTTCAATCGCATGGTGCAGATTCCGGAAAGGGCGCGCGCCGCCGGCGTCGTGGCCTGCTCCTCCGGCAACCACGCGCAGGGCGTCGCCGCTGCGGCGAAGATTCTCGGCATGCCGGCCGTCATCGTCATGCCCCACGACGCCCCGGCGCTGAAGCGCGACCGCACCCGCGCGCTTGGCGCGGACGTGGTTGGCTACGACCGGCGCACGGAAGATCGCGACGCCATCGCCCGCGCCATCGCCGCCGAGCGCGGAGCCATCATGGTGCCGCCCTATGACGATCCCCACATCATCGCCGGGCAGGGCACGGTGGGTCTGGAGATCGTCCAGGATCTCGCCGCGCTCGGCCGCGTGCCCGATCTGGTCGCCGCCAACGCCTCCGGCGGCGGCTTGGTGGCGGGCATCGCGCTGGCCGTGAAGCGCGTCGCACCGCAGGCGCGGGTGGTGGTCTGCGAGCCGGCCGGTTTCGACGACCACGCCCGCTCCTTCCGCTCCGGCGTGCGCGAGCGCAATGCCCAGCCGGACGGCTCCTTCTGCGACGCACTGCTGGCCCCGACGCCCGGTGCCATCACCTTCGAGATCACCCGCCGCATTGTTGGCGAGGCGGCGGCGGTGACCGATGCCGAAGTGGCGCGGGCGGTGGAATATGCCTTCCGCGAGCTCAAGCTCGTGGTGGAGCCGGGCGGCGCCGTGGCGCTGGCGAGCCTGCTGGAGGGGCGCCTCGGCATCACCGGCGGCACGGCGGTCATCGTGCTCTCCGGCGGCAATGTGGATGCGGAGACCTTCGCCCGCTGCCTCGCTGCCGCCTGACGCATCGTGGCAGGCAGGAGGGAGACTGGGCAGGGGTCGTTATCACCGCGTTCGCTCGCGCTGAGGCTTGGCGCGACCTACGGCGCCTTGTTCGTCGCCCTGGGCATCTTCCAGCCCTATCTTCCTTTGTGGCTGCAGGCGCGCGGACTGGGGCCGGAGGCCATCGGCCTCGTCCTCGCCGTGCCCATGCTGAGCCGTCTTGCCGCAACGCCGCTTCTCGGCCTGCTCTCCGACCGGCTGGGGCGGCCTAGGGCGCTGCTGACCCTCTTGGGCATGGCCACGGTTGCGGCCATGGCGCTCCTGGCCTTCACGTCCGGCCTGCCGGCCATTCTCCTGATTCTCGGCGTCATGTCGGCGGTCTGGTTTCCCGGATTTTCGCTGCTCGATTCCTACACCTCGCGCCTCGCCCGGGCGGGACGGGCGGAATATGGGCGGGCGCGGCAATGGGGCTCGGCGAGCTTCCTCGCCGCAAATCTCGCCGGCGGCGTGATCATTGGCGCGCTGGGCGCGGATTCGGTCGTGCTGCTGATGATCGCCGGGCACGTCACTTATGTGCTCGCCACCTTCGCATTGCCGGAACTGCCGCGCGCGGAAGCCAAGCCCTCTCCGCTCGTGGGGCGGCGCGCGCGGCTCGGCTTCCTGGCCGGCATCGTCGCCGCCGGACTCGTGCAGGCGAGCCACGCGGTGCTCTACCTCTTCGCCACTGTCCACTGGCGCTCGGAAGGCATCTCGCTGTCGGTCGTCGGCGTGCTCTGGGCTGTGGGTGTTGCGGCCGAGATGGTGCTGTTCCGCTTCGGCCGTCCGCTGCTCGGTCGCGTCGGTGCCTATGGCATGATCGCCATCGGCGGCGCGGGGGCGGTGCTGCGCTTCGCGGGAATGGCGAGCGATCCGCCGCTGGCCGTGCTGCTGCCCCTGCAACTGCTCCACGCCCTGACCTTCGCCGCGACTTACCTCGCCATGGTGGAACTCGTGGCGCGCGGGGTGAGCGAGCATCGCTCCGGCACGGGGCAGACCACCGCGGCCTGGACCTCGAGCCTCATGTCATCGGCGGCGAACGTGGCCGCGGGACCGCTCTGGGCGGCGTTCGGCCCGCTGGCCTATCTCGCCGGCTGCGCGCTCGGGCTCGCGGGGGCGGGCTTGGCCCTCGCCGCCGCGCGGCTTCAGCCCCACAGCAGCGGTTCGGGCGGGGAGACGACGGCACCCTCGTAGCGCAGCCCCGGCAGGCGGTCGTGGGCGAGCAGAAGCGGCCCGTCGAGGTCCACCCATTTCGCCCGCTGGGCCACCAGCAGGGCAGGGGCCATGGCCAGCGAAGACGCCAGCATGCACCCCACCATGACACCAAAGCCGAGGCCATGCGCCACCTCGGCCAAGGCCAGCGCCTCGGTGAGGCCGCCCGCCTTGTCCAGCTTCACATTGATGGCGTCGTAGCGCGTCCGCAGATCCGCGAGCCCGGCCCGGTCGTGAACGCTCTCGTCGGCGCAGACGGGGACCGGCCGATCGATCCGGGCGAGGCGGCGGTCGTCATCCGCGGGCAGCGGCTGCTCGACGAGTTCGACCCGCACGGCGGCGCAGGCATCCAGCAAGCCGGGCAGGTCGGCGGCCTTCCAGCCTTCATTGGCATCGACGATGAGCCGCTTGTCAGGCGCCGCCTCTCGCACGGCCGCCAAGCGTTCACGGTCGCCGGGCGCGCCGAGCTTGAGCTTGAGCAGGGGGCGGTCTGTCGCGGCGGCCGCTGCGCGGGCCATGGCCTCGGGCGTGTCCAGGCTCAGCGTATAGGCCGTGACTACCGGTCGCAGGGCTGGCAGGCCGGCAAGCTCGGCGCAGCCCATGCCGGAGGATTTCGCCTCAAGATCCCATAGGGCGCAGTCGACGGCATTGCGAGCCGCGCCTGCGGGAAGACGGTGCTGGAGTGCCTCGCGGCTCAGGCCCGACGCGAGATCCGTCCTCAGGGATTCGATGGCGGCGAGGACGCCCTCCACCGTTTCGCCATAGCGGGCATAGGGCACGCATTCGCCCCTTCCGGTGATGCCGCCCGAGGAGATGCGCGCCTCGACCACCACCGCCTCGGTCTTGGAGCCGCGAGCAATGGTGAAGGTTCCGGCGATAGGGAAGCGTTCGACGCTGAGGGACAGTTCGGCCATGGATTAAGCTTAATAGCCGATTCCGGGCGCCCCATCGTCGGGCATGTGACGATGGTGGCACGGTGTGTCCTGGCTGATCTCGACGCCGCCACCGCGTATCTGTATGGCTAGTTTGTGCCCACGCCTCCGGTGCGGGCGCATCCGCAGGGGGCCTGCGCCGCCGGTGGATCAAGCGGGGCGTCGGACTTGACCGCGGCCGGTGCCGTGGTAGGGCGTCGGGTCTATCGGCCCGAATGCCTGTGTGAGGTTATGACCCGCCGGTGCGTCGCGCCGGTCGCCGTTGGAGACGCCGCGTTGCCGCACGCCTCGTTGATTTCCGTGCACAGCCAGGACGACCGCCTGACAGTGGCCGGTCGCGGTGCGTGGACATCGGAATATGCCGACGAGCTGGAGCTGGCGGTCAACGACACCGTTCATTCCTATGCCAAGCCCAAGGGCGTCGAGATCGATCTCGCCTCCGTCGAGCGTATGGACACCTTCGGCGCCCTCCTGCTGGAGCGGCTGCGCCGCGCCTGGTCCGGCGCCGGGATCGAGCCAACCGTCGTCGGTCTGGCGCCGCGCTACAAGGTTCTCCTGGAAGAGCTGGCGCGCATGGGCCACGAGCCGGTGCCGCCCACGCGCCGCCACGAGGGCATCCTGGAGCGGTTCGGCCATGAGGTCGTCAATGCCGCCAAGGATGCGCTCTCGCTCCTGAATTTCATCGGCGCGACGGTTGCAGCGATGCTTCGGGTGGTGGCCCGCCCGCGGAGCTTCCGCTTCACCGCCATGGTGAACCAGATCGACCGCGTGGGCTTCCGCGCCGTTCCGATCATCCTGCTGATCACCTTTCTGATCGGCTGCATCCTGGCCCAGCAGGGCATCTTCAATTTCCGCCGGTTCGGCGCCGACATCTATGTCGTGGACATGGTGGGTGTGCTGGTCCTGCGCGAGCTTGGCGTGCTCATCGTCTCCATCATGATCGCCGGCCGATCGGGCAGCGCCTACACCGCCGAGCTCGGCTCGATGCGCATGCGCGAGGAGATCGATGCGCTTCGGGTGATGGGCTTCGATCCCATCGAGGTGCTGGTGGTGCCGCGCATCCTCGCGCTCATCATCGCCCTGCCGCTGCTCACCTTCATCGGCTCCATGTCGGCCATCTTCGGCGCGGGTCTCGTGTCATGGGGCTATGGCGGCATCACGCCGGACGTGTTCCTCGACCGGCTGAAGCTCGCCATCGACCTCGATCAGTTCAAGGTCGGCATGTACAAGGCGCCGTTCATGGCCGCCACCATCGGCCTTGTCGCCTGCATGGAAGGCCTCAGGGTCGGTGGCAGCGCGGAATCGCTCGGCGCACACACGACCGCCTCGGTGGTGAAGGCCATCTTCCTCGTCATTGTTATGGACGGTGTGTTCGCCATGTTCTTCGCCGCGATCGACATGTGAGCGGCCATGGACGCACAGACCTTACCCTCCACCCTTCAGACCAGCGGCCGCGAAGCCATCATCCGGGTGCGCGACATCGTGGTCGGGTTCGGCGACCGGGTGGTGCTCAACCACCTCGATCTGGACGTGTATCGCGGCGAGATCCTTGGCTTCGTGGGAACGTCCGGCGGCGGCAAGTCGGTGCTGACGCGGACCATCCTCGGCCTCGTGCCCAAGACCTCCGGCACCGTGGAGGTGTTCGGGCAGAACCTCGACGACCTCTCCGAGCGCGAGCGTTCCGCGTTGGAACGGCGCTGGGGTGTCCTCTTTCAGCAGGGGGCTCTGTTCTCCTCGCTCACGGTCAAGCAGAACATCCAGTTCCCCCTCAGGGAAAATCTCAAGCTGTCGCAACGTTTGCTCGACGAGATCGCTTTCACCAAGATCGAGATGGTCGGCCTGAAATGCGATGTGGCCGAAAAGTTACCCTCCGAGCTGTCCGGCGGCATGATAAAACGGGCCGCGCTGGCGCGTTCTCTGGCGCTCGATCCTGAAATCCTCTTTCTGGACGAGCCGACCTCGGGTCTCGATCCGATCGGAGCCGGCGACTTCGACGAGCTGATCCGGACGCTGCAACAGACTTTGGGGCTTACGGTTTTCATGGTAACCCACGATCTCGACAGCCTGCATACCGTGTGCGACCGGATCGCGGCCCTCGCCGACGGCAAGGTGATCGCGCAGGGCACGATCGAGGACATGATGGCGGAACAACATCCCTGGCTACGGGCCTATTTCCATGGCACGCGGGCAAGGGCGGTACAGAACGTGCGCCGCTAGGCGCAATCGAGGCAATCGCGCGCGTCTGGCGCGCCGGGACAAGGAGTGGGCCGGTCAAGCGGGGCAGGTTGCAACGAAACCGGGATGAGGCATGGAAACACGGGCCAACTACACCATCATCGGAGCCTTCACGATGGCCGTTATCGCGGCTGCGTTCGGCTTCGTGTACTGGTTCGCGAGGCCGCAGGATTCCACGGCTCGCAAGATCTACGAGATCGTCTTCGACGGGTCCGTGGCCGGTCTGCGCCAAGGCAACTCGGTGCTGTTCAACGGTATTCCCGTGGGCCAGGTGACCAGCCTCGGCCTGGTGCCCGGCCAGCCCGGACAGGTGCTCGTCCATGTCGGCATCGACAACAAGGTCCCGGTGCTGGCGGATGCGCGCGCTGGGCTCGAGTCGCAGGGCCTGACCGGCATCATCGCGGTGTCCATCCGCGGCGGAAAGCCGGATGCGCCGCCGCTCCCCGCCGGACCGAACGGCTATCCACGCATCATCGCGGACGGTGGTGCGGGCATGTCGGGCCTCATCAACACCGCGCAGGGCGTCGCGAAAAAGATCGAGGTGGTCCTCGACTCCATCAATCCGGACGAAATCAAGAACATCATCCGCAACATCGACACCTTCTCGCAGGCCGTCGCCTCCAAGTCCGACGACGTGGCGAGCGTCATTGAGCAGGCGAACGCCCTCGTAAAGCAGCTCAATGGCGTGGCCCAGCGGGTCGACGAGGTGGTGGTGAACCTGAAGTCCGCGACCGAGGACAAGAACGGTCTGCTCAACCAGGCCACCGAGGCGGCAACGTCCGTGCGAAAGCTCGCCGACAATCTCGACCAGCGGACCGCGCTCCTCACCAACGAGATCAGCCGCTTCACCGGACCGGGTCTCAAGCAGTTCGAGGCGCTGGCGACCGACGGACGCCGCACCCTCGGCGAGATCGATCGCGTGCTGAGGGGCATCGAGCGCAATCCGCAGCAGTTCATCCTGGGCGGCGGCAACTCCATTCCGAAATACGGGCGATGAGCCGATCATGAGCGACCGTTTCGCCCTTCGTACTGACCTGCTGGACCGTAGTGCCTCCGCCGTCGCGCGCGGCGTCGCTGGCGTGGTTCTGCTCCTTGCCGCCGCGCTGTCCCTTTCCGGATGCGGTTCCACCCCTCTCCCGACCTACAATCTCTCCGCACCCAGCGGCTTCACCGCCGGCGGCAGCGGCAACGGGCAGCTGGTGGTGGTGGCGCCGACCGCGCTCGCCGTGCTCAACACCGACAAGATCATGGTGGAGCCGGGCGCCGGGCAGGTGGCTTACCTCGCCGACGCCCAGTGGAGCGACAATCTCCCGGCGCTGCTCCACGCGCGCACCATTCAGGCGTTCGAGAACGCCAGCAAGCTGCGCCGTGTCGCCCGCCCTGGCGACGGGGTGAACGCCGATTACACGTTGGTGACGGATATCCGCACCTTCGCATTGCGCATTACCGATCAGGGACCGGTGGCCGTGGTTGAAGTCTCGGCCAAGCTCATCGGCACCCAGAGCGGCCGCATCCTGGCCGCGCAGGTGTTCCGCGCCACCGTGCCTGCGGCGTCGTCCGCCGGTGCCAATGCGACCGCCGCGCTCGATCAGGCGCAGGAGCAGGTGCTGGTGCAGATGGTGCGCTGGGCTTCGGCCAAGTTCTGAGCGGGCAGTTCTGAGCGGGGAGCCTGCCGTCGGTTCAGGTGAGCCGATCGGCGAGCAGGAACTGAAGCGCCCGGTCGAGCCGGATATGCGGGATCGGGCCGTCGCCGATGCCCGCCGGCGGACGAAAGCGCAAGAAGCGGAAGTCCACATCCCCCTGCGCCTCGCCCGCAATGGACGATGAGAGCCCCCGGAAACCGGTGCCGGAGGGATCGAACAGCGCATCGGGATTGGCCGGCAGCTCGCCCGGAAATACCGCCACCTCCTCTTCGCCATCGAACACATGGCCGCCGGCGTTCTGCCCGGCCTCCGGCGTGCCCACGATGGCGTCGAGCTCATGCCCGCCCCGCCGCACCCGCGCCTCGCGCGTGGCGCGGATGGCGGCGATCGCCACCACGTCAAGGGCCGCGCCGTGGTCCTGCGCCCGCTCGCGCGCTCGCTCCACAAGCCGCCCCAGCACCGCCTCCAGCCGGTCGTGGCTGGCGCGATGGAGGTGGTCCGCCTTGGTGGCGGCGAAAAGCACCTTCTCGATGCGGGGCCGGAAAAGCGCGCTCACGAGGCTGTTCCGGCCCGTGCGAAAGGCCGCGAGGATACCATCCAGCGCCCGCTCCAGATCGGCGAGGGCGTCTGGCCCCGCATTCAGCGCGGAGAGCGTATCCACCAGCACGATCTGCCGGTCGAGCCGGGCGAAGTGATTGCGGAAGAACGGGCGAACGACCGCGTTCTTGTAAGCCTCGAACCGCCGCTCCATCATCGCTCCCAGCGTATCGGCGCGGGCGGGAGTGTCCGGCACGTCCAGAGGGGCAAAGGTGAGGGCGGGCGAGCCTTCGAGGTCGCCGGGCATGAGGAAGCGGCCGGGTGGCAGCAGGCTCATGGCCAGCCGCTCGCTGCGGCAGGCGGCGAGATAGTCCGTGAACCGCGCCGCCACCTCCCGCGCCCGGGCCTCGTCGGCGGGGCCGTCCGTCGGCGCATCGGCCACTGCCGCCAGGAATGGCGCCGCGACCTCCGCCCGCACCCCGGCGCGGGCCAGAGCCAAGCTCTGCCGCGCAAATTCGGAGTAGGACATGTTGAGCAGTGGCAGGTCCAGCAGCCACTCGCCGGGATAGTCCACGATGTCGAGGGTCAGAGTCCTCAGGCTGCCGCGCCGGTTGGCATAGCGAATGGCGAGGCGCAGCTCGCTGACGCGGGTGGTGGAGGACGGCCAGCGCCGCTCCGCCCCGAGCATCTCGAGATGGGCCTCATAGGCGAAGCGCGGCACAGCGTCGTCCGGCTGGGGCTGCAATTCGGCGCGCGCGATACGGCCCGACTGGTAGGGCTCGAACACCGGCATTCGCGCCCCCTTGGTGAGGGCATGGATGAGCGCTGTGGTGAAGATGGTCTTTCCTGCCCGCGAGAGGCCGGTCACACCAAGGCGCAGGGTGGGGTGGGCGATCCCCTCCACCCGGTCCGCCAGAGCCTGAAGCGCGATGCGCGCATCGTCCACGGCGTCCGTGAAGAACGCCATCGTCAGTCGGTTCCGCCGATATCGCGGGGGGTGACGAAGCGGTCGAGGCGGCCGATGCCGGGCGCGGCGGCGCTCCACTCGTCCACGGGAAGGTCTATGACGGCAAGGGCGCCGGTCGGGAATTTCTCTGCCATGCTTGCAACATGGGGGGCCGGCCCGGAAGCCACAAGCAGCTCGGCGAGGTCTTCGAGGCCGGGATTATGGCCCACAAACATCACGCTGTGCGCGTCCTTCGGCTGCTCACGCAGGACGGTCATGAGCCGGGAGGCCGAGGCGTCGTAGACGCGCGGCTCACTCGCCACCACCTTGGCTGGCGGCAGACGCGCGGCGACGAGATCCCAGGTCTCCCGCGTGCGGCGGGCGGGTGACACCAGAATGCGGTCGGCCAGCAGGTGCTCCTGCGCGATATAGGCGCCGATGCGGGGCGCCGCGTTGCGGCCCCGCGCCGAAAGCGGGCGTTCCGGATCGGCGATGCCTTCCGGCCAGTCCGACTTCGCATGGCGCAGCAAGATGAGTCGGCGCATGGGTACCAACCGGTGGACGAAGGGCGGCCCCTTATGACGCAGGCGGGCTGTGCAGCGCAACGCCTGCTGCCGCGCCGCAGCGTCACGCCCCCACGGACGGCGATGACGGAAATGTCATTAGAGCGCCGCAAATAAACGCTTTCTCAAGCTGGCGGCGTCAGCATCGCCTGTCTCTCATTGGACCAATTCATGAGCCAGTCGTCTGCGCCCCGGCCCCAAGCGCACGATGCGATGGTGTC
>JAEZMT010000467.1 GCA_023442085.1 Pseudomonadota bacterium | reverse complement strand
GCTTGTAGAGCAGCTCCACGCGGAAATAGTGCGGGGGGATGCCCGGAAGCTGGTTGTTGCCCCACACCGGGTCATTGTCGAAGAAGAAGTCCGAATAGGTGTAGGCGAAATTGAACCAGAGCTTGTCCGGCGCCGGGCCTTTCTCCCACAGCCCCTTCCAGAGCGTTCCGCCGAAGCCGGCTTCCACGCCCTGGTGCACCGTGTAGCCGAGGTTGACCACCGTGCAGACGCCGGAGACCGTGGTGGCGTTGCACTGCAGTTCGTTCTGCACGTTCGACCGATACAGCGAGACATCCCAGCTGAAATCCTCGGTCCGGCCGCGGCTGCCGAGTTCGTAGGTGGTGGCCGTCTGCGCCTTGAGGTTCGAAAGGATGATGCTCGCGAAGTTGGTCAGTTCCGAGAAGGTGGGCACCTCGCCGGAATTGGAGATGTTGCCGTAGAGCTGCGCGCCGCCGCCAAGGTCCCAGACGAAGCCGCCCTTCGGCAGGAACAGATTGTAGTCCTGCGAGCCGGTGGCCGCCTTGTAGAACCCTTCGCGGTCGCGTGTCGCCGTCAGGTACTGGAAGGCGCCGACCAGGGAGAAGTCCTTGGTGAGGTAGAAATTATCCTCGGCATAGAAGGTGGTGGTGGTGGCGTCCTCGTCGGCGAAGAAGGTGAGGGCACCTTCATTGCCACCGATATTCACATAGCGCTGGGCATTGGTTGAGCCGATGGCGGTGGTGACGCCGGCCGTGAGGCGGTTGGCGTAGCCGCCGATGAGGCGCTCATCCACCACGCGGGCGAAGCCGCCGAAGGTCAGGTAATCATAGTTGAGGATCTGGAAGATGGGGTGGTTCAGGTCCTTGTCGGAGCCGAACAGACCCAGTTCCAGCTTTGTGTTGTCGCTCATCAGCCAGGTTGTCTTGTTGGCGAGGCGGACCGACTGGATGTTGCGCTGGTAATCGAGCTTGATGTTGGTCGGATTGGCCGCCTGCGGATCGGTGAGGGCCGCCGTCTTGGTGACGGCGCCGGGGATCTGCTGCTCGATGTCGTTGGCGTTGAAGAAGAAGCGGGTTTCGAACGCTTCCGTCGGGCGCCAGCCGATGTTGCCCGAGGCGCGGATGGAATCGCCTGCGGAATGCTGGCGAAAGCCCTGCGCGGTGAGGGCCGAAGCGGTGACGAAGGCGTCGAACGCGCCCTGGTAGCCGCCGGCGCTGCTCTGGAGGCGGAAGAAGTCCCAGCTTCCGGCATCCATGCGCACGGTGACGCCCGGCGCATCCCGCCCGGTGGGTGTGACGAAATTGATGGCGCCGCCCAGCGCATTGGCGCCGAGCTGGTAGCCATTGGCGCCCTTGAAGACCTCAACATACTTGTAGGCGGTGGGGTCGATCTCCTGGAAGTCGCCGCTCCCGTCCGCCGTATTGAGCGGGATGACGCCATCCTGGAACAGCTGGATGCCGCGCAGGTGCGCATTGCGGGCGATGCCGGAGCCGCGAATGGAGAGGCGGGTGTCTTCTCCCCACTTGGTCTGCGCGAACACACCGGGCACGAAATCCAGCATGTCTTTGACGGTGGTGGCGCGGGTATCCTGCCACGCCTGTTCGGAGACGACCTCGGCGCCGCCTGGCGTGCGCTCGATGGCGGCGCGCGCCTGCGCCTCGCTGGCAACGGTGAGGGAGGAGCCGTCGCCGCCATCCACCTGCACTTCCGGCAACGTGGCATCCTGGGCAGCGGCCGGGCCGCTGAGCAGCACGAGGAGGGAGGTCGAGGAGAGCAGAACCGCCGACGACAGGCGTCGACGCGGCGCGCCGCTGCGCGCACGGGAAGAATGGGGCATGACAGATTTTCCTGGCGCCGGTCAGCGGCGACCACGGGATGAAAAGGGAAAGGCGGTGCTGTGCGGGTCAGACGGCCGGCGGCGCGCGGGGCCGGGCCTGCTCGCCCGCGGGCAGCATGGCGCGCAGTTGCGCGATACCCGTTCCGGGCTCTTGTGCCGTCAGGACCGCAAATGGCTGCGGCAACGCGGGAGCGGCCTGGGGGGCCGGCGCCCAGCCGGCAGCCGGACAGACCGCGCAGTGGACCCCGGGGGCCCGGTCATGCGGCCCGGGGTCGTCCGGGTGCGCCGCACCGTCGACCGCCCCCTCGACGACGGAGGAAAGGCAAAGACCGTCGGCCCCGTCGGTGCCCGTGTGGGCCGCCATGGCGGCTGCGCCGAGGACCGACTGCAGCAGCAGCACATAGGCGAGAAGCCAGACCGCGAGCAGCCGCGCCAAGGGCCGCAGCCGGGCAATGGACCCTGACGCGCGCGCCTGAGCCCACACCGGATCACTCCCGTGTCGCGCGGCCGTGCGCTGAGCCCTTTGCGTCGCCATCGTGCCCCAAATGCGGTCCGGACTTGCAAGCCGGAGATCCCCAAGGGGAAGGTAGCTTTTTCGTCGGGGAATTGAGAAGACATGCACCTGCGTCATGCCGCCGCTCACGGTCGATGACCCGGCGGGGTTAGCGTTCGAGGCCATTTGGGGCTATAAGCAGGCTAGCCAGCTAATCCCGGTTGGAGGGATCGCCAGCCTGTCCGTTTTGACTATTGGTGATGCGATGCCCTTTGGCCTGATCTCGCGCACGTCCACCGGACGTGCTGATTTCCATATATCTTCGCTCGCGCCGAAGGGCGTGGTGGCGTTTTCCCTGGGCCTGTTTCTGGCCGTGAATCTGGGGCCCGCGGCCGTTTGGGCTCAGCAGCCCGTCCCGGCCGAAACGCATCAGCACGCGCCACCGGCTGTCCCGTCA
>JAEZMT010000466.1 GCA_023442085.1 Pseudomonadota bacterium | reverse complement strand
AGCCATTGCGCGCTGGACAGGGCTGCCCGAGGACGCGCCGCTGCGCCTCAGCCTCACGCGGGCCGATCTCGACAATCTGTTGCTGGGCCTGCGCACGCTGGCCATCGGCCAGAGCGAGCTGGCGGCGGCGCTGGTGGCGCACCTCAATCAGGATCCCGGCGCCTGCCACGAGGCGGTGATGCGGGCGGGCGACCTCTCCCGCGCCGCCTTCGGCCGCATCAACGGCTTCGCCGGGGCGATCATGGCCGGGGCCGTGCCGGAGAGGTGAGGCCCTCAGGCCAGAGCGCGCTCCCCCTCGACCGTCGCTCCGCTGCGCGCCTTCTCCACAAGATGACCGGCGAGGCGGTGGGCCAGAGCCATGATGGTGAGGGTGAGGTGTTTGTCCGGCAGCACGGGCACGACCCCGCCGTCGCAGACATAGACGTTGTCGATGTCGTGCAGCTTCAGGTCCGCATCCACCACGCCCCGCTCCGGGTCGGCGGTGGTCGCGGTGGTCCCGGCATAGTGGATGCCGGTGCCGGTATTGTCGCGCGAGGGATAGATGGACGTCGCCCCGGCGTGGCGCAGCACCTGGCGGCCCCACACGTTCATGGCCTCCATCATGGCTTCCGCGCGCGGCGTGGCGGAGAAGTCCACGGCCACGTGGCGCACGCCGAAGCGGTCGCGCGTCGCGCCCGGCCGCACCCGGTTGGCGGGGGTCGGCTCGCCGGCGCAGAACAGGCCGAGCGTGACGTAGGAGTGGAACATGAAGCGGGCGAGCCGCTCCTTCATGAAGGGCGGGAAGCGCTTCATGCCGGCAAGATAATGCGGCACGTCCGGCACGCCGTGGATGGCGTGGCCGATGAAGGGGAATTCCTCTCCGTCCGGCAGCCGGCCGCGCGACATGAGGATGAGCAGGTCGCCATAGCCGATGTCGAAATCGCGGCCCTTGCCCCACAGCTTCCACAGCGAGGTGGAGAGCACGGCCTTCGGATTGTCCTGAAGGCGCAGGCCGAGCTGGCCGGTGGTGTTTCCCATGCCCTCGGGCGCGGCATCGTCGGCGGAGTTGAACAGGATACGCGGGCTCTCGATGGCGCCGGCTGCCAGCACCACATGATCGGCGGTGAGGACGCGCGCCTCGCCGGTGGCCATGTCGCGATATTCGACGCCCATCACCCGCTTCGTTCCGGGCTCGCGCAGCAGCCGCACCACCTTGGCGCCGGGGCGCAGCTCGTAGTTCGGCAGCTTCTCGATCTCCGGCAGCAGCCGGGCGGTGAATTTGTAGACCGCGCCGGTGGGGCAGCCGGAGGTGCAGATGCCGGTGGAGACGCAGGCGTTGGGGCTATCCGGCCGGGTATCGATGGCCTTGCGGTTGGGGATGGCGTGCGACCAGGGCTCGTCCATCGCATTCACCGCGTCGACGATCATCACGTCGGCGGGGCGCAGGGGCTTCGGCGGCACATAGATGCCGTCCGGCAATTCTTCCAGTTGCTCCTCGGTGCCGCAGACGACGATGCGCCGCTCCACCGCCTCGTAATGGGGGGCGAGGTCGGAATAGGAGATCGGCCAGTCCCGAAAATCACGCGCGGAGAAGCGCACGCTCACCCCGTTCCAGAGGTTCTGCAGGCCGTTGACGGCGAGGATCTGGTAGTGGTGGAAGTTGTTGTCCGGCCAGCCGGTGGAGCCGTCCGCGCCCTTCTCGAACAGGGGATGGACGAACAGGCTGTCGTGCGGCTCGGCCGGCCACACGGTGTTGGAGCGGATGCCGAAGTCGAGCTGGGTGCCCGGCGGGTCCACGCGCTTGAAATGATCGTCGGCGAGGCGCCCGCCCTGTTCCAGCGAGACCACGTTGAGGCCTGCTTTCGCCAGCTCATAGGCCAGCATGCCGCCGCCGGCGCCGGTGCCGACGACGATCACGTCGCAGTGCGATGCCTCAGCCATGCGCGCCCCCCGAAACCTTTCCGGCCAGCGGCCGCCCGCCGACCAGCGGCCATTCCCCCACCGAGCCCAGGAAGCTGGGCGAGGCGAAATGCACGTATTCGAAGAAGGTGCCCACCGCCTCCGCATCCTCCGCCAGATGCTCGCGATGCACCACGCCGCCCGGGAAGCCGGCGCGGGCGGCGATGCGCCGGAAGGCGGCGTTGAGCTGGGTGTTCAGCGTCGCGATGCGGGCAAGGTCCGCCACCATCGGCTCCAGCGCCGCGTGGTAGGGGCCGAGCGGCAGGAGGGCGACGACGAGCGCCTCGAAATCGAGGGGGGCGTCGGGAGAGGTCTCGCTCATGTCGTCTCCTCAGGCGGCGTGCAGGCGGCCGAGCTCGCGCAGCGGGCGGCCGCTTCTGAGATGGCGTTCGATCTCTTCGAGGCTCACGCCGTTGGTCTCGGGCACCAGCCACTGGGTGAAGGCGAGGCCGGCGACGCACACCACGGCATAGAGGCCGAACACGCCGGCGAGGCCGAACTCGGCCACCAGCACGGGGAAGGTGAACACGACGAGGAAGTTGAAGCCCCAGTTCACCAGCGAGGCGATGCTCATGCCCAGCGCCCGGCAATCGAGCGGGAACACCTCGGACATCATCACCCACGGCAGCGGGCCGATGGCGATGGCGAAGGAGGCGATGTAGAGCACCAGCCCCGCAAGGGCGAGCACGCCGAGCGAGGGGCTGCCGGTGGCCGCGGCGATGGCGATGGCGCCGAGCGACACGGCGGTGCCGGCGAAGCCGATCAGCAGCAGCAGGCGGCGGCCGAGCCGGTCGATCAGCATCATGCCCACCACCGTCATCAACACATTGACCACGCCGATGCCGGCGGTGGCGAGGATCTGCGTGGTGGTGGAACTGAAGCCCGACAGCTCGAACACCGTTGGCGCGTAATAGATCACCGCGTTGATGCCGGAGAGCTGCTGCAGCAGGAACAGGCCCATGGCGACGATGAGCGCCGGGCGGACGCGGGGCGACAGCAGGTCGGCGAAGGTCGCCTTGCGGCCCTCGTCGGCGGCCGCAGCGGCGCGGATTTCCTCATATTCCGCGGCGACGGCGGGATCGCTCTCCGGCTTCTCGCGCATCCGGGCGAGCGCGGCGCGGGCCTCGGCGCTGCGGCCGCGCATGGCGAGCCAGCGGGGGGTGTCGGACAAAGCGAAGATGCCGCCGAACAGCAGCACCGCCGGCACCGCGCCCATCGCGAACATCCAGCGCCAGTTCTCGTGGAAGGCGTAGCCCACCACATAGGCGCCGAGGATGCCGAGCGTGATGGCGAGCTGGTAGATGGAAACCAGCATGCCGCGCTCCTTGGCGGGCGCGCTCTCGGAGATGTAGAGCGGCGCCATCATGGCCGCGACGCCCACCGCGAGGCCGATGACGAGGCGCGCAAGGGTGAGGGTGATGAGCCCGCCGGCGAGCGCGCTCAGGAGCGCTCCGCCCACGAACAGCACGGCGGCCCACAGCAGCAGCTTGCGGCGCCCGGCGGCGGCGGCGAGCCGGCCGCCGATGATGGCGCCGATGAAGGCGCCGAATGGCACCGCCGCCGTCATCATGCCTTCCGCCACGGGATCGATGCCGAGGTCCTTGCGCAGCGGCGCCAGGGCTCCGGCAATGACGCCCTCGTCAAAACCGAACAGCGCCCCGGCGAGGCCGGCGATGGCGGCGATCAAATAGATCATGGGCGCTTTTCCCTTCGCGCTTCCCCGCCCGCCGAACAGCCCGGCGGCGCGGCCCCCTGTGTCGTGAAGGCCCGGTGTCCGGGCGTCAGGCCAGCACCACCCGCGCCACCTTGCGGATGGCGGCGATGATGTCGTCCTCGTCCTCGGTCGTCAGCGTCGAGGCGATGGTGAGCAGCGCGCCGCGGGCGTGCAGGTCGTCGCAGTTCGGCAGCGCGCCGGCGGCGTAGCTGTAGCTCTGGCCGAAGGCGTTGGACGGGTGCGTCCAGGGGAAGCCGTCGCGGCTGTCGGAACGCTTGTGCACGAGGCTCGGGATGTTGGAATACCAGTGCATCCCCCACTCGCGCATGGCGAGGCAGGCGAGCGAGCCAGCCGGGCCGGCGATGCCCTCGGCGCGCAGGGCGTCCACGAAGCGGCGGGCGGTGGCCTCGTCCTTCAGCGTCATGAGCATGAAGGGGCCGGTGTCGCCGGAGGGGTCGGGCACGGTGCGGAAGCCGAGGCCGGGGATGTCGGCGAGGGCATTGCGGATGCGCCACTTGGACGAGCGCATGTTGCCGGTGATCTGCGGCAGCTTGCGCATCTGGGCGAGGCACATGGCCCCCGTCAGCTCCGACATGCGGGCGCCGACGCCCCAGAGCTGGCAGCTCTCGTCCGAGGTGTCGAGCCGGCCCTTCTCGTTGCGCGGATAGCCGAGGTCATGCAGCGCGACGATGCGGCGGAACAGGTCGTCCCGCTCCGTCACCACCATGCCGCCGTCGCCGGAGGTCATGTTCTTGTTGAGCTGGAAGGAGAAGATGCCGATGTCGCCGAAGGTGCCCACGGCCTTGCCGTTCTGGCTCGCCCCGGCGGTCTGGGCGCAATCCTCGATGAGGGCGATGCCGCGCTCGCGGCAGATGCGGGCGACATCGGCGACGCGGCCGGGCGCGCCGCTCATGTGCACCATCAGGGCGGCGCGGGTGTGGGGGCCGATCTTGCGCTCCACGTCAGCGGGATCGAGGGTGAAGCAGTCGTCCACGTCCACCAGCTTCGGGATGGCGCCGGCGCGCACCACGGCGGCCACGCAGCTCACCCAGAGATAGCCGGGCACGAGCACCTCGTCGCCGGGGCCGATGTCGAGGGCCGACATGGCAATGGTCAGCGCGGCGGTGCCGGAGGAGACGCCCAGCGCGTGCTTGTGGCCGAAGGCGGCGCACCATTCCTTCTCCAGCGTGTCCACCATGTGCTGGAGGTCGGGGCCGTAGAAGCGGAAGGGGCTCTGGGCACGCACGACGCGGGAGACGAGCTCCAGCTCCTCCGCGCCGATCCAGTGGGCGCCGGGCAGTTCCCACGGCAGGGGCTTGGTGCGGACCGGAGCGCCGCCCTCGATTGCGAGGCGATTGGCATGTTCGTGCGTAGCCGCGGAAACGGTCACTGGGCGCCCTCCCTCACGGCAGTTCCGGCGAGATGCCGGGCCTATCGCCGCTTGTTTTTTGTACTTATGCTCCACCGAAGGTCACGCTTACAAGCCCTGCATACAGGCCCCCGCGCGCTGCCCTGAAGCGTGCTCTACTCAGATACCCGTCGGATGAAATGACGACCCTTTTCCTCACGGCGGGCCTCGTGCTCCTCAACGGCATGTTGTTCGGCTTCAGCACGGCGTCCATCGCCGGTGTGGTCGGCACCATTTCCGAGGCGTTCGCCCTTTCCACCCGCGCCACCGAGATGATGGTGACCTCGCTGCTGGCGGGCTGCTTCGTCGGCGCCGTTGTCGCCGCGCCCATCTCCCAGCGCATCGGCCGGCGTCCGTCCTGCCTGCTTGCAGCGACGCTGGCCTTTGCCGGCTACGCGCTGGTGCCGCTGGGACAGGCGATGGCGCCGGGGGTGGGGATGCTGGTGGTGGCGCGCATCCTCATCGGCCTCGGGGTCGGGCTCTCCTCCATGGTGGTGCCCATGTATGCGGCGGAGGTTACGCCCGCCCGCCATCGCGGCGCGGTGGTGTCCCTGTTCCAGCTGGCGGTGACCATCGGCATCCTGCTTGGCTATGCGGTGCCCCTCGCGCTCACCGGCCGCGCGTCGTGGGATCAGATGCTGGGCGGCGGCGCCATCATCGCTCTGGCCTGCGCGGGTGCCGTGCTCCTACTGCCGGAAAGCCCCCGCTGGCTCCTCTCCCGCGGCCGGATGGCGGAGGGCGAGGCGGCCGCCCAGCGGCTGGGCCTTGCCGGCGAAATCTCATCCGCCGACGCGGAAGGCGCGGCGCCGGCCGGCGACTGGCGGGCGGTGCTCGGCACGGGCAGCACCAAGGCGGTGCTGGTGCTGTGCAGCGTGCTGTTCGTGCTGCAGAATTTCTCCGGCATCGACGGCATTCTCTATTACGCCCCGCACATCTTCACCGAACTCGGCTTTCCGGCCGGCGTGGCGGCCCTCGCCGCCACCTTCGGCCTCGGCCTCGTGAACGTGCTGGCGACCATCGCCGCGATGATGCTGGTGGACCGCCTTGGCCGCCGCCCGCTGCTCATCGCGGGCTCGGCGGCCATGGCGGTGAGCCTCGCCGTGGTGATCGTCGCGGCGCTGGCGGACTGGCCCTATGTGGCGCTGGCCGGGCTGTGCGCCTACATCGTCGCCTTCGCCCTCAGCCTCGGGCCGCTGCCCTACGTGCTCATGTCCGAGCTATTCCCCTCGGCCATCCGCGAGCGAGGCATCGCCGCCGCCTCGGCGACGAGCTGGCTGTTCAACGCCATCGTGGCGGCGAGCTTCCTCTCGGTGGTGGAGGGGATCGGCCTTGCCGCCACCATCGGCATCTTCCTCGTGGTGTGCGTCGCCTCGCTCTTCATCTCCCTCGCCTATGTGCCGGAGACCCGACAGAAGGAGCTGGAGGACATCGAGACCGACGTGCTCGCCGGAAAAGCCCTGCGCCGGCTCGGCGCCTAACCGTTTGAGCCCCGCCCGGAATGGGCTACAGGTGGGGCGGGACAGGGCCGCGCAGGGGGAACCACATGCCAGCGACGTTCGAGGTTTCGGGGCTGCTGACCTTCACCATCGCCATCCTCGTCTATTTCCTCGGCGCCGGCCTCAACGAGATCATCACCCCGCTCAAGCGCTGGAACATTCCGGAGGCTGTCACCGGCGGCATCATCGCGGCGCTTGCGACGCTGTTCGCCTACAAGGTGCTGGGTCTTGCGGTGACGTTCGATCTCGACGCCCGCGACCTGCTGCTGCTCTACTTCTTCACCGGCATCGGCCTGAACGCCCGCGTCTCGGACCTCGCCACCGGCGGCAAGCCCCTGGTCATCCTGCTGCTGCTGACGGTGGTCTATCTCGTGCTTCAGAACGTGGTCGCCGTCGGCGGGGCGGCAGCGCTCGGCCTGCCCTATGGCGTGGGACCGCTGCTCGGCTCGGTGTCGCTGGTGGGCGGCCACGGCACCACCATCGCGTGGGCACCGCTGATCGCGCAGCGTTTCGATTTGCCCAACGCGCTGGAGATCGGCATCGCCAGCGCCACCCTCGGCCTCGTCATCGCCAGCCTCGTGGGCGGCCCGGTGGCCGGCCTGCTCATCTCCCGCTTCAACCTGCGCGGCACCGGCGACGACGCCCCCATGGTGGGCCTGCCGGACACCCCGGCGGAGCCGGAGGGCGGTTCGGTGAACTACCGGAACATCCTCGTCACCATCCTGGCGCTCAACCTCGTCATCATCATCGCCTACGCGCTGGAAGGCGTGGTGGAGAAGACCGGCCTGAAGCTGCCCATGTTCGTGGTGTGCATGCTGGTGGCCATCGTCATCACCAACATCCTGCCCAGGGTCGCGCCCCGCCTGCCGTGGCCGGCCCGCACCCCGGCGCTGGCGCTGGTCTCCGACCTGTCGCTGAAGATCTTCCTCGCCATGTCGCTGATGAGCATGCAGCTCTGGACGTTGGGCGGCCTCGGCCCGGCGCTGGGCACGGTGCTGGCGCTGCAGACCCTGGTGGCGGTGGCGTACATATTGTTCGTGGTGTTCCCCGCCATGGGCCGGAACTATCAGGCGGCGGTGCTGGCCGCCGGCTTCACCGGCATCAGCCTCGGCGCCACCCCCACCGCCATCGCCAACATGACCGCCGTGACCCGCACCCACGGCCCGGCGCCCATCGCCTTCATCATCCTGCCGCTGGTTTCCGCCTTCTTCATCGACATCGCGAACGCTCTGGCGATCGGCTTCATGCTGAGGTGACGGGGAGGGGCAGGGCGCTTGCGATCTCGCGAAGCTGCGCCCCCATGCGACGGCATCGAGCGCGCCGGCGCGCGGACCGCCTGGCCGCATCCGGACCGATCTGGGAGATGAGGGAAACTGGAGCGGGCGATGGGAATCGAACCCACGACATACAGCTTGGGAAGCTGTCGTTCTACCACTGAACTACGCCCGCGATGGCGCCGACCATAATCGGATGCGGGGTTGCCCATCAAGGGCGTTTCGCGAAATACCCACCGCGTTGCCGTCGCCCGGCGGGGCTCCTATGGTCGGCGGGATTTCAACGATTTCCCCGGCGCCCCGCCCATGACGTCCTCTTCGTCTCCTTCGTCCTCTTCGCCCATTCATCCCGCCTCCCACGGCCATCCCCCGTTCAAGGCGCATTTCCAGACCTTCGAGGACCTGGCCGATGGCGCGGAGGGGCCGGCGCGGCTGGCGGCGCTCCGGGCGGAGCTCGCCCGCCTCGGCTTCGACGGCTATGTGATCCCGCGCGCCGACGCGCACCAGAACGAATATGTGCCGGCCTGCGAGGAGCGCCTCGCCTACCTCACCGGCTTCACCGGCTCCGCCGGCACCTGCGTGGTGCTGCCCACGGAGGCGGCGCTCTTCGTGGACGGACGCTACACGCTCCAGGCCCCCGCGCAGGTGGACGAAGCGGCCTTCACCGTGGTGCCGCTTTCCAACACGCGGCCGGACAAGTGGATCGAAGCGCATCTCCCCCGCGGTGCCCGCCTGGGGTTTGATCCGTGGCGCACGACCATCGACGGTCGCGAACGGCTGGTGAAGGCGGTGGCGGCGGCCGGGGGCATCCTCGCGCCGCTGGAGGCCGATCCCTTCGACCCCATCTGGCCCGACCGTCCCGCGCCCCCTCGCGCACCGGTGCGCCTGCTGGACCTGTCCGTCGCGGGTGAGGACACCGCCAGCAAGCTCCGGCAGGTGCAGGAGAAGCTCGCCGAGGAGAAGCTCGATGGACTGCTCGTCTCGGACCCCCACGGCGCGGCGTGGCTCTTCAACATGCGCGGTGCTGACGTGGCCCACACGCCGCTGCCGCTCGCCTGGTGCATCGTGCCGCGCGAGGGACTGCCTGACCTGTTCCTCGATGCGCTGAAGCTCTCCCACGAGGTGCGGGCCGCCCTCGCCGGTCACGCTCGCCTGCACGGCGTCGGCGACCTCGACCGCGTGCTCACCGCTTTCGCCAAGGGAGAGGGCAACGCCGGGAAGGCCCGGCGCATCCGTGTGGATCAGGCCACAGCGCCGGTGCGTCTCGCGAACCTCATCGAGACCGCGGGCGGCGTCGCCGACAAGGGCGCAGACCCCATCTCTCTTATCAAGGCGTCGAAGAACCCGGCCGAGATCGCGGGGATGCGCGCAGCCCATGTGCGGGACGGCGCGGCGCTGGCCCGCTTCCTCGCCTGGTTCGACCGGGAGGCGCCGGCCGGCACGCTTACCGAGATCGACGCGGTGGAGGCGCTGGAGACCTTCCGCCGCGCCACCGGCTGCCTGACCGACATCTCCTTCCCCACCATCGCGGGGGCGGGGGAGAACGGCGCCATCGTGCATTATCGGGTCACGCGCAAGACCAACCGGGCGATCCATCCGGGCGAGCTGTTCCTGCTCGATTCCGGCGCGCAGTATCCGGACGGCACGACGGACATCACGCGCACCCTTGCCGTCGGGACGCCGACCCGGGACATGCGCCGCCACTACACGCTGGTGCTGAAGGGCCATCTGGCTCTCACCCGCGCAGTGTTTCCCAAGGGCATCACGGGCGCCCAGCTGGATCCGCTGGCGCGGCAGTTCCTGTGGGAGGCGGGGCTCGATTTCGACCACGGCACCGGCCATGGCGTCGGCGCGGGGCTCTCCGTGCATGAGGGCCCGGCGCGCATCTCGCAGCTCGGCCATCTGCCGCTGGCCGCAGGAATGATCCTCTCCAACGAGCCGGGCTTCTATCGCACAGGCGCCTACGGCATCCGCATCGAGAACCTGATCCTGGTGGAGGATCGTCCGGTGGAAGCCGGGGAGAAGCCGTGCTTCGGATTCGCGACCCTCACCCTCGTGCCCTACGACCGGCGCCTGATTGACCTTGATCTCCTCACCGGCACCGAGCGGGCGCAGGTCGATGCCTATCACGCCGAGGTCCGCGCCACACTCGCGCCGCTGGTCGATGCGGGCACCGTGGACTGGCTCGCGTCTGCGACGGCACCGCTCTAGAGCGCGATCCGAACGAATTGATTCAATCCGCTCGGAGAATCGCGCTCCCGCTCCAGGCATCAGCGGGACGGCAGCTTCGATGGACAGTCGCCACAAGCCAAGGAACTGCAAGGCCTCGCGCGCGTTACCAGAAACGCAAGGCGGAGCGTGGCTCCGTCGGACTGACTGGGAGGCCGCTGATGTCCACGATCCTCATCATCATCCTCGTGCTGCTGCTCGTCGGAGCGCTGCCGACGTGGGGCTACAGCTCCGGGTGGGGGTATGGGCCGGGCGGCATCGTGGGTGTGCTGCTGATCATCGTGATCGTGCTTGCGCTCACAGGGCGGCTCTAGCGCCATAGCGGCTGCGCCGCTCCGCCAAGCGCGAGCCGGTCGCCCCGCCGCCTAGGGCGCGCCGTTTTTACAATCGTTTTCTCATGAGACTGCGAACGTGCGGCTCGCGAGCTTGACGCCCCTGCTCGCGGCTCGCACGACCTGGCCGTCGGCCGCACCCCGCTGCGGACCGGCGGCCAGGGTGCGTCCGCTGTTCGATCGTCCGCCGCCCGCGGGGCCGGACGATCGATTTCGTGTTCAGACGGTCTTCTCGATGACCCGCCCGAGCTTCTCCACCAGTTCGCCCACCTGATCCTTGGATATGATGAGCGGCGGCGTGATGACCAGCGTGTCGCCGGCGACGCGCATCATCAGGCTTTCCTCATGGAATGCCTTCTCCAGCGCCTCGTAGCCGCGCAGGCCAGGCGTGCCGGCGCGTGGGGCGAGGTCCACCGCGCCGGTGATGCCCACGGTGCGGATGTCGAGCACGCCAGGCTTATCCTTCAGTGACATGACCGCATCGGCAAAGAAGGGCTCCAGCGCCAGCGCATGGGTGAAGGTGTTTTCCTGGGCATAGAGGTCGAGCGTCGCGAGGCCGGCGGCGCAGGCCAGCGGATGGGCGGAATAGGTGTAGCCGTGGAACAGCTCCACCATGTGCTCCGGCCCCTTCATGAAGGCATCGTGGATATGCTTGCGGGCGATGACACCGCCCATCGGCACCGCGCCGGCCGTGATGCCCTTGGCGAAGCAGATCATGTCCGGGATCACGCCGTAACGCTCGGCGGCGAAGGCGTAGCCGAGGCGGCCGTAACCGGTGATCACCTCGTCGAAGATGAGCAGGATGCCGTACTTGTCGCAGATCTCGCGCAGCCGCTTGAGATAGCCCTTCGGCGGCGGCAGCACACCGGTTGAGCCGCCCATGGGCTCGACGATGACGGCGGCGATGGTCGAGGCGTCGTGGAGCCCGACGATGCGCTCCAGCTCGTCGGCGAAGTGCGCGCCATAGTCCGGCTCGCCCTTGGAAAAGGCCTGGTTCTCGCGGTCATAGGTGGTGCGCAGGTGGTCGACGCCGGCCAGCATGGTGCCGAAGGTGCGGCGGTTGGCGACCATGCCACCCACCGAGATGCCGCCGAAGCCGACGCCGTGATAGCCGCGCTCGCGGCCGATGAGGCGCGTGCGGGTGCCCTGGCCGATGGTCTGCTGGTAGGCAAGAGCGATCTTCAACGCGGTGTCCACCGCCTCGGAGCCAGAGTTACAGAAGAACACATGGTCGAGATCGCCGGGTGCGAGATCGGCGATCTTGGTGGCGAGGCGGAAAGCGTTCGGATGGCCGTATTGAAAGGTGGGGCCGAAATCCATCTCGGCGGCACCGGCGCGGATGGCTTCGACGATGGGCTCCCGGTTGTGGCCGGGGTTAACGCACCATAGGCCGGCGCAGCCATCGAGGATGGGGCGACCCTCCGGCGTGTAATAGTGCATGTCCTTGGCGCGGGACACGAGCCGGGGCCGCTTCTTGAAGGAGCGGTTCGAGGTAAACGGCATCCAGAAGGCTTCGAGGTCGTTCGGAACACTGTCCGCGCGCATGCCGTCGGTCACCAGATCGTCCAGAGCCATGATGGTCCTCTCCCGCGCGCGGTGCATCGCGCGCCATGTTTGGGCGCCAGCCTGTGGCGCCGATTTTTTGCAACGCTCCGGCCGGTGCGGCGCGAGTCTCGCGCCTGCGGCCTGGAGCCGCCCGGCGGCCTCGCATGCGGTCGCGTCGCTGCAACGCTAGCAGCCCGTACCGCCGGTGGAAACTGGCCGGTGGCGGCTTGACGCAGGGAGGCCGTGACCATCATCCCGCCCTCTTGCTTGTGCAAGGGTTCTGACGGACAAAGGTCATGACCGTAGGTTAGGACGGTATTTTGGTGGGCAGTGCTGCAGATGCAGGCGAACAGGGCGCGGTTGAGGCCGTCTCCGAAGGCGTGACCGAGATGGTCGATGCCTCTGCCGGCGTGCGTGCGGCGCTCGATCGCGTGCTCGCCTCGCCCGATTTCGCCGCCTCTCCGCGGCTCGCGGCGTTTCTGAAATTCGTCGTCGAATCGACCCTGGATGGCCGGGCGGACGCGCTGAAGGGCTACACCATCGCGGTGGAGGCGCTGGGTCGGCCGCCGTCCTTCGATCCCCAGTCCGATCCCATCGTCAGGGTGGAGGCCACCCGGCTGCGAAGGGCGCTCGAGAGGTATTATACGACAATCGGCGTCGATGATCCTGTCATCATCGATGTGCCCAAGGGGGGCTACGTGCCCCAGTTCCACACCCGTGGGGTGGAGGATGCTGCGCCGGCCGATCAGGATGTGGCTGATCCGCCCCCCGGCGATGCGCCGCCGCAGGCCGTCCGGTCGCGCCGGCTGCTTTCGGCCCTCGCAGCAGGGCTCGCGCTGGTCGTGACCGCGGGTGTGGGGCTCTCCCTTTGGGGCCTGGAAGGCAAGGCGCCGCAGGATTCGGTCTCGGCCGCCGCGACGGCGGATCGGATTCGCCTGCCGCTGGTCGAGGTTCGCACCTTCGAGGCGGCGGGTGACGGCGCGCCGAACACGACCGAGCTGCGGGCCATCGAGGAGCGCATGCGCGACGCGTTCGCCCGGTTTGATTTTGCCCAGGTCCGCGCGGCAGGTGCCGATATTCACTCGGGCACCGTCGCGGAAGCCTGCTCGGCGGCCGTGCCACGCTCGGTCTTCTCCCTCGCAGGCCTCGCCGAGGGGCGGCCGGATGGCACTTTCTCACTCGCCGTGCGGCTGACCGACCGCTGTGACGGCTCTATCGTCTGGTCCACCGTAATGGATGGTCTGGCCGGCGCCGGAAAGCTGGCGGAGAGCGAGCAGCGGGTCATCCACGACGTCGCTGTCGCAGTTATGGAAGGCTATGGCGTGGTGCAGGTCCGCGCCCGGGCCCAGGCGCTCGCCCGTGCTCCCGCCTCAGGCTATGGCTGTGTCGCCGCCGCTGCCGCCCAGCGCCGCAGCGACAGCCAGGAGACCCGGCCGGAGATGAAGGCCGAGACCCGGCAGGAAACCCGCGGCATCAACGTGGACGAGTGCCTCGCGGAACTTACCCGCCGGGATCCCGCCTTCGCCCTCGGCCATGCCGTGCGTGCCGAAACCCAGCTGCAGCGCACCCTCCACGACGACACGCCCGCCCCGTCTGAGGCGGAGCTGGAAGTGATGCTGGACGAGGCCGAGCGGGCCGTGGAGCTGGCGCCCGCCAGTGCCTACGCCGCCCGCGCGCTGGCTCTGGTCCAGTTGTTCGCAGGAGAGCCCGACGAGGCCGTGGCCACCGCCGAGCGCGCCCTGCGCCTCAACCCGCTGGATTTCGACGTGGCGGCGACGGTGGGCGTGGTCTTCATCGGCGCCGGACGCATCGCCGAGGGCGAGGCGCTGCTGGCCAACGCCCGCCGCCAGGGCGCGGTCGCGACCCCCTTCCGGGATTCCTATCTCGCGCTCGCGGCCTTCCTGCGCGGTGACCTGATCGCGGCCCAGGCCATGCTGCCCCAGCTGACCCTCCATCCGACAGTGGAGAACCGGGTCGCGCTCGCCCTCAGCCTCCACGCTCTCGGCCGGCACAGCGAGGAGCGGGAGGTGGTCAATCTGATGGTTCATCAGGCGTCCGATGGCGCCGATGGCGTGCGCCGGCTGGTTACGCGCCTGTTGCCCTCCAAGGACCATGCGACCCGCGCGCTCGACGCGCTTGAAAGCGCGGGTCTCTCGGTCGAGGCGAGAGTGGTCAAGCCGCCGAGGGGATGACGCAAGGGCAGGGAGTTCGGGGCGAGGAGTAGCTTCGGCCCCGCGTGAACGGGTTGCGCCCACGACAAGGCTTCCTTTACCCTGTCGCGGTTTACTCCCGGCGATGTCCGTTTCCCGCGATCCGCAATCCATGTCTCAGTTTTCCCTTGCGCGACGCTCCAGCGGCCCTGCCCGCCTGCTGATCTGCGATCCTGATCCCGCCGTGCGCGCCATCGTGCGGGCCGCACTCGCCCGCCGCGATTCCCTCGACATGATCGAGGCTGCCGACATTGCCGCAGCTCTGCCGCTTCTCCCCCGTTGCACCTCCGCCCTCGTCGGCTCCGGCGAGCCGGAAGATGCGGTGCGCCGGATACGCGCCAGCGGCTTCGTCGGCACGCTCGTGGTGGCGCTGGGGGAAAGCTCGGTGAGCGGAGCGGTGGCCGCCATGCGGGCGGGGGCCGACGATGTGGTCCAGAAGCCGCTCGTGGTCGAGGAAGTGATGGATCGCCTCCTGGCCGCGACGCCAGCCCGCCGGGCCGAACGTCGCCGGCGCGCGGCGCGTCCCCTGCCGCGGGGCGGAGATTTCTGCGGTCTCTACGGTCGTTCGGCGCCCATGCAGGCGGTCTATGCGCAGATCGAGCGCCTCGCCGCCTCGCGCGCGGCGGTGTTCGTGACCGGCGAGAGCGGCACAGGCAAGGATCTGGTGGCGGCGGCGGTCCATGCCGCCTCGTCCCGCCGCGACGCGCCGTTCGTCGCGCTCAACTGCGCCGTCATTCCTCCCGAGCTGATGGAAATCGCTTTGTTCGGCCGCGAGGATGCCGGCGCCATGGACCGCGCCCAGAGCGGCACGCTGCACCTCGACGAGATCACGCAGATGGACCTGGCCTGCCAGGCCCGGCTGATGCATTTCGTGGAGACCGGCCGCTTCAGCCCGGTGGGCGAGGTGACCGAGCGGGAAGCGGATGTGCGCCTCGTGTGCGCCACCAGCCGCGACCCTCTGGAAGAAGTGCGCGCGGGACGCCTGAGGGAAGATCTCTATTATCGCCTCGCCGTGCTGCCGCTGGCGCTGCCGCCGCTGCGGGCGCGGGGCGACGACGTGCTCCTCCTGGCCGAAACCTTCCTGGCCCGCTTCGCCGGCGAGGAAGGCCGCCCCATGCCGCGCTTCACGCCCGAGGTGGTGGAGGCGCTGCGCGCCCGCCGTTTCCCCGGAAATGTGCGCGAACTGCAGAACCTCATGCGCCGGGTGGTCGTGCTGAGCGAGGGTGGCACCATTCTGCCGGGCCTTCTGGCCGAGCCGGAGGCACCCGAGGCGCCGGGCGCCGCGCGCCCCCCCGAGGTGCTCATTCAGGGCTGGTCGGACAGCTTCGCCTGGCAGGGCCGGGTCGAGCCCCTGTCGGTGGTCGAGCGGCGGGCGATCGAGGCGGCCATCGCCGCGTTCGACGGCAACATCTCGCTTGCCGCGGCGGCCCTCGATCTCAGCCCTTCGACCCTTTATCGCAAGAAGCTCGCCTGGGGCGAGCGCACGCGCCTGTCCTGAGCCGCCTCAGAGGATGAAGCGGCTGAGGTCGGCGTTCTTCGCGAGGTCGGCGACGCGCGAGCGCACATAGTCCGCATCCACCACCACCGTCTCGCCCGAGCGGTCCGGGGCGGAGAAGGAGAGGTCGTCGAGCACCCGCTCGATCACCGTCTGCAGGCGGCGGGCGCCGATGTTCTCCACATTGGAGTTCACCTCCACCGCCGCATCGGCGATGGCCTCCACCGCGTCCGCGGTCACGTCCAGTGTCACGCCCTCGGTGCCCATCAAAGCCACCGACTGCTTCACGAGGCTCGCCTCGGTCTCGGTGAGGATGCGGACGAAATCGGCGCGGGTGAGCGCCTCCAGCTCCACCCGGATGGGCAGGCGGCCCTGAAGCTCCGGCAGAAGGTCCGATGGCTTCGACACGTGGAACGCGCCGGAGGCGATGAACAGGATGTGGTCGGTCTTCACCGACCCGTGCTTGGTGGAGACGGTGGTGCCCTCGATGAGCGGCAGCAGGTCGCGCTGGACGCCCTCGCGGGAGACATCGGCCCCCGAACGGCCCTCGCGCCCTGCGATCTTGTCGATCTCGTCGAGGAAGACGATGCCGTTGTTCTCGACGGCATGGATCGCTTCCTGGGTGATGGCGTCCTGGTCGATCAGCTTGTCCGCCTCCTCGGTGAGGAGCAGGGGGTGCGCCTCCTTCACCGTCACGCGGCGCGGCTTGGAGCGGCCGCCGAAGGCCTTGCCCAGCATGTCGCCCAGCGAGATGGCGCCCATCTGCGCGCCGGGCATGCCCGGAATCTCGAACATCGGCATGCCTTGGGCGCCCTGCTGCACCTCGATCTCGACTTCCTTGTCGTCCAGCTCGCCAGCGCGGAGCTTCTTGCGAAAGGCGTCGCGGGTGGCCTGAGAGGCGGTGGCACCGACGAGGGCATCGAGCACGCGGTTCTCGGCGTTGAGGTGCGCTTTCGCCTGCACATCCTTGCGCTTGGCCTCGCGCGTCAGGCCGATGCCGACCTCCACGAGATCGCGCACGATCTGCTCCACGTCGCGGCCCACGTAGCCCACCTCGGTGAACTTTGTGGCCTCGACCTTCAGGAAGGGTGCGCCGGCGAGGCGGGCGAGGCGGCGGGAGATCTCGGTCTTGCCGACGCCGGTGGGGCCGATCATCAGGATGTTCTTGGGCAGAACTTCCTCGCGCAGCCTCTCGTCCAACTGCTGGCGGCGCCAGCGGTTGCGCAGGGCGATGGCCACCGCGCGCTTGGCCTTGGCCTGGCCGACGATGTGGCGGTCGAGCTCGGAAACGATCTCGCGGGGGGAAAAATCGCTCATGGAATCATGTGTCCTTCAGGCGGTGGCGGGGCCGGGGGCGCTCAGGACCCGATGGTCTCCACGACGATGTTCCGGTTGGTGTAGACGCAGATGTCGGCTGCGATCTCCAGCGATCGCCGCACGATGGCCTCGGGATCTTCCTCGCGATCGAGCAGCGCGCGGGCGGCGGCCAGCGCATACATTCCCCCCGAGCCGATGCCCGCCACGCCGGCGTCCGGCTCCAGCACGTCTCCGGTGCCGGTGAGGACGAGGGACACCGAGGCGTCCGCCACGATCATCATGGCTTCCAGCCTGCGCAGGTAGCGGTCAGTCCGCCAGTCCTTGGCGAGTTCCACGGCGGCGCGCTGCAATTGGCCGGGATACTGCTCCAGCTTCGCTTCCAGCCGCTCAAACAGGGTGAAGGCGTCCGCGGTGGCGCCGGCAAAGCCGCCGATCACGTCGCCCCGGCCCAGCCGGCGCACCTTGCGCGCATTGGCCTTGAGCACGGTTTGGCCGAGCGTAACCTGCCCGTCGCCGGCGATGGCGACGCGGTTGCCCTTGCGGACGGTGACGATAGTGGTGCCATAAATGGTATCAGGGGAATGCATGAAGTGCTCCGCTTGGAGCTTACTTATGCGCTTCCGTGGCGGACGCAACTCGTCTCCCGTTCAGCTTCCGTTGAGGAAGCTGCGTACTGTGGTGCAGAAATTCTCCGGCGCCTCCACCATGGGGCAGTGACCGCTGTCGAGGATTTCGTCCAGCTTCGCCCCGGGGATGCCATCCGCCAGCTCCCGCACCATGCGCGGGCTGAACACGCGGTCATCGTCGCAATAGATGGCGAGGCTCGGGGCCGCGATGCGGCCAATGCGGGTGAGGCTGTCGAAGCCGACGCAGACCCCCACCTGGCGGATGAAGGCGTCCTTCTCCTGATAGAGCCCCGCATCCAGCGATTGCTGGACCGCCGCAAAGAGCGGGATCTTGTTCAGGGTGCCCATGCCCAGCACGAAAGAAGTGAGCGCCGCGCCGAACGTCAGCTCGTTGTCGAGCTGGAGCCGCAACTCCTTGAAAAGACGCATGATTTCGGTGGTGTAAAGATCGTTTCGGGCGATGGTGTTGGCCAGCACCAGACGATTCACCCGCTGCGGCGCGGCGAGTGCCAGTTCCTGGGCTATCATGCCGCCCATGGAATGGCCGATGACGTGCGCCTTTTGAAAACCCGAGGCGTCAAGCACGGCGAGGGCGTCGCGGGCCATGTCGGCGGCGGTATAGGGCGCCGTGGCCCGCTGGCTCTTGCCGATGTCCCGGTTGTCGAACTCGATGAGGGTGAAGCCTTTGAGCAGTGGCCGCGAAAGGGCCCAGAAGGAGCGCTCGGCCGAAAGCCCGGAGATGATGAGGAGCGGCGGGCCTTCGCCGCTGACCTGAAACGCAAGCTCCAGCCCGTCGTTGTGCGTCGTCGGCATCGGCGATCCCCGTCGAGTTGACGGTGCCGCTATGCCATAGATGGCGACCCGAGGCGAGGCGGCCCGCGCGCGAGCGGCGTCATCTCATCGCCATATGGCGTTGCAGCGAGGTTGCTGATAGAAGCCGCAGCCTTGGAGGAGTTCCATGCGCAAGGCCGAAATCGTCCGCGAGACCAAGGAGACCCGCGTCACGCTCGCCGTCGACCTCGACGGGACGGGGCGGACCAGCGTGTCTACCGGTGTCGGCTTCCTCGACCATATGCTGGACCTGCTCGGCCGCCATGCCCGTTTCGACCTCGATATCAAGGCGGTGGGCGACCTCCACATCGATTTCCACCACACCACCGAGGACGTGGGCATCGTGCTCGGCCAGGCGGTGCGGAAGGCGCTCGGCGACATGCGCGGCATCACGCGCTACGCCGACGTGCTGCTGCCCATGGACGAGACACTCACCCGCGTCGCCATCGACATTTCCGGACGGCCCTTCCTGGTCTTCCGCACCGAGTTCGCGGCGCAGAAGATCGGCGAGTTCGACACCGAACTGGTGCGGGAGTTCTTCCAGGCCTTCGCCTCCAATGCCGGCGTGACCCTGCATGTGGAGACGCTGTACGGGGTGAATGCCCACCACATCGCGGAAAGCTGCTTCAAGGGCCTTGCCCGTGTGCTGCGCGCGGCGGTGGCGGTGGACCCGGCGGCGGCGGGGGAGATTCCCTCCACCAAGGGCGCGCTGGGCACCTGAGGCAGGCACAAGAAGCGAGGCAGGAGACGAGGCAGCCATGGCCAGGTGGACCGTTCTGACCCGCGCCGTCCCCGGCGATACCGCCGAGCAGGCGGCCGGGCGCACCGTGTTCGTGCGCGAGAAATTCTCCTGGGTGACGCTGTTCTTCGCCCCCGTCGTGCTGCTGCGTTTCCGCCTGTGGCTGGTGTTCGCCGCCTATGTTGTTGTGGCCGTGACCCTTGGCCTCGCCGAGGTCTATGGCGGGCTTCCCGATGCTGTGGGCAACGTGGTGATGATCGGCTTTAATGTCCTGCTCGCGCTGGAGCTGCCCCGCCTGCGCCAGCGCAAGCTGGAGCGCCTCGGCTATGAGGAGGCAGCCGTCGTGGTGGCATCCGACCGGGACGAGGCGGAACACCGCTTCTTCACCGGATGGGAGGGCCTGTATCCGGCGCCGCGCGCAGCCGCCGCCCTTCCGGCCATCCGCCCGGCCTTCACGGCTCCAGGCGGTTCATCCGGCGTCATCGGCGCCTTTCCGGGAGCCTGAGGCGTGACCGTCGCCATCATCGACTACAATTCCGGCAATCTGCACTCCGCCGCCAAGGCCATGGAGCGCGCGGCGCAGAGCCTCGCCCATGATGCCGGCCAGACCGTCATCGTCACCAGCGATCCGGACGTGGTGCGCACCGCAGACCGCGTCGTGCTGCCGGGCGTCGGCGCCTTCGCCGACTGCCGGGCCGGGCTCGATGCCGTGCCGGGCATGGTAGAGGCCATGACGGAGGCGGTGAAGGGCAGGGGGCGTCCCTTTCTCGGCATCTGCGTCGGCCTGCAACTCCTCGCCGAGCGCGGGCTGGAGCACGGCGTGACCGAGGGCCTCGGCTGGATTCGCGGCGAGGTGGACCGCATCACCCCCAACGATCCGACCCTGAAGATCCCCCACATGGGCTGGAACACGCTGGAAGTCGCGCGCGAGCATCCGCTGCTGGCCGGCATTCCTACGGGCGCGTCCGGCCTTCACGCCTATTTCGTCCATTCCTATCACCTCAAGCCGGCGGACGGCATCGACCTCCTCGCCACCACCGACTATGGCGGCACCATCACCGCCGCGGTGGCGCGGGAGAATGTGGCCGGCACCCAGTTCCATCCCGAGAAGAGCCAGACCCTCGGCCTCGCGCTCCTCGCCAATTTCCTGAAGTGGCATCCGTGATCCTCTTTCCGGCCATCGACCTCAAGGACGGCCTCGCCGTGCGCCTCGAACAGGGCGACATGGCGCGGGCCACCGTGTTCAATCGCGACCCCGCCGCGCAGGCTGAGGAGTTCGAGACCCTCGGCTTCCGCTATCTCCATCTCGTCGACCTGGACGGCGCCTTTGCCGGCAAGCCGGTGAACGCGGCGGCGGTGGACCGCATTCTGGAGACGGTCTCCATCCCGGTGCAGCTCGGCGGCGGCATCCGTGACATGCGGACCGTGGAAGGCTGGCTGGAGAAGGGCGTCACCCGCGTCATCCTCGGCACCGCCGCGGTGCGCGACCCGGACTTCGTGAAGGCGGCGGCCAAAGCCCATCCCGGTCGCATCGTGGTCGGCCTCGACGCCCGCGACGGGTACGTCGCCGTGGAAGGCTGGGCGGAAACGTCCGAGCTTGCCGCCGTGGACATCGCCCGGCGTTTCGAGGATGCTGGCGTCGCCGCCATCATCTACACCGATATCGCCCGCGACGGCCTGCTGAAGGGGCTGAACCTCGAGGCCACAATCGCGCTGGCCGAGGCCGTCTCGCTGCCGGTGATCGCCTCCGGCGGCCTCGCCTCCCTCGCCGACATCGAGGGATTGCTTGCCCCGGCCGCGAAGAAGCTGGAAGGCGCCATCACCGGCCGGGCCCTCTATGACGGCCGGCTGGACCCGCGCGAGGCCCTCGCGCTGGTGGCAGGACGGTAGGTGCGCCCATGCTGAAGGTCCGCGTCATCCCCTGTCTCGACGTGAAGGACGGCCGCGTGGTGAAGGGCGTCCAGTTCGTGGATCTGCGCGACGCCGGTGACCCGGTGGAGGCCGCGCGCGCCTATGACGCCGCCGGAGCCGACGAACTCACCTTCCTCGATATCACCGCCAGCCATGAGAACCGCGGCACCATCCTTGACGTGGTGCGCCGCACCGCCGAGCAGTGCTTCATGCCCCTCACCGTGGGCGGCGGCGTCCGCACGGTGGACGATGTGCGCACCCTGCTGCACGCCGGGGCGGACAAGGTCTCCATCAACACCGCCGCGGTGAACCGCCGCGCCTTCGTGGGCGAGGCGGCGGAGAAGTTCGGCGAGCAGTGCATCGTCGTCGCCATCGACGCCAAGAGGGTGTCGCAGCCGGGCGAGGAGAACCGCTGGGAGATCTTCACCCACGGTGGCCGCAACCCCACCGGCCTCGACGCCATCCAGTATGCCCGGGAGGTGGTGGACCTCGGCGCCGGCGAAATCCTGCTCACTTCCATGGACCGTGACGGCACCGGCCAGGGCTTCGACTGCGCGCTGACCCGTGCGGTGGCGGATGCGGTGCATGTGCCGGTCATCGCCTCCGGCGGCGTCGGCATCCTCGACCATCTGGTGGAGGGCATCCGTGACGGCGGCGCCTCGGCGGTGCTCGCGGCGTCCATCTTCCATTTCGGCACCTTCACGGTGCGCGAGGCCAAGGACCGGCTGGCCGAAGCTGGTCTTCCGGTACGGCTCGACTGAGCTTCGCGGGGGCACTGCTAAAGCAGCGCTTCCGGTTAACCCGTTTTTCGCATTTTCTTGATGCGAACCGCGCCCCAAAGCGCTGAAAATGTTTCAGTGCCTTCGTTCCTGACCCTTCTCGTGGGGCCGACCCGATGAGCGACAGCTTCTCCCTCGCCGATCTCGAAGCCATCGTCGCGGCGCGGGCCTCGGCGGACGCCGGCGCCTCCTACACCCGCTCCCTGCTGGACAAGGGCGTCGCCAAATGCGCCCAGAAGCTGGGCGAAGAGGCGGTGGAAACGGTGATCGCCGCCGTCTCGGGCAGCGAGACGGACCTTGTGGGCGAGGCGAGCGATCTTCTCTATCACCTCATGGTGGTGCTGAAGGCGCGCGGGATCGCTCTCGCCGACATCCATGCCGAGCTTGCGCGCAGGACCGCCCAGTCCGGTCTCGCCGAAAAAGCCGCCCGTCCTCAGGCCTGACAGAGACATCGCGACCATGGACCGGCCCCTCGATCCCGGCCTTTCCCCGTATCGCTCCTTCTCCCGCGAGGAGTGGGCGAAGCTGCGCCGCGACACGCCCATGACGCTGCGGCCCGACGAGATCGCGCGGCTGGAAGGCCTCGGCGTCCGCCTCTCCATGAAGGAGGTGGAGGAGATCTACCTCCCGCTCTCGCGCCTGCTGTCGCTCTACGTGGCGGCGACGCAGAAGCTCTATCGCGCCATGAGCCACTTCCTCGACCATCGCGAGGGCGATGCCCATGGCGAGGAGAAGATGCCCTACATCATCGGCGTCGCCGGCTCGGTGGCGGTGGGCAAATCCACCACCGCCCGTGTGCTGCAGGCGCTGCTCGCCCGCTGGCCCAACACGCCCAAGGTGGACCTCGTGACCACCGACGGCTTCCTTCTGCCCAACGCCATCCTCGAGCGTGAGGGGCTGATGGAGAAGAAGGGCTTTCCGGAGAGCTACGACGTTGCGCTGCTGCTGCGTTTCCTCACCGACATCAAGGCCGGCCGCCGGCCCGTGCGCGCGCCGCTCTACTCGCACTTCTTCTACGACGTGATGCCCGACCAACATGTGGAGATCGACCGGCCGGACATCCTCATCGTCGAAGGGCTGAACGTGCTCCAGACCACGCGCCCGCCGAAGGATGGCAAGGCGATCCCCTTCGTCTCCGACTTTTTCGACTTCTCGGTCTATATCGACGGCGACGAGGACGTGATCGAGCGCTGGTACGTGGAGCGCTTCATGCGCCTGCGCGAAACCGCCTTTACCGATCCCCTGTCCTACTTCCACCGCTACTCGCAGT
>JAEZMT010000402.1 GCA_023442085.1 Pseudomonadota bacterium | reverse complement strand
GGGTTGATCGCCCCGCCAAGACGCTGCGCGAGCTGACGCTCGAAAAAATGCGCGAGGCCATCTTCTCGCAGCACTTCCGGCCGGGCGACCGGCTGGTCGAGCGCGACCTGTGCGAGCGTCTGGGGGTGAGTCGCACCATCGTGCGCGAGGTGCTGCGGCATCTGGAGACGGAAGGGCTGGTCTCAAACCTTCCAGCGCGCGGCCCTATCGTCTCCCGCACCACGGCGGCGGAGGCGTTGCAGATTTATGAGATCCGGGGCGCGCTGGAGGCGATCGCGGCGCGCGCCTGCGCCGAGGCCCAGGAGCCCACGACGATCGCGGCCCTCGATGCCTGCCTCGCCCGCATTCTCGCTGGCTACGCGCGAGGCAACTCGACGCTCGTGCTGGAGGCCACCTCGGACTTCTATCGCACTCTTTTTGCCTGCTCCGGCAAAGAGGTCGCTTGGAATATCGTCAACTCCCTCACGATGCGCATCAACCACCTGCGCTCGATGACGATCAAGACGCCGGGCCGTGAGGTCGAAGGCCCCAAGCAGATGCAGCGGATCGTGGAAGCGATCCGCGCGGGCAAGGCTGACGAAGCGCATGCTGCCGCCTTGCAGCACGTGGCGAGTGCCTCCGCCATTGCGCAACGCCTGCTGCAGGAGCGGGCCGGCGGATAGTTCGATACTTCGAGGCCCTAAACCGCATGCGCCGCCCAAAGCGGCGCCGCGCTGCCGGGGCGCCGTTCGGCACCCCGGGTCCATTCTCAATAGTTTACTCGGCGGCGGCCGGCGGCATCGGCACGGCCGCAGTGCCGTACATGCGGGGATCGGCCTCGCCCAGTAATCCGTCGTCTTCGGCGAGAGGGCGAATCTGCTCATAGCTCAGTTCGCCCTGACCGTCCGGCGAAGGCCCTTTGGCCCAGCGCCCGGCCTTGCTCGCGGTGCCTTCGGAAGCGTCGATGTAGAGGTAGGAGACATCCTGCATCTCCATCTCGCGCGGGAAGTTGGCCGGCACCGGCGTGCGGTCGAAGCCTTCCTCCTCCAGCTCCTTGATGGCGGCGAGCCACTGGTTCTGGTGCATGGTGTCTCGCGCGATGAGGAAGGACAGCATGTCGCGCACGCCGGTGTCGCTGGTGAGATTGTAGAGCCGCGCCACCTGAAGCCGGCCCTGGCTTTCCGCCGTGAGATTGAAGCGGAAGTCGGCGAGGAGATTGCCGCTCGCGGTCATGTAGCCCGCGGTCCAGGGATTGCCGGCACTGTCCACCGGACGCGGGCCGGAGCCGGCGACGATGGCATGCTGCGGGTTCATGCCCGCCATGATCGCGTCCTCGATACGCGCGCCGCCGAGGATGGCGCCCACGGCGGAATCCTTTGCCGCGTTCTCCTGCGCCTCCACCGGTGAACTTTCAAGTAGCCGCGCGATCATGGTGGCGAGCATCTCCACATGGCCGATCTCTTCGGTGCCGATGTCGAGGATCATGTCGCGATACTTCTGGGGCCCCCGACAGGACCAGCCCTGCCAGAGGTAGCTCATCATGACGCTGATCTCGCCCCACTGCCCGCCAAGAGGCTCCTGAAGAAGCTTGGCAAACAGGGGATCCGGCGCGTCGGGCTTCGCGTGATACTGCAGTTGCTTGCGATGGATGAACATGACTGTGTCTCCTTAGCCAATCGCTGCGTCAGCGGTTCGCCTTCTCGCCGGCGGACTCCAGCGCGATGTAGCGCTGCGTAACCTGCGGCAGGTGCATTTCCAGCCACTCGGCCATGGCCTGCTCTTCTTCCAGCGAGGCCTTCAGCAGCGGCACCGCCGCAAGCGCGCCGCACGTTTCGGCCATGGTGATGAGGGAGCGGTAAGCCGCGATCTCGTAATTCTCGAAAGCGTAGTCCGCGAAGGAATTCTTCAAGATCTCGTCGCCCGCCATCGAATGGCCGAGCGCGGCCATGTTGCCCATGAAAGACGCCGCGACATCCTTGAAAGTGGAGTTGTCCTCGCCGAGGCTCCCAAGGATATCGTCCAGCCGCTTGAGCTGGCCGTTGGTCTCCTCCACGTGCGCTCTCAGCCGCGCGGAAAGTTCGGGGTAATTTTCCAGCCGGTCGATCTGCCGGTTCATGATGGAAAGCGCTTCATTCTCCACCGCGTGGGCATTCCTTAGCCCCACGACGAAGAGATCTCGGGTCGGGCTCGTCGCCATTTCCGTCTCCACTTGTGCTCGGGTTTTCGGGGCCGACCAATCGTGCCGCAGCCACCACATCGGGAAGGCTTTGGACGCGTTATTGTTCCGTAACGTCAAGTTTGAAGTGAGAAAAATACAGATAATGCTGCGCATTATTTGGAATTTCTGAAGTATTGTTCCGCTTCAGCCCTGGCCTGATCCCGGCTCGGCCATCTTGCGGTGCTGCTCGGCTAGTACCGCTGCCGGCGTGACATTGGCGATCGCGCTCTCGATGCGATTCTTCCAGCCGGCCACCACATCGCCCTCGCCCGACATCATCGCCTTGTATCCGGCGCGCGCCACATCGGCAGGATCGTCCTTCTCGGCCTGCCCGACCTGCGTGTCCATCAGGTCCGCGCGCTGGAAGAATTCGGTCTCAGTCGGGCCCGGCATCAGGCAGGTGATGGTGATGCCGGTATCCTTCAGTTCGTTGCGCAGGGCCCAGGCGAAGGAATCGATGAAGGCCTTGGTGCCGTTGTAGACCGCCTGGAAGCTGCCCGGCATGAAGCCCGCGATGGAGCCCGTGATGAGGATGCGGCCCCTCCCCTCGCGCCGCATGGCGTTGCCGATGCGATGGATGAGATAGATCGTGCCGGTGACGTTGGTGTCCACCACATGCCGCGCGGCATTGAAATCCTGATCGAGAAAGCCCTTCCCGAGCCCGTGGCCGGCGTTGGCACAGAGCACCTCCACAGGCCGTCCGAGGCGCTCGGCCTCGGCGCAGAGCTTGTCCACGCCCTCGGTGGTGGCGAGATCAGTCTGGAGCGAATGGACCTTCGCACCCGCCGCGCTGAGGGCCTCCGATGCGGACACGATGTCCGGCTGGTCGGCGGCGATGACGAGATCGTACCCGTCCCGCGCCAGCAGCAACGCCAGTTCGTAGCCGATGCCCGACGATGCGCCGGTCACGACGGCAAGAGGCCGCGTCCCGGAAGCGCGGGTATGGGGATTGGCCTGGGCCATGGCATGTCCTTTCAGGGCTTGAGAACGACCTTGATGCAGCCGTCCTTCTTGTCGCGGAACTGGGCGTAGAGATCCGGCCCCTCCTCGAGCCCGGCACGGTGGGTGATGACGAAGGACGGGTCGATGTCGCCGTTCTGGATGCGCTCCAGCAGGATCGGCAGATAGCGCTGCACCGGGGTCTGGGCCATTCGGAAGGTGAGGCCGCGGTTGATGGCCGAGCCCATCGGGATCTTGTCCAGAAAGCCGCCGTAGACGCCGACGATGGAGACGACACCGAAGTTGCGGCAGCATTGGATGGCCTGCCTCAGCACGTGGGGCCGGTCCGTGCCCATGAAGGTCGCGACCTTGATGCGGTCGATGCGGGCGTAGAGGGACGAGGAGGCATCCGCCTCCGTGCCCACGGCATCGATGCAGGCGTCGGCCCCACGGCCGTTCGTCATGTCGCGGATGCGCTCGTAGATGTCCTCGCCGAGGAAATCCAGCGTTTCCGCGCCCCCGGCCCGGGCCAGGGCAAGGCGCTCGGGAACTGTGTCGATGGCGATGACACGCTCCGCGCCCAGCATGAAGGCGCTGCGGATGGCCATCTGGCCCACCGGCCCGCAGCCCCAGATCGCAACCGTCTCGCCACCCTTCAGGTCGCAGAATTCGGCGGCCATGTAGCCAGTCGGGAAAATATCGGAGAGGAAAAGCACCTGCTCGTCGGTGAGCCCGTCCGGCACCTTGATGGGGCCGACATCGGCATAGGGCACGCGCAGATATTCCGCCTGCCCGCCCGAGTATCCGCCCAGCATGTGAGAGTATCCAAAGAGGCCGGCGGGGGAATAACCCCACATCTCCTCCGCCATCTTGTGGTTGGGATTGGAGCGCTCGCAGCCCGAATAGAAGCCGCGCCGGCAGAAGAAGCATTCGCCGCAGGAAATGGTGAAGGGGACTACCACGCGATCGCCAACCTTCAGGTTGGACGCGCCGCTGCCGACCTCCACCACCTCGCCCATGGTCTCGTGCCCCAGCACGTCGCCATGCTCCATCGAAGGAATGACACCATCATAGATGTGCACGTCCGAGCCGCAGATGGCGCAGGCGGTGACCTTGATGATGGCGTCCCGCGCATGCTGAATCTGCGGGTCCGGCACCTGCTCGCAACGGATATCGCCTTTGCCGTGGAAGGTCAGTGCCTTCATCAATCGTCTCCTGATTGGTTGCCGGAGCTTGATGAATGGCGGAGAGAGGTCGCGGCGCGCCGCTCGCTCAGGCCGGCTCCTGGAGGCCAACGGCGAGAGGAAGCACTTGTTCCTCCGGCAAGGCTTGTCTGTACAAGCGAGAATTTCGCCAGGTCCGGACGAGTAAACTGGACCGGTACCATGGAATTTGCGATGAAAAGCAACGCTTCTTGAAGCGATTTCTACCGCGATCAGCTGCCGGAAATTCCCTGCCGCTGCCAAACTGTGAAGCATGAAAGCGTGATGCGACAGTATCCACGGCTTGCTAAAGCGTTAGGCCGAGCGACTCGATGGCGAGGCCGGTGGTGCCCGTGTCTCGCGCATGGGCGCCTCTCATCCTGCTTCACGTCACGCGCCACGCTATGGAGCGCATCGGCACCAGCGGCCATTTAAGGGCTTTCGCCTCCTGCCGCGGTAATGGGTCATGGCACCCCCTCCGCGATCTTGCTGTGCCGATGGACTAGAACACCGCCTGTTGTCGGACGTCCTCTCACTCGTGCGGTCCTGGCACGACGGCGACAAGGTCGACGCTGTCTTCGACATCTCGAACGCCGCGGTCGCGGTTGCCGTTATGGCGTGACGAAGAAACAGAACAAGGCGGTCGGGCACATCAGTAACCCCCGAGTCGCTACCTGCCTGCACGTCCAGCATCATCTCGCGCATCTGCAATCCGCACGCGCTCTCGACCATGGTCGGCAAAGGGAACATGCGCGACCGCCGGCCACCAAAAACGCTTCCTCCGCTACCTTTAGGTCTTCCCCCACTAAGCTGCGTCATGATACCACTCATTCCCTAGGGTGAGTTTTGCCGCCGACTTCTACAGATCCAAAAAAGCGGGGGGACAGATGGCCAAGGGGATGGGGCGCCAGACCGGCGCGCGTGGTCTTATGG
>JAEZMT010000189.1 GCA_023442085.1 Pseudomonadota bacterium | reverse complement strand
CGGCATTCGATGGCCACCGCGCCCTGACCCACCGCCGGAAGGAAGTCCGAGGTCGCCAGCACCGCGCTCGCCACATCGGCGAGGCCGAGGCGGGTGAGGCCGGCGAGCGCGAGAAGGGTGCCGTCGAAATCCCCATCCTTCACCCGGGCGAGGCGGGTGTGGACGTTGCCGCGCAGCAGTTCCACCTTGAGATCCGGCCGCAGCCGCCGCAACTGCGCCTCGCGCCGGAGCGAGGCGGTGCCGACCCGTGCGCCCGGCGGAAGATCGGCGAGCCCCGCGCCGGACTTCAGGATCAGCGCATCGCGCACATCGGCGCGCGGCAGGTATCCGGCGAGGTGCAGGCCCTCGGGCAAATAGGTCGCGACATCCTTGGCCGAATGCACGGCGAGGTCCACGCGGCCGTCCAGCAGCGCCTCCTCAAGCTCCTTGGTGAAGAGTCCCTTGCCGCCGGCCTCGGACAGGGCCCGGTCCTGGATCTGGTCGCCGGTGGTGCGGATGACCTCGATGGCGACCTGAGCCAGCTCAACCTTCAGTGCCGCGGCCAGCGCCGCCTGCACCGCATGGGCCTGCCACAGAGCGAGCGGGCTGCCACGGGTGCCGATGCGCAGGACAGGAGGATTTCCGCCGGACATTTCTTCCAATTTCGTATTCTCGTTCAGGGATGCGTAGAATGCGCGAGGGATTCGAAACGGGATAGGCGGCGTTGCGGCGCAGCGCAATGGCGGCGCGCAATCTGGCCCGCGCGCCCTTGGGAGGATGAGAGTTTGCCCGACCTGATGGTGCTCGGCATCGAGACCACGTGCGACGAGACGTCCGCCGCGGTGGTGACGCGCTCGCCCTCGGGCGCGTCGGACATCCGCTCCAACGTCATCCGCTCGCAGGTGGAGATCCACTCTCCCTATGGTGGCGTGGTGCCGGAGATCGCCGCGCGCGCCCATGTGGAGGTGCTGGACCATGTGATCGCCGAAGCCATGCGGCAGGCGGGCGTGGATTATTCCGAGCTGTCGGGCATCGCCGCGGCCGCCGGACCCGGCCTCATCGGCGGGGTCATCGTGGGCCTCACGACGGCCAAGGCCATCGCGCTCGCGGCCAAGAAGCCGCTCGTCGCGGTGAACCATCTGGAAGCCCATGCGCTGACGGCCCGCCTCACCGATGGCGTCGCCTTCCCCTATCTGCTGCTCCTCGTTTCCGGCGGCCATACCCAGCTCCTCGCCATCGAGGATGTGGGCAAATACACCCGCCTGGGCACCACTCTGGATGACGCGGTGGGCGAGGCCTTCGACAAGGTGGCGAAGATGCTGAGCCTGCCCTATCCGGGCGGCCCGCAGGTGGAGGAGCAGGCGAAGCACGGATATTCCGCCCGCTTCCCCTTCCCGCGTCCGCTCCTGGGTCGGCGCGAGCCCGATTTCTCCCTCTCCGGCCTCAAGACGGCGGTGCGGCTGGAGGCGGACCGCCTCGCCCCGCTCTCAGACGAGGACGTTGCCGACCTGTGCGCCAGCTTCCAGGCGGCGGTGGTGGAGGTGATCGCCGACCGCGTGCGCGCCGGCGCCCGCGCCTTCCGCGACCGGCTGGGGCGTGGCCCGACTGCTCTGGTGGTGGCCGGCGGCGTCGCCGCCAACGGCATGATCCGCGAGAGCCTCGCCAAGGTCGCGGCGGAGCTGAATACGCGATTCGCCATGCCGGCCCCGGTGCTGTGCACCGACAACGGCGCCATGATCGCCTGGGCCGGGGCCGAGCGCCTCGCCCGTGGCATCCGCGACCGCCTCGACGTGAGTCCGCGCGCCCGCTGGCCGCTCGATCCGGCGGCCGCCGCCTCGGCCTCGGCGCGGGCCTGAGCGGTGTCGGGTTCCAGCTTTCGCCGCATCGGCGTGATGGGGGCCGGCGCCTGGGGCACCGCCCTCGCCAATGCCGCCGCCCGCGCCGGCCGCGAGGTGGTGCTTTGGGGGCGCGATGCTGAGGCGATGGCCGATATGGCGGCGGCCCGCGAGAACCGGGCCGATTTGCCGGGCATCGCCCTCGACCCCGCCGTTTCTCCGGTCTCCGACCTTGATCTGATCGCCGATTGCGACGCCGTGCTGCTGGTGGTGCCGGCGCAGGCCTGCCGGGAGGCGCTGGGGCATCTCGGCACCCGCGTGCGGCCCGGCATGCCGGTCATCTCCTGCGCCAAGGGCATCGAGCGCGGCACCCGCGCCTTCATGAGCGATGTGATCGCCGAGGCGCTGCCCGGCGCGCGGCCCGCCGTGCTCTCCGGTCCCAGCTTCGCCACCGATGTCGCGGCCGGCCTGCCCACTGCGGTGACGCTGGCGGCGCGGGACGGCGCGCTGGCGAAGGATCTCGCCCAGGCGCTCGGCTCCTCCACGCTCAGGCTCTACCACTCCACCGACGTGCGCGGCGCCGAGATCGGCGGCGCGGCGAAGAATGTGCTCGCCATCGCCGCCGGCATCGTCGCCGGACGCAGGCTGGGGGCCAGCGCCGCCGCCGCGCTGGTGGCGCGGGGCTTCGCCGAACTGATGCGCTTCGGCGCCGCCTATGGCGCCCGGCCGGAGACCATCACCGGCCTCTCCGGCCTTGGCGATCTCATCCTCACCACCTCCGGCCCGCAATCGCGCAACTTCGCCTTCGGCCGCGCGCTGGG
>JAEZMT010000338.1 GCA_023442085.1 Pseudomonadota bacterium | reverse complement strand
ACTGCGCCACCGCCTCGTCCGCCGGAATGGAGCGGCTCTTGAGCGAGACGACCACCGCGTCGGCATCGGGCAGCGCCAGCGCGGCATCGGGCACGCCGATGGTCTGGACGGTGCGCACGCCCTCCTTTGACAGCGTGTTCGCGAGGTCGGAGGCGCCGGTGTAGTCGTCGGCGATGACGCCGAGGGTGAGAGGCATGGGAAATCCCTTGGGCTCTTGGTGTTGGGGCCTGAGCCCTAATCGTTTCGATTAGAGCGCCACGCCCGTCCCGGCGAAAGGGGCATCGGAGGAGAACGGAGCGGGAAAATCGGGCGCGACGCGATTCGGTCACGCCCCGTTCCCGCTCCTGACCCACCGCCCGCGCCGATGTGTGCCGGAACGGGACGCTCCCCGGCCGCTTTCACCCCGAGTTGCGCAGGCCCGCCGAGATGCCGTTGATGGAAAGCTGGATGCCGTGCAGCACCTGGTCGTCGCCGGGGCTGGCGCGGTGCTGGCGCAGCAGCTCCACCTGCAGGTGGTTCAGCGGGTCCAGATAGGGGAAGCGATTGCGGATGGAGCGGTCCAGCAGCGGATTGCCCTCCAGCAGCTTCTGCTGGTCCATGATGGCGAGGAGATGCTTCAGCGTCAGCTCGTACTCGGCGCGGATGCGGCCGAAGATGGCGGTGCGCAGTTCCACGTCCGGCACCAGCTCCGCATAACGCGAGGCGATGGCGAGCGAGCTTTTGGCCAGCACCATGTCCATGTTGGAGAGCAGGGTGCGGAAGAAGGGCCATTCGTGATGCATGGCTTTCAGGAAGGAGAGGCCGTAGTCCGGCCGCCGCGCCACAAACGCCTCCACCGCCGTGCCGAAGCCGTACCAGGCCGGCAGCATGAGCCGGCACTGGGCCCAGGAGAACACCCACGGAATGGCGCGCAGCTTCTCGATGGAGCGCGTCTTGGCGCGCGAGGCCGGGCGCGAGCCGATGTTCAGCGTCGCGATCTCGTTGATGACGGTGGAGGACCAGAAATAGTCCTCGAAGCCCTCGGTCTCGTAGACGAGATTGCGATAGGCGGCGAAAGCCGTATCCGAAATGTCCTCCATGGCGGTGAGGAATTCGGTGCGCGGCGCCTTGTATTGCGGCTGGAGGAGGGAGGCCTCCAGCGTCGCCGAGACCAGGATCTCCAGGTTGCGGCGGCCCACGTCCGGGTTTGAATATTTGGAGGCGATGATCTCGCCTTGCTCGGTGATGCGGATCTGCCCATTCACCGCCCCGCCCGGCTGGGCGAGGATGGCGTCGTAGCTCGGCCCGCCGCCGCGCCCCACTGATCCGCCGCGACCGTGGAACAGGCGCAGCCGCACTCCGTGGGCGCGGAAGACCTCGATGAGGCCGATCTCCGCCTTGTACAACTCCCAGCCGGAGGTGACGAAGCCGCCGTCCTTGTTCGAGTCAGAATAGCCGAGCATGACCTCCTGCTCATCGCCCCGGCTGGCCACCAGTTCGCGATAGGCGGGAATGGCGAAGGCGCGCTCCATCACCCCCGCGCAGGCCTTCAGGTCCGAGATGGTTTCGAACAGGGGGATGATGTTCACCGCGCTCACGAGCCCGCCCGTCCCGTCGCTGGAGACGAGGCCGACTTCCTTCAGCAGCAGCGCCAGTTCGAGAAGGTCCGAGACGCCCTCGCCCTTTGAGATGATGGCGTTGGGGATCACCTCGCGCCCCAGCGCCCGGTGCGCGGCGGCTGCCTCGCGCAGGATGTCGAGCTCCGAGCAGGTCTCTTCCGAATAAGCGATGAAGGGCGAGGCGAGCGGACGGGGCGTCGCCAGCTCGCGCAGGAGCACGGCGATGCGCGCCTGCTCGTCGAGGCCCGCATAGTTCGTGCCGGGCACCGCCTTTTCCAGCAACTCCGCGATGACGCGCTCGTGTACGTCCGAATTCTGCCGGAGGTCGATGCAGGCGAGATGGAAGCCGAAGCAGTCCGCCGCCCGCCGCAGCAGGCGCAGCCGCCCGCGCGCCAGCACCTTCGAGCCGTTCGCGACGAGCGACTCGTCGATCACGTCGAGATCGGCGCGGAACTCCTGCGCCGTCGCATAGGGCGCGAGCCCTTCGGCGGACAGGGGCTCGCCGCGCAGCTTGCGGGCGGTCTGGCGCAGGCGCTCCAGCACATAGGCGAGGGCGAGGCGATAGGGCTCCTCCCGATGCTCCTGGGAGCGGTCCGGAGAGCGGGAGGCGAGCGCGGCGAGCGCATCCGAGACCGTCACCAGGCGCTGGGCGAGGGAGAGCTCGGCGCCGAGCGCGACCAGTTCCTCCTCGTAATGGGCAAGGATGCGGTCGCGATGCAGCCGCACCGTCTCCTTCAGCACATGGGCGGTGACGAAGGGATTGCCGTCGCGGTCACCGCCGATCCAGCTGCCGATGCGCAGGAAGGAGGGCAAATCCAATTCGCCGCCGTCTTCCGCGAGTCGATCCTCGATGGCGCAATAGAGGCGCGGCACCTCGGTGAGGAAGGTGTAGTCATAATAGGAGAGGCCGTTCGCCACCTCGTCCAGCACGGTCAGCTTGATGCGGCGCAGCAGCGCCGTCTGCCACAGGGTCAGCACCGCGCGGCGCAGGATCTCCTCGCCCTCCTCCCGCTCCTGGGGGGTGGGCACCACACGCTCGCGACGGTCGAGCTCGGCGGCGATCTCCATCTCGCGGTTGAGCGTACTCTTGCGCCGCACTTCGGTGGGGTGGGCGGTGAGCACAGGGCTCATGAGCGCCCCGGAGAAGAAGTCCGCCAACGCCGCGCGATCGATCCCCATCTGCTCGGCGCGGGAGAAGGCATAGGCGAGGCTGCCCGCGCGCGGCGCCGAACCGGCGATGGCATGGGCGCGGTTGCGGCGAATGTGGTGCTGGTCCTCGGCGATGTTGGCGAGGTGGGAGAAATAGCTGAAGGCGCGGATGGTATCGAGGGAGCGGTCGGCGGGCAGCGCGCCCAGAAGCGCGCCAAGCTCGTCTCGGGCCGCCTGGTCATCGTCGCGGTGGAAGCGGATGGACAATTGGCGGATGCGCTCCACGAGGTCGAACACCTCGGCGCCCTCCTGGTCGCGCACGGTATCGCCGAGAATGCGGCCGAGCAGCCGGATATCGTCACGCAGCGGCTGGTCTTTCACATCCTCTGCGCGCGGCGCGAGGCCGCTGGAAAGTGCCACACCCGTCATCGTCTTCCCCCGAAACCCGGCCGCCGCCGCGGCGCACACCTCTTTCGACCTTAGTCTTAAGGAAATTGTGCAGGAGCGAAAGCGCGTTCCGGGCGAAGGTGATTTCACGAGACGCGAAGACGGGCCTCGGCGGCGCGGGCGGCCCCGCCCATCACCGCGAAGATGCAGGCGAAGAAGCGTTCCAGCGCATCCCGGCCAAGGGGCGAGAGCCGGCCTGTGCCGCGCGCGCCGCGCTCCACCAGCCCGCGCTCCTCGCTGAGCCGCAGCAGGTCGAGCACATGCGCCCGCGACAGATGGAAACGGCGCGACAGATCGGCGATGGATGGCGGCTCGACCCCGGAGCCTTCGGCTGTGAGCAGCGCGATCAGCACCATCAGTCCGCCGTCGCGATCCACGAGATCTTCCAGCTCCATCGCGGCCGAGACGGGCCGGAAGCCGGCGATGAAGGCCTCGCCCAACAGGATCGCGATCAACCGCGTGAACGCCTCCTCATCGAGCCGGGAAGCGAGCCGGGCGAGTTCGGGATCGAGCGCGCTGCCGGCCTCCAGCACGAGGCGCCAGCGCTTGTGCTGGAGCGCCACGAGCTTGGCCTGCGGCATCAGCGGCTTCACCCGGCGGTCCTCGGTCGGCGCCGCCGAAGCCAGATAGCCGCCCCAGCGCATGAGCGCGAGCATCGCCTTCGCCCGGCCCCGGCTGCAGACGCCGGTCGCGGTGCACAGGGCGACGATCCGCGCGGCGGTGAGCCCGCCGCCCGCCGCCGGCGGCAGGGCATCGAGATAGAGCACCAGCAGGCCCAGCATGTTGCGGCCGCGATCGCTGAGCAGACGGTTGAGCAGGCGATTGCCGCTGTAAAGCGCGCTGATCTCGCCGACGAGGCGCGCCACCGCCGGCCGGAAGGCGGGATGGGCGGCGAGCGCTGCCCGCGCCTCCGGTCCGCACGCGTCATCGATCCAGTTCACCGCCGGATTTGCCCGCACCGCCAACCGTCCCGGCACCCGCGCCTCCGCTTCGTCGTCCCGCGGCGACCCGACGTCAGTCAGGCCAAGAATCGCCATTGCGGTACGACAGGATGGCGTCTAGGTCACCGGGAGTCACCTCGGCGCGATGTCACCCCGGGCGTCACGCACAGGTGTCTTCTGAGGATGCCGAGGCCGCCCATGCGACTGCGCCTGCTGACACGTTCCGCTTTCCTTGCCGCAACCCTCGCTGCGCTGCCGCCGGCTGCCGTCGCGACGCTGGCGACGACCGCTCCGGCCGGTGCCGTCGTCTATTGCAGGGCGGTTGGTGTGCCGAAGGGCTGCGTCGCCCGTCCGGCGGCCCCCGCGGCGCGCGCTGCTGTCTATTGCACCCGGCCCGGCTATCCTGCCGGCTGCGTGCCCGGTGCCGGTGCTCCGGGCGTCGGCGTCACCCCCGGTGTCGGCGTCGGTGCGCCCGGTGTGGGCGTCGCGCCGGGAGCCGGCGTGAATGCCGGCGGCCCGGTCAACCGCGTCGGCGTGCGCTGATCGCGCGTGAACCCTGAAATTCACTGGAGGCAACACCCCATGAAGTCCCTGCTTTGCGCCGCCGCCCTCACCCTCGCCTGCGCCGCCCCCGTGCTCGCCGACAAGGCTTCGGCCGACCAGTGCGCCGCCAGCCTCGGTGCCGACGCCAAGGCCATCTATGCCGCCGCTGCGCCGGGCTTCGCCAGCGCTTCGGACCCGCGCGCGCTCGTGACCGAGAAGACCAAGGCCCTGGTCCAGTCCGGCGCCGTCTCCATGAGCAACGCCCGCCCCGCCGCCGAGGCGGCCGGCGCCTGCCTCACCCAGCTCCGCTGATCAACAGGCCGCCGGCTCCGCTGGAGCGGGCGGCCGATCAGGGCATCCAAAGGGCAGTCTGCTTGCCCAAGGCGGTGGGACGGGTCTAAGGCTGGCATTCCCTTGCCTCCCGCCCCGACCGGCCCATGACCGATACGTCCGTCACACCCCACACGCCAGACACCCTTCTCGCCTTCCTCGCGCAGAACGACATTCCCGGCACCACCTACGAGCATCCGCCCGTGCATACGGTGGCCGAATCGCAGGCGCTGCGCGGTGATATCCCCGGCGCCCATACCAAGAACCTGTTTCTGCGCGACGGGAAGAAAACCTATTTCCTGCTGACTCTGGCCGAGGACACTCCGGTGAACCTCAAGGCCCTGCGCGGGCCGCTCGGGGCCAAAGGCTCGCTATCCTTCGCCTCGCCCGAGGCGCTCATGGAGCATCTCGGCATCCTGCCCGGCTCGGTGAGCCTGCTCGCGCTGGCCAACGATACCGAAGGCCGGGTCCGCTTCGCCATCGACGCCGCGCTGATGCGCGCCGACCTCGTGGGCTGCCACCCGCTCACCAATGCCCGCACCACCGTGCTCACGCCGAACGCCCTGCGCGCCTTCTTCCGCCTGACCGGCCATGAGGCGATGGAGGTGGAGATTCCGACGGCCGAGGAGGCCTGAGCCCCACCTGACGGGCGCAGGCTTCAGGTTTCGCAGGGTTTCAGTTTTCGCACGGCTTCATGGCGCTCTCGTCAGAGCCGGCCTGGGCGAGCAGCCCGCGAAGGTCGATGTCCTGGATCAGCGTCACGAAATTCCCGCCCGGCTTCAGGCGAAGATAGGTGCTGAGCAGCAGCGGACCGGCCGGCAGGGCGCCGCGCACGCAGCCCTCCGCTGACACCGCGAGCGACCCGCTGGCGCGCCGCCCCTTCGCCAGCTCGTCCGATTTCAGCGCCAGCGCTGCGCTGCGCGCCGCCTCCAGCTTGCGCCGGCCCTCGTCTGTCAGCCGGAACACGGTGATGCGCATCCCCGCGCGCTCCTCGTCCTTCAGAGCCGCGAGGGCCTTCGGGTCCGTCTCCACCTCCAGCGTTGCCTGCACGACGGTCTTGCGGGCCTCCTCGCCCTGCCGCCAGTAGGACATGACGACGAACGCCCCGCCGGGGACAGGGGCGATCTCCTTCGGCGCGCGCACGGCCGCGCGCAGGACGGTGAGGTCCGCCGTCTCGAGATCGAGCGTGGCCAGCTGCGGCAGGGAACTGATCGGCACATGGGAGCAGGCCGCCACCGAGAGAGCAAACGTCAACAGGGCGAGCGGCCGAAAGGCGCGCGCAAGGGCGGAAAAGAAAGGCATTAGTTCTCTCATTTTGGGTTGAATAATTACTGTTTTGCGATAAAAAATGAATGCGTCAAGGAAAGGTCACGCATGTCCCCTCCGCCCCTCGATCCCAGGCTCCACCGCGTCGTGCGCCTCGGTCGCGCGTTGTCCGTCGCCACCCTCCTGGTCGTCCTGCTGCTGGTGGCGTTGGGCCTCGGCATCTGGCTGTCGCCGGGGCTGGTGGAGCGGGTGATCGTCCCGCGCGTCGGCCTCGCCGGGCATCCCGTCGCGCTCGATGGCGCGAGTCTGGCCGCAGGGCTCGCGATTTCCGCGATCCCGCTCGGCATCCTCGCCTATGGCCTGCTGCAGGTGCGCCAGATCTTTCGGGATTTCGGGCGCGGCGAGCTCATCTCCGCCTTGCTGGCAGTCCGGCTGGAGCGCTTCGGCGCGGCCGTCGCCCTTCAGGGGCTGATCGCGCCCTTCGTCGGGATGGCGCTGAGCATCGCCCTCACCCTCAACAATCCGCCCGGCGCGCGGGCCATCGCCGTCTCCATCTCCAGCCATGACGTGGTGGCGGTCATCGTCGGGCTGCTCGTCATCGGGGTGGGCGCGGTCATGCGCGAGGCGGCGCGCATCGCCGAAGAAAACGCGAGCTTCGTGTGAGCGGGGAGGCTATGGGAGCACCATGCCCATCATCGTCAATCTCGACGTGATGCTGGCGCGCCGCAAGATGCGCTCGCGCGAGCTTGCCGAGCGCATCGGCATCACCGAGCAGAACGTCTCATTGCTCAAGTCCGGCAA
>JAEZMT010000296.1 GCA_023442085.1 Pseudomonadota bacterium | reverse complement strand
GCGGCGATGTCCTCGGCCAGCGCCGGAAGGCTCGCCGGCAAAGGCGCGCCGTGGCGGCTGCCGCGACCGGGCAGTTCGGGACTGTCCACGGTGGCGAGGCCGAGGAGCGCGGCCTTCCAGGTGCGGTAGAGCACGGCGGAGCCGCCGGCATGGGGCAGGCAGACGAGGCGCATGGCTCAGGCCTCCGCGCCAGGGCGCGGTAGCGGCCGTGTGTCTGGACAGCGACGCGGCATCGTGGAAGCCTCCCCTACCGAGATAAGCTGGAAAGCGCGACCGGCTCAAGGCTTTCGCTGCGGTGCGGCAGAAGTTGCAGCGGGAAAAGCGGCGGCAAAAAGCCGGCCTTCGCTACCTCGGTGCGGTTTCACTCCGCCTTGGCGGGCTTGACAACGGACGCCGCGGGAAATGTAATTCACTAGTTAGTTAAAAACGGGACCGCAGAGTCCCGGCCGAGACAAACCAAAGGGAGGAAGCCGCATGGCGTCGCCGCGCCACAGGAATCCCGTGCTCGCCGTCATCGACGCGCCGTGGGCGCGGCCGCTGGGCCTGCTGGTGATCCTCATCGCCATCTGGGAGCTGTCGGTTCGCATCTTCCAGATCCCGGCCTATCTCATCCCCACCCCGTGGGATGTGATGCTCGCCTTCCGCAACGACGGCGCCATGCTGGCGCGCGAGGCGGTACCCACCACCATCGCGACCCTCGCCGGATTCGCGCTGTCGGCCGCCATCGGCATCCCGCTCGCCATGCTGATCGCCGGCTCGCGCACCATCGAGGCCTATCTCTACCCGCTGCTGGTGTTCTCCCAGTCCATCCCGAAGGTCGCCATCGCGCCGCTCTTCGTGGTGTGGTTCGGCTTCGGCATCGTGCCGAAGGTGATCTCCGCCTTCCTGCTCGGGGTGTTCCCGGTGGTGGTGGCCGGGGTGCAGGGCTTCAAGTCGGTGGAGGCGGACATGCGCGACCTCGCCCGCTCCATGAAGGCCTCGCGCCTGCAGACCTTCGCCATGGTGAGCCTGCCCCACGCGATGCCGGCCATCTTCGCCGGCCTCAAGGTGTCGGTGACGCTGGCGGTGGTGGGCGCGGTGGTGGGCGAGTTCGTGGGCTCGAATTCCGGCCTCGGCTTCGTGCTCCAGCGCTCCATCGGCAATTTCGAGCTGCCCACCATGTTCGCCGCCCTGATCGTGCTCGCGCTCATCGGCGTGGTGCTGTTCTGGGTGATCGACCTCGTGGAGCGCCTGGTGGTCCCGTGGCATGCGAGCCAGCGCCATGACGTCTTCGTCACCGTCTGAGGAGGGCGCCATGGCCAGACCCAACACCCTGCGCGTGATCTCCCGCGACGATGGCGCGACCCGCCGACGCCTCATCGACATCCGCGGCCTCGCCAAGACCTACCAGACCCGCGACGGCGAGGTGCCCTCGCTGAAGCCCATGGACCTCGACATCTCCGAGGGCGAGTTCATCTGCGTGGTCGGCCCCTCCGGTTGCGGCAAGTCCACGCTGCTGAAGCTGGTGGCGGGCCTCATCCCGGCCACGGCGGGGGAGATCCTCATCGACGGCAAGGCCGTGACCGAGCCGCCGGATGATGTGGGCATCGTGTTCCAGAGCCCGGTGCTGCTCGCCTGGCGCAACGTGCTGCGCAACGTGATGCTGCCGGTGGAGGTGCGCCGCCTCGACCGGGCGAGCCATCTGGAGCGCGCCCGGCAGCTGCTCAACACGGCGGGCCTCAACGGCTTCGAGAACAAATATCCTTGGCAGCTGTCCGGCGGCATGCAGCAGCGCGCCGCCATCTGCCGGGCGCTGGTGCACGACCCCAAGATCGTGCTCATGGACGAGCCGTTCGGCGCGCTCGACGCCATGACGCGCGAGAAGATGAATCTGGAGCTCCAGCGCATCCAGCACGAGACCGGCAAGACCATCCTGCTCATCACCCACTCCATCCCTGAGGCGATCTTCCTCGCCGACCGGGTGGTGGTGATGACCGACCGGCCGGGCTCGGTGGCCGCCATCTACGACGTGCCGCTGGCCCGCCCGCGCTCCCTCGACATGATGGCGAGCCCGGTGTTCGCCGAACTCGCCAAGACCATCCGCGGACATTTCTACGCCCGCGGCCATCTGGACTGAGGAGCCGCGCCCGGCCCTGTCGCGGCCCGGGCGCAGCCTCGCTCAATCGCCGCGCGGGGTCGGTCGCGGCCTCGCTCATTCGCCGCGCGGGCTTTGGTCCCGCAGGACTGAGAGGACGAACATGCCCTTTCCGCGCGTCACCATCCGCGAGGTGGAGATCGGCGAGCGGCTGATGCCCTTCGTCCGCCCGTTCCGCTTCGGCCCCTCGGTGGTGGAGACGGCGCCGCAGGCCTTCGTGAAGGTGGCCGCCGAGGTGGAGGGCTTCGGCCCGGCGACCGGCATGGCCGCCGAAATGATGATGCCGCGCTGGTTCGACAAGGCGCCGGCGAAGAGCCCGCTTCACACCGTGGACGACCTGCGCCGGGGCCTCGCCCAGGCGGCGCGCATCTATGCCAATGCGCTGCCCTCAAGCGCCTTCGGCCTGTCGGTGGCGGCGCGGGCACCCCAGCTCATGTGGGGCAATCGCGAAGGCGTGCCGCCGCTCGCCGCCGGCTTCGGCCCGGCGCTCCTCGACAAGGCGGTGCTGGACGCGCTCCTGCGCGCCATGGGCCTCGGCCTCGTCGCCGGCCTGAAGCGCAACGTGATGGGGCTCGACGGGCGGCTCTCGCCGGACCTCACCGCCGGGCAGATCGGCGGCTTCCTCGCCGCGCTCGCGCCGGCGCCGGCGGTGGCGCTGCGCCACACCGTGGGCCTCATGGACCCCCTCGACGGGCCGCACGGACTTGCCGCCGAGATCGCGGCGGCGCGGCTCGCCTTCTTCAAGATCAAGATCGGCGGCGACCTCGCGGCGGACATCGCCCGGCTGGAGGAGATCGCCGCCATTCTCGCCGCCTCGGCGCCGGGCTATGTGGCGACGCTGGACGCCAATGAGCAGTATGATCCCGACCGCCTCATGGCCCTCGCCGAGGCGCTGAACGGCCCGCGCCTCGCCGCCTTCCGCGCGCGGCTTCTCTACATCGAGCAGCCATTCGACCGCGCCGAGACCTTCGCCGCCCCGCTGCCGCCGCTGGACGGCCTGCCGGTCATCATCGACGAGGCGGATGATGCGCCGGACGCCTTCCCGCGTGCGGCCGCGCTGGGCTATCGCGGAGTGTCGTCGAAGAGCTGCAAGGGGCTCTACAAGGCCATCCTCAACGCAGCGCGGGTGAAGGCGTGGAATGCGGGCGGGGCGCGCGCGCCCTTCCTCATCTCGGCGGAGGATCTCACCTGCCAGCCGGGCCTCGGCATCGAGCAGGATACGGCGCTTGTCGCCGCCCTGGGCCTCGCCCATGGCGAGCGCAACGGCCACCATTATGTGGACGGCTTCGGCCCGGCGCCGGAGGGCGAGGCCCGCGCCTTCTTCGACGCCCATCCGGACCTCTACACCCAGCGCAACGGCCGGCTCGGCCTCGATGTCTCGCGCGGGCTTCTGCCCACCCGCAGCCTGCTGGAGGCGCCCGGCTTTGCCCGCGCCGCCGAGCCCGACTGGAACAGCCTCACCCCCATCGCGCCGGCCGCGGTGCCCGAACCCATCCCGCACGGGACGCTCGCCTGAGCGCCCGCGCCGCCTTTTCAGGATCGCCGCCATGAACGAGCACGCCCGCACCACCGCCTTGTCCCTCCGCCTGCCGGTCCGCGGCGGGGGGCTGGAGAGCTTCCGCCTCTCCGCCCCGCGCGATTATCCCGCCCGCGCCTCCGGCCCCATGAACCGCATCGCCTTCTCCGCGGCCCATGTGGTGGCGGACCCGCTGAAGGATTGCGACCCGTGGCTCGATGCGGCCATCGACTGGGACCGCACCATCGCCTACCGCGCCCGCCTGTGGGACCTCGGCCTCGGCGTGGCGGAGGCCATGGACACCGCACAGCGCGGCATGGGGCTCGACTGGCCGACCTCGCTCGAATTGATCCGCCGCTCGGTGGAGGCAGCCAAAGCCCACGGGCCGGAGGCGCTGGTCTTCTCCGGTGCTGGCACCGACCATCTCGCCCCGGAGGCGGCGACCTCGCTGGACGACGTGATCCGCGCCTATGAGGAGCAGATCGCGGCGGTGGAGAAGGTGGGCGGCCGCATCATCCTCATGGCCTCGCGCGCGCTGGCACGGGTGGCAAAGTCGCCGGAGGATTATGAGCACGTCTACGCCCGCGTGCTCTCGCAGGTGTCGGCGCCGGTCATCATCCACTGGCTCGGCGACATGTTCGATCCCGCGCTGGCCGGCTACTGGGGCACGCGCGACCTCGACGCGGCGATGGACACGGCGGTCGCCGTCATCAACGCCAATACGGTGAAGATCGACGGGGTGAAGATCTCCCTCCTCGACAAGGACAAGGAGATCGCCATGCGCCGCCGGCTGGACCCGGCCGTGCGCATGTATACGGGCGACGATTTCAACTATGCGGAGCTGATTGCCGGCGACGAGAAGGGCCACTCCCACGCTTTGCTCGGCATCTTCGACGCCATCGCCCCGGCCGCCTCGGCCGCGCTCACGGCGCTGGCGGCGGGGGACACCGCGCGCTTCCACGACATCCTCGGGCCGACCGTGCCCCTGTCGCGGCACATATTCAGGGCGCCCACGCGCTTCTACAAGACGGGCGTCGTCTTCATGGCCTATCTCAACGGCCACCAGGACCATTTCACCATGGTCGGCGGGCAGGAGAGCACCCGCTCCACGCTCCACCTCGCCGAGCTGTTCCGCCTCGCCGACGCGGCCGGCCTGCTCACCGATCCCGACCTTGCGGTGAAGCGCATGAAGGCGGTGCTCGCCGTGCGCGGCGTGGAGGGCTAATCCCGCGCCTCAACCGCTTCCGCCGCGCTTGTGCTTGTGCCACCTTCCCGGCGCGGGTGAACGGCACGGGGCAGGGGCATGCGCATCAACCTTGACGCGGATCAGCAGGATGCGGCGCTCGGCGCGATGCTCTGGGTGTCGCAGGCGAAGGGCGCCGGGGCCGTGACCGAGGCCGACCACCACACCATCGCCGCTGCCGCGGAGGTGGTGTTCGGCCGACCGCCCGGCGGGCCGCTGCCGAAGCCCGTCGCGCCGGCCGAACTCGCGGCGCGCCTCTCCGGACCGGCTGCGGCCGAGGCCATGCGGCTCCTCACCGTTGTTGCGCTGGTGGACGGCAGCATAGATGCCGCGCGCATCGACCGGCTCGTGGCGTGCGCGCAGGCCACCGGGCTCGGCGGCGCCGATTTTGTGCGCGATCTTGCCGAGGCGGCCCATGGCCATCTTCACGCGGCGCTCGGGGGCATGATCCGGGCGAACATGGAGAGCGTCACCGGCCGCGCCTGGAGTGGGAACGTCACGAGCGACGTCGCCGCCTATCTCCTGCCCTACAACGAAAAGCCGGACCCTGCGCTCGCCGCCCGCTTCCATGCGCTGGAGCAATTGCCGCCGGAGAGTTTCGGCAACCACTTCTTCCACCACTTCCGCGACAACGGATACGCCTTCCCCGGCGAGCCCAATGGCCTCTCCGCCGTCTTCAGCGTGCCGCACGATTCCTGCCACGTCCTCGCCGGCTACGACACCACGCCGCCCGGCGAAATCCTGGTCTCGACCTTCACCGCCGCCATGCACCCGAAAAATTCCATGGCGGCCCATGTGCTGCCGGTGATCGTGAGCTGGCATCTCGGCATCAAGCTCAACGACGTGGCGGCCTCCGCCGTGGGCGCGCTCAAGCCCGGCGCCTTCTTCGAGGCGTGGGAGCGCGGCGCGGGGGTCAATACGGACCTGTTCGCGCCGGGGTGGGATTTCTTCGCGGTGGCCGGAATGGACATCGATGCCCTTCGCGCCCGCTATGCCATCGCGCCGAGGCGGTTCCCGCTCGACGCCTGATCGCCCTTAAGGCGCCTACCGGCACGCGGCCACCGAGAGGCGCGCCCGCCACAGCAGGGCGCCGGCGCGGCTCGGGTGGATGCCGTCGGTGGTGGAGACGGATTGCGGCGCCGGCACCACCACGGCGCCCGTCTCGGCGGCGATGGCGCGGATGGCGGCGTTCTGCTCCGCCACGTAGGCCTCGTCCAGCATGTCCGCATAGGGCGAGCGGTGATGCTCCACCGGGTTCACCTCCACCAGCACCAGCTGGGTGCCGGGAAAGCGGGAGATGAGGTCGCGATAGTGCGCCCGCCATTCAGAGATGGAATGCTGCGGCTTCACTGCGTCATTGGCACCGATGGCGATCACCACGCGGGCGGGCGCGAGATGCCGCTCCAGCGCGTCGGCGCGAGAGAGGAGATCGTCGATCTTGTCGCCCGGCACGGCGGCGTTCAGCACCTCCTCGCCGCAGAGGTTCCGCGGGGCGGCCTGGTAGGTGATGCTGTCGCCGATGACGAGCACGGGGGCGGTGCTGAGGCGCGCGCGCACATCGGCCTCGAAGGCGATGCGGGTGCGCTGGGGAATCTCGCTCACGATGAGCGCGCCGAGCGCCACGACCCCGCCGGCCACCGCCAGCGCCACGAGCCAGAGTTTGAGCCGCGCCCATTGGCGACGGGACAATGCGGGCATCAGGCGCCGGCGGGACGGCAATGTGCCGCCGGCGTCGGGCCGGCCGGAATAAAAGCGCATGGGGGCTTTCCCTTTCATCTGGAAGGCAACGCCGGAAACACCGTTCGGTGCCGGGTCGCAGCGTCGGGTGCCGCCCCTCGCTGTGTGGTTGGAAGCAAATCTCCTCTTCCCCGGTGCCGCGCCGCAGCGAGCCGGGGCGTCCCGCAAGACAGCCACCATTGTCACGGCCCAGATGTCGCAAGTTGGACCGCAGTGCGTCTTTTGGTGTCACGGGTGTGAACGATTGTTTCCGGTTTGCACGCCGGCGCGGTGAACGATTTCGCCCCCTCGGTCGTTCCTCCCGCGCAGACACGGCAAAGCCCAAGCGCAGCTGCGTGCGGGCCATCGGAACAGGAGACGACCATGGCGATCGTGCGCAGCGGTTCGGCGGAATGGAGCGGCGGCATCAAGGACGGGCGGGGCAAGATCTCCACCGAGAGCGGGGCGCTGGCCGGCTTCCCCTACGGCTTTGCCAGCCGCTTCGAGGGCCAGCGCGGCAGTAATCCCGAGGAACTGCTCGGTGCGGCCCATGCGGCCTGCTTCACCATGGCCCTCTCCCTCATCCTCGGTGAGGCGGGCCTCACCGCCACGCAGCTGGAGACCACGGCGAAGGTGTCGCTGGAGAAGCAGGATGCCGGCTATGCCATCACCCAGGTGGACCTCACCCTCGTGGGCACCGTGCCGGGCGCCACGCCCGAGCAGTTCGCCGAGCTGGCCGGCAAGGCCAAGGCCAACTGCCCCCTGTCCAAGGTGATCCGCGCCAACATCACGCTGGATGCGCGCCTGGAGGGGTGAGGGGGCGCGGGGAGGCGCCGTCACACCTTCCCGCCGTCGCCCTCCGGCTTGACCGGAGGGCCCATCCCAGGGCTCAGGCCGGCCCCTCAGAGATGGGCAAGCGGCGCCGTGCACCCTCCGGTCAAGCCGGAGGACGACGAAGCTCTTTCCTCTGAGCGATGGCTTAAGGAGCGGCGCCGGCGGCTCACACCGCCGCTGCCTCCGCCTGCGTCCCGGCCAGAGCGCCCGCCACCTCCGCGATCATGCGGTAGGAGGCGAGGCGCTTGTCGTGGTCGAACACGTCGGACACCACGATCACCTCGTCGACACCCGTCTCGCGCACGAAGGCGGCGATGCCCTCGCGCACGCGCTCCGGTCCGCCGATGACCGAGCGGGCGAGGAAGCGCTGGGCCTGCGCCTTCTCCATGGGAGTCCAATAGTCCTCGATGTCGTCGATGGGCGGCTTGGAGAGCCCGCGCGCGCCGCGGAAGATATCGGCCACCGACATCTGCTGGGTGGTCGCAAGGCGGCGCGCCTCCGCGTCGGTCTCGGCCGCGATCACGTTGAGGGCCGCCATGGCATAGGGCTTCTGAAGCACGTCCGAGGGCTTGAAGCGCTCCCGGTAGATTTCCAGCGCCGGCAGAAGGTCGGCCGGGGCGAAGTGGGAGGCGAAGGCGTAGGGCAGGCCGAGGGCCGCCGCGAGCTGGGCGCCGTAGGTGCTGGAGCCGAGGATCCAGAGCGGCACCTGCGTCCCCGTCGCCGGCACGGCAAACAGCGTCTGACCGGGCTGGGCGGGGGCGAGATAGGCCTCCAGCTCCTGCACGTCCTGCGGGAAATTGTCGGCATTGGTGAGCGAGCGGCGCAGGGCCCGCATGGTCATCTGGTCGGTGCCCGGCGCGCGGCCGACGCCGAGATCGATGCGGCCGGGGAAGAGTTGCGCCAGCGTGCCGAACTGCTCGGCGATGACGAGTGGCGCGTGATTGGGCAGCATGATGCCGCCCGCGCCCACCCGTATCCGCTCGGTCCCCGCCGCGATATGGGCGATGACCACCGCCGTCGCAGCGCTGGCGATGCCCTGCATGTTGTGATGCTCGGCCACCCAGAAGCGGCGATAGCCCCAGTCTTCGGCGTGGGCGGCAAGGTCGCGGGCGTTGTCCAGGGCATGGCGGGGAGTGAACCCCTCCCGCACGCGGACGAGATCGAGAATGGAAAGCTCAGCCATCAACCAGCCTCGTTCGCCCCCGAACGAAAGATGAGGCTGAGATAGGTAGGGCAGGGGCCGAACGGAAGGGGCTCCGGTCAGGCCCGCGCGGCCCCTGAGCGCCGGCCCGCCAGACACCGGTCGAAGATCAGGGTCGATGGCATCAACTTCCCGCCGGGCAGATGGGGGCGGTGACGATGGTGCGCAGGCCAGGGTCGTTCTCCTCGTCGGAGAGCATGCCGTCGAGCCCCTGCACCATGGCCTTGATCATGATGGTGCCGAAGCCCTGCCGCTCGCCCACCTTGCCGCCGCCCTTGTCGGCGACGATCAGGCGGAAGCGGTCGCGGTGCTGCTCCAGCGCCACGCTGAGCGGGCCGGGCGCGCCGCCGTAGGCATATTTGGCGGTGTTCAGCACCAGCTCTGTGAGGATGAGGCCCAGCCGCACCGCGCGATCGGCTGCCATCAGCACGGGGGCCACGTCGAGGCGGATGTGCTGCTCCCATTCATGGCCCAGCGCGCTCGTCACCTCGCGGGTGAGGTCGATGAGGTAGCGCGAGAGGTCCACCGCCTCCACCTGCTCGCCGGAATAGAGCTGGCGATGCACGAGGCCCACCGCCGCCACCCGCCGCTCGGCCTCGGCAAGGGCCGCCGACGCCTTGCTCTCACCGAGCCGGCGCGACTGCAGGCGCAGGAAGGAGGACACCAGCTGCAGGCTGTTCTGCACGCGGTGGTTCACCTCGCGCATCAGGAAGTCTTTGTGCTGCAGCAACTGCTCGTTCTCCACCACGGTGGCGGAGAGCCGGCGGTTGAGATCGCGCACGCGCCGGTTCTGGCGCGCCTGCAGCACGGCGTGGCCGAGGCGGCCGATGGTCTCCACCTCCGCCAGCGACCACGGCCGCGCCTTGCCGCGCACGGTCTCGGTCCACGCCTCGAACGAGGTGCGCGGATTGAGCATGGCGGCCGGATCGACCGACACGTCGCGGTGCGGGTTGCCGGCCCAGTTCACCACCTCCACCTGCTCGGCGCGCAGCCACAGAAGCGCCAGCGGCTCGTCGCCGGTGATGGTCACCGCGGCAAGGCCGCTCGCCAGCTCCGCGAAATCGGCGGCGGCGGGCATCAGGGCAGGCAGCGTGTGGGTGCTGAAGGCGCGCCCCTGCGTTCTGCCCTCCACCCATCGGGCGATGCGCTTGAGCACCGTCTCGTCCGGACAGCGGCCGCAGGCGCGCACGCGGTCGGCCTCCACCACGGCGAAGCCGTCGGCGCCCAGCGCCCGGCGCAGGTCGTCGCCGTGGCGGGCCAGAATCTCGTCCACCGGGGCGTCGGCGGTCAGATAGTCGGCGAGGGCATCCTCGGCGCCGCGCAGCCGGATGCGGTCGCGATACTGCATCGCCTCCTCGCGGGTCCGGATCTGGCGGGCGAGGTTGAAGGCCAGCGACTGGCAGGCCATGCGCAGTTCATAGGGAAGGCGGCGGGGCGTGCGGTTGTGGCAGGCGACGAGGCCCCACAGCACGCCGTCCTTGACGATGGAGATGGAGGCGGAGGCGCCGACCCCCATGTTGCGCAGATACTGGATGTGGACCGGCGAGACGGAGCGCAGCATCACGTCAGACAGGTCGAGCTGTGCCAGCCCAGCCTCCGCCGGACGCAGAGGGGCGGGCGTGTAGGACACGTCCGGGATCACCCGCACGCGGTTGCGCACGTAGAGCGCGCGGGCCTGGCGGGGGATGTCGCTGCCGGGAAAATGATGATTCAGGAAGGAGCCCATCGACTTGACCTTCGCCTCGCCGAGCACCGTTCCCGCCTCGTCGTCGAGGAACTGGTAGATCATCACGCGGTCGAAGCCGGTGATGCGGCGGAAGACGGCGGCCGCCTCGGCGCAGAGATTGCGCAGGTCCGCCGCGCGCTCGAAGCTCACCGCGGCTGCGTCGAGCCCGGCCAGCACCTCGGCGGCACCGAGCCGCACCTCCGGGGCCGGCTCCAGCTCCACCAGGATGCCCTGCGCCGCGCGATGCAGCAGCACCTCGAAGGTTTCGCCGCGCCCGGCGAGGAGGCCGAGGCGGGTGACGACGTTCTGGGGGCCCTGCTGCACGGCCGCCTGGAGCGGCGCCGCCATGTCCGGCCCGAGCAACGTGTCGAGGGTGGCGCCGAGCCAGCCCTCGGCGAGTCGGCCCTCGATGTCGCCGGCCCCGCCCACCACGGTCCGCGTGCGGGGGTCGGCCACCAGCAGCAGGCCGTGGGGCTGGATCGAACCTGGGATATGGATCGGCTCGCTGTCGCACCCGCCGATATCCGGCGTGCCGCGGGGCGCGGTGCTGCTGACGGAGGCGTCTTTCATGGGGCAGTTCGCGCTCGTGATCGCTCAGCGCGGGGCAACCCGCGCTGAATATGGACGGGACCCGGCCGCGCCCCCCGGCGAAGCCCCCGATGCCTGCGTCCACCGTTGCTAGCGATGGACACAGTTTGTTCTTCTCTTCATCGCATGGCTTTTGCTGCCAAGCCAAATGCCAAGCCCTCGACAAGCCCGGAAAATCGCAAAGGCAACGTCTCAGGCCCACCGACATACCGGTGGGAGGGCGGCTGAGGTATCATGGGAAGGTCGGTGTGCCCGTCCTGGCGGTGCGAAGCGAGGGGCATGGGAATTGGCGCGGTTCCTGCTTAAATAGGGGCAGCCATGAAGATGCATGCTCTTACCCGCGAACTCATCGAGGCCGGCGGCATTGACGCGCTGGTCGCGCGCGACGCGCCGGATCTGGCCGTGCTCACGGCGGCCGAACGCGCCGCCTCGCTCAGGGCCACGCTGGCGGCGCGGCCGGACGGACCGGTCTGGCTCTTCGCCTACGGCTCGCTGATCTGGAACCCCACCGTGCGGGTGGAGGCGTGCCGGGTCGGCCGCATCGACGGCTGGCATCGGGCCTTCTGCCTTGAGACGGTGGTGGGGCGGGGCTCCCGCGCCCATCCCGGCCTCACGCTCGCCCTTGATTCGGGCGGCGACTGCACCGGCGTCGCCTTCCGCCTGCCGGAGGAAGGGCTGGAGCATGAACTCTCCCTCCTGTGGCGGCGCGAGATGCTCTCCGGCGCCTATGTGCCGCGCTGGCTGGAGGTCACCGATCCGGACGGCGGGGAGATCGGCTGCGCCATCGCCTTCACCATGGACCGCGCCAACCCGCATTATGCCGGCGGGCTGAGCGAGGACGAGGTGGTGGAGCGGCTCGCCACCGCGCGCGGCGCCATCGGCTCTGCGGCCGAGTATCTGTTCGCGACCTGCGAGGGGCTGGCGGGGCACGGCGTCAGCGATCCCGCCCTGGACGCGCTGGCCGCCGCCGTCCGCCGCCGCCGCGAGGCCCTTGAATCGCAGGGATGAGCCGTGAGGCGCCGCGGGTCGTGGAGCGGCCCGGAAGCGCTCAGGCGATGTCGCCGATATCCGCCTGCTCGGCGCGGGCAACGCCGGCCGCCGCCTGATTCGCCTCTGTCCTGAAGGCGGAGGGCGCGCGCCCGAAGGTGCGACGGAACAGGCGGTTGAAGGTGGCGATGTCGTTGAAGCCGGCCTCGAACGCAATGTCCGATACCTTCTTTCCAGCATTGGCGGGATCGAGCAGGGCCGCGCCCGCGTATTTCAGGCGGGCGGCGGTGATGTGTTCGCGGATCGTCGTGCCGTGCTTCTGGAACATCTTCTGGAGCGTGCGCACGTTCAGCTTGTAGCGCTGGGCGACCTGGGCGACCCCGTAATCCTGCTGGCGGCAGTTGGCGGCGATGTCGGCGAGAATGTCGCGGAACAGCGGGTCGCCATCGACGGCCCCGTGATCCTCGCGCTCGCGCGCAACCGAAAGCAGCGCCAGCAATCCCGCCTCGCACGCCCGGGCCAGAGCCGGCGGCAGATCGCGTCCAACGATGGATTGTGCCTGCGTGATGAGCAGGTCCACCGATTCGTCCGGCGCGGTGGACAGGCTCCCGCCGGTTTCTCCCATGATCGGGCCCCGCTGCGGGGCTGCCACCAGAAACAGCGTGCCGCCCGGAAAGCGGATGTCCGCGCGGTTGCGGACGGTGGCGAGGAAGGAGGCGTTCGCGGGTATATCGCGGGGCGGCTCCTGATCGACGGCCAGTGTTACGGATTCGGTGGCTCGCCCGGCCACAATGAGTGGCAGCTCCAGCGCGGCGACACGCAGGGCGCCCAATTGTGGCGCTGTCGCACAAATAATGGCCACATTCGGCAATAGCGTCTGGCGCAAACTTAGCCCGTCCTGAGCGGACTTGACCTTGGGCGCCACTGCGATGCCACCTTGCAACCGCGCATGATGAAGCTGTGAATTTGACGCAGAGCAATCATGAATACTTAAATATTGCGTCTGCGAAATCTTTAGATAGTCCTCCATCTCTGGTTTCCGCCCCTTGCCCAGCCGGCGCAACAACAGAGCAAACAGAGTCTAAATGCAACTCTAGCTACCGAAGTACCGTTCAATATTCTGTCTTGGCCTTGACCGTAGAGCGGTTGCCCGCAACCGCTCGGAGCATGGAAATGGGTTAAATATCTGAATCTCCGTGAAATTTGCCGACATGGCAAAAGTGCAACACCTCACGTGAATATGAAGCATTTCGTTTTTTGAGCAGTGATGAGTCGCGTCTTGCGGAGAGGTGATTGCAGACCATGGGTAAGTTCGCCTCAGTTCGAGGAGTGTGAAAATCGCTCCACAACCAATGGTCGCAGATTGTGGCGGCCCAAACACGTTCAGGCCGGCGGAGGGCTCCTCCTGCCGCTGCATGTTGGGGGTGAAGATGGTCAATTCGGGCGGCACCATCCTGTCTGGCGCGCATGTTCGGTCCTCCGCCAAGGGAGGCTCCGTAACCCGCGGCCGGGCACGAGCGCTCCTCCTCAGCTCCGCGCTGGCGACGGTTCTGGCGAGCGTGATCCAGCCGGGGACGGCGGATGCGGCGTGCTCCAGCGCGGGCTTTCCGAATGTGACGGTGGACTGCACCGGCACCGATAATAACGGCTTCTCGAACAACAACATCTTCGGTAGCACGACGGTCAATGCCGGTGCTGGCGTCATCGTCCAGACCGCGCCGAGCGGAACCGCCCTGAACGTCGGTACTCTGACCTCGATCACTAGCAACAACACCGCCGCGACCTTCACCGGCGACGCCAACGGCATTGTGTACAACGCCGGCACCAGCATCACGCTGAACAACTTCTCCGGTTCGGCTACAGGCACGACCGGAAACGGCATCCAGCTCTTCGCCACCACCGGCAACATCACCGCGAACAACTTCACTGGTACGGCGACGGGCGGCGACAACGGCATCAGCGCCACCGCGGCGGTCGGCAACATCACCATGACCGGCTTCGCCGGCACGGCGACCGGAACCGAGGCGAGCAGCAACGGCATCAACCTCACCTCCACCCTGGGCGACATCACCTTCACCTCCACGCCAGCTGCCTTCGTCAGCGGCGGCACCAACGGCCTGAACTTCAACGCCCTCGGCACCATCAACACCACCACGAACGGCGGCTTCTTCAGCGGCACCTCGGGCTCCGGCGCCAACTTCCTCGGCCAGGAAGTGAACCTCACCGCCAACAATTCCTTCTTCATGGGCGGCACCAACGGCGTCGCCGCCACCGGCACCGACCTCGACCTGCGGTTCGTCGGCGGCACCGCGATGGGCACCTCGGGCGACGGCATCAACGCCACCGCCGTGGGCTTCTCCCTCGGCGGCACGCAGATCCCGGCCGTCTCCTCGGTCACCACCAGCGGCACCTTCGTTCAGGGCGGCACCAATGGCATCAATGCCACTGCCACCTCGGTCGGCCTGAGCGGCATCGGCGTGGACGCCACCACCACCGTGACCGCGAACGGCGGCTCGGTGATCGGCGGCACGGGCGCCGGCATCTTCGCCTCCGCCATCACCGCCCCGGTCTCCGGCGGACCGAACACCGCCACGACCACCGTCCAGGGCTCGGCCGACGTGACCGGCGGCTCCAACGGCATCTTCGCCCTCGCGGGCAGCCTGAACGGCAATGCCAACACCACGGTGAACGTCTCCGGCGACGTGGAAGGCACCAACGGCAACGGCGTCTTCGCCCTCGGCGCCAGCGTCGGCGACTTCACCGGCTTCGACCCGGCCGATCCCTCCACCTGGAATTCCGCGGTCGGCACCGGCGCGGCCAACGTCGACGTCACCACCAGGGACAATGTGACGGCCGGCAACGGCAACGGCATCCTGGCGGTCGGCATCGGCACCGGCAACACGGTGTCGGTCGATGCCCGCGACAACGTGGACGCCACCGGCGGGTTCGGCGTGATCGCCGGCTCCATCGGCACCGGCGGCACGGTGGATGTCGAGACGCAGAGCGTCTCCGGCACCGCGGGCGGCGTGCTCGGCTTCAACACCGACGGCAATGTCAACGTGACCACCAACGGCACCGTCGAGGTGGCGTCGGGCGGCCTCGTCGGCGTCGGCGCCATCGCCAACAACGGCAATGCCACGGTCAACTTCTCCGGCGTGATCGATCCGCCGCTGATCGGCGTCGCCTCGGTCGCCATCGGCAACGGCACCGCCACCACCAACACGGCCGGCAACATCGACGCCGACCTCATCGGCGTCCTCGCCCTGAACGTGGGCGACGGGCGGGTGGACGTGGACAACAGCGCCACGGTGGAATCCACCGTCGGCGCCACCCCGCTGATCGGCGTCGCCGGCATCAAGGTCGGCAACAACAACGCCGGCCTCGACGTGAATGTCGAGAACAAGGGCGTGGTCGAGGACTACCAGGTCGGCGTGCTGGGCCTCGCGGTGGGCAACGGCAACGACGTGAACGTCAGCAACCTCGCGGTGGTGCAGGCCGGCTTCCTCGGCGTCGGCGGCGTCGTGGTGGGCGACGGCACCGGCACCGAGACGGTGACGGTCAGCAACATCGGCGCCATCCAGACCGGCGGCATCGGCGTGCTCGGCGCGGCGATCGATCTCGACAGCTCGGGCGCCGGCACCAACGTGTCCGTGACCAACGGCGGCGCCATCTCCGGCGGCTTCCTCGGCGTCGCGGGCGTGGCGATCGGCCCGGGCACCGGCACGACGGTGGACGTGCAGAACTCCGGCGCGATCCTGAACAATTCCGGCATCGGCGTGGCGGGCCTCGCCTTCGGCGACGGTCACACCGTGACGGTCAACAACCAGGGTTCGGTGAACGCCGATATCGGTGGCGTGATCGGCGTCATCGGCGGCGCTAATGGCACCCTGAACGTCACCAATTCCGGCGCCATCAGCACCCAGGGTGCCGCGGTTGCCGGCCTGGTCGCCGGCAACGAGGGCCAGGTGAAGGTCACCAACACCGGTGCCATCACCGGCGGCCTTCTGGGCGTCGGCGGCATCGTGATCGGCGACAACACCACCGGCATCGCCACCACCGTGGACGTGAAGAACTCCGCCGCCATCACCAATGACGGCATCGGCGTGCTGGGCGGCGGCATCGGCACCAACCAGGTGGTGAAGGTCTCCACCTCCGGTGCCATCAACTCCGGCTTGCTCGGCGTGGGCGGCTTCTCCATCGGTGCCAACGGCAACGTGGACGTCACCACCACCGCGGCCGTCACCTCCGGCGGCGCGGGCGTGGTCGGTGCCGGCCTCGGCGACGGCTCGGTGGTGACGGTCACCACCGGCGAGCAGGTGGACGGCACCTTCCTCGGCGTCGGCGGCCTCATCAGCGGCGCCGGCTCCAGCCTCACCATCGTCACCGAGGACAAGGTGACCTCCTCCGACGGCTTCGGCGTCGCGGCCCTCGGCCTCGGCACCGGCCAGACCATCAACGTCACCACCCAGCAGGAAGTCTCCGGCGACCTGCTCGGCGTCGGCGCGCTGAACCTCGGCGGGGGCGGCACCACGGTGAACGTCGAGACCCAGGCCAAGGTCACCTCGGCCTCCGGCTTCGGCGTGCTGGGCGGCTCCATCGGCACCGGCGCCAACACGGTGAACGTCACCACCCAGAAGCAGGTCTCCGGCGACCTGCTCGGCGTGGGCGGCATCATCGGCGGCACGGGCGGCACCCTCACCGTCGAGACCAAGGACACCGTGGACAGCGCCAACGGCTTCGGCGTGGCGGCCCTCGGCCTCGGCTCCAACACCATCAACGTCACCACCGACAAGGCGGTGACCGGCCGCTACCTCGGCGTCGGCGCCCTCGCGCTCGGCGACCAGAACACGGTCACCGTCCTGACCAAGGACACGGTGACCTCCTCCGACGGCTTCGGCGTGCTGGGCGGTGCCATCGGCGCCGGCCCGAACACTGTCTCGGTGACCACCGAGAAGGCGGTCGCGGGCGATCTCCTGGGCGTCGGCGGCGTCGTCGGCGGCACGGGCGGCAGCCTCACCGTCCTCACCAAGGACACGGTGGACAGCGCCAACGGCTTCGGCGTCGCGGCCCTCGGCTTCGGCTCCAACACCATCGACGTGACCACCGACAAGGCGGTCACCGGCCGTTACCTCGGCGTCGGCGCGCTGGCGCTCGGCGATACCAACACCGTCACCGTCCTCACCAAGGACACCGTGACCTCGGCGGACGGCTTCGGCGTGTTCGGCGGCGCCATCGGCGCTGGCCCCAACACCGTCGCGGTGACCACCGAGAAGGACGTCTCCGGCCGCCTGCTCGGCGTCGGCGGCATCCTCGGCGCCACCGGCGGCTCGCTGGACATCAACACCAAGGCGGCGGTCACCTCGGCGGACGGCTTCGGCGTCGCCGGCCTCGCCTTCGGCAACAACAACGCCGTGAAGGTCCTCACCGAAGGCACCGTGAGTGGTGACCTCCTCGGCGTCGGCGCCCTCTCCATCGGCGACGGTGGCACGGTGGACGTTAACACCAAGGCGGCGGTCACCTCGGCCAACGGCATCGGTGTCCTCGGCGGCAACATCGGCGCGGGCCAGCAGGTGACCGTGGTCACCGACGGCACGGTCAACGCCGCGGTCGCGGGCGTCATCGGCTTCAACACCGGCGGCAACGCCGACGTGACGGTGAACCAGAAGGTCTCCGTCGCGCCCGGCGGCTTCATCGGCGCGGCCGCCATCGCCGGCGGCACCGGCAACGCCACCCTGACCATCAACGGCGTGATCGATCCGCCGGCGGTGGGCGGCGGCGCGCTGACCATCGGCTCGGGCACCGCCACGGTGAACGTCAACGCCGAGGTCCAGGCGACCACCATCGGCATCGTCGGCGCCAACATCGGCAACGGCGCCATCGACGTGAACGTCAACGCCGGCGGCACCATCAAGTCCGACGGCATCGGCATCCTCACCTTCAAGCTCGGCGACGGCCCGACCACCATCGACGTGAACGCGGCGGTGGGCGGCCTGAACCAGGCGGCGACCGGCGGCGACGGCATCCTCGCCATCGCCTTCGGCGAGACGCCCATCACCATCAACACCACCGCCCTCGGCACCATCAATGCCGGCGACGACGGCATCTCGGTGGCCCAGCTGGGCGGCGGCGACATCACCATCACCACCAACGGCACCATCACCGCCGGCGACGAGGGCATCCAGGTGCTCGCGGCGGCGCTGACCGCCGGCAACGTGACGGTGACCAACAACGCGGCCATCTCCGCCACCGACAACGGCATCTTCATCCTGAAGGCCGGCGACGGCACGGTGCAGGTGAACGCCAACGCCAATATCACCTCCACCACCGCCAACGGCATCGAGGCCAACGCCATCTTCGGCACCGGCGACGTGAACGTGGCTCAGGCGGGTCTCACCACCATCACCGCCCAGGACTTCGGCGTCATCGCCTCCAAGACCCTGGGGACGGGCAACGTGACGGTCACCACCGGCACGCTGTCGGCCATCAACGCCACTGCGGGCGGCATCTTCGCCGGTCGGTTCGGCGGCACGGGCGACGTGGTGGTCACGACCGGCATCACCAGCGGCATCACCACCTCCGGCAACGGCATCGACGCCCAGTCCATCGGCGCCACCGGCAACGTGACCGTCACCACCGGCCTCGCCAGCGGCGTCACGGCGGGCGGCGACGGCATCGTGGCCAACAAGTTCGCGGGCTCCGGCGACATCTTCCTCACCACCGGCTCCTCGAGCACCGTGGCCGCGGGCGATGACGGCCTGACCGCGACCAACTTCGCCTTCGGCGCCGGCAACGACATCTTCGTCACCACCGGCCTCAACTCCTCGGTCGTCGCCAACGACAAGGGCATCCGGGCCGGCGGCTGGGACAATGTCACCGTCACCACCTCCGACCTCAGCCTGATCCGCGGCGACGCCGACCAGACCGGCGTCGGCAACGCCATTCGCATCTTCGAGGCCGACTTCGCCACGGTGAACATCGGCACCAACAATGCGGTCATCGGCTCCGGCAAGAGCTGGGGCGAGGCGGTGATCTCGGTCAACAGCGACGACGGCACCATCATCAACGTGGGCGCCGGCACGCTGGTCAGCTCCTGGAGCTACACCGGCGGCAACAACCTGCCGGGCCTGATCGTGGCGGCGAGCGACATCGTCATCGACACCGACGGCGGTGCCACCACCATCACCAACGAGGGCACCATCGTCGGCCGCATCGGCCTCACCGGCAACGACGACACCTTCAACAACCTGTCGTCGAACACCTGGGTCACGGTCGGAAACAACTTCTTCGGTGCCGGCAACGACACCGTGAACAACTCCGGCCGCGTCGTCACGGCGCTGCAGGGCTCGGTGGCCGAGACCACCAACTTCTTCAGCCTGGAGACCTTCAACAACGGCGACCCGCTCTTCCTTCAGGCGGGTCTGCTGACCATGATCGACGAGGTGCCCGGCCAGATCGCCTTCAACGGCGCCCGCGACGTGACCTACGTGAGCGGCACCTGGAACGGCGTCGGCAACAGCCGGGTCGGCCTCGACAGCTTCCTCGGCGCGGCCGGCTCCACCTCGGACCAGCTCGCGGTGGGTGGACTTGACGTGAACGGCCTGGAAATCGCCGGCCTCGTCACGACCGGCTCGACCGGCCTCGTCATCAACGACGTGAACGCCGGCCCCGGCGCCTTCAACCTCGCCGGCATCCGCGTGGTGGATGTGCAGAGCGCGGCGGGCACCACCAACCCGAACAGCTTCTACATCGATCCGGCCTCCACCAACTACGCGCCGAAGTTCGGCGGCGTGATCGACAAGGGCTTCTTCTTCTACGACCTCACGGTCATCGGGAACGACCAGTACCTGATCGGCCTGCCGGACCAGGAAGCCTTCGAACTGCCCAAGCTCGTCACCGGCGCCCAGGCCATCTGGCACGAGACCACCGGCGTGTGGCTCGACCGCCAGGCCGACCTGCGCACCTACCTGCAGGGCACGCCCACGCAGCTCGTCACCAAGGAAGGCGTGAAGACCATCAACGGCGATCCCGCCTCCGTCACCCCCGGCATCTGGGGCAAGGTGATCGGCAGCTGGGGCTCGCGTGATGCCTCCAACACCTTCGCTGGCGGCGGCGGCATCTACGGGTTCGACACCGGCTACAACCAGAACATCTACGGCTTCATGGCCGGCGTCGACTTCGGCAAGGAGAACGTCTTCGCCTCCAACGACGCGGTGGTGTTCGGTGTCCTCGGCGGCTTCGTCGGGTCCAACCTGAACTTCAGCAACTCGCCCACCTCGGCGGACTACTCCGGCGGGACGGTCGGTGCCTATGCCACCTACATCACCGGCAACTGGTACTTCGACGCCCTGGTGAAGGCCGACTTCCTCTCCATGGACTACAACGCGCCGACGCTCGCGGGCATCGGCTACTTCGGCCAGTCCACGGACGCCCGGAACGTCGGCTTCGCCCTCGACACCGGCTACCGCCTCTACACCTGGGGCAACGGCGGGTTCCTCGACGGCCTCGCCACCCTGTCCTACGTCAACACCAACATCTCCAACCTCAACATCGCCGGCGCCACCTTCGTGGACTTCGGCAACAACGACAGCCTGCGGGGCAGCCTCGGCGCCCGCGTCGGCGGCCAGGTCTACGACGCTGCCACCTACCGGGTGCAGGCGAGCCTGACCGGCCGGGTCTGGTACGAGTTCCTCGGCGACAACGCGGTCACCCTCTTCAATCCGGGCGTGCCCTTCAGCACCGTCGACAATTTCGACGGCCTGTTCGGAGAAGTGGGTGTCGGCTTCAATGTCTTCGCCAAGGACTCGGGCTGGAACAGCTTCGTGAATGCCGATGTGAAGTTCGGCGACAACTACACGGCCGGCAGCGCCAAGGGCGGTCTGCGCTACCAGTGGTGATCTGCGCCTGATCCTCGATCAGTCCCGCGGGCGGCGTGCCTCACGGTGCGCCGCCCGTTTCTTCTCCGGGGGACAAGGCCGCCGGAACGCTTGAACAGCGCTTGGCTTTCGCGTCCCGCCGTCCCATCCTTCCGGTCCGGCAAGCGGGGCGCGCGGAACCGGGCCCACCGGCCGCGCATCCGCAAGATCGGCATTCAGGTTCCCCGTTTTTCTGGTCCCGATTCCTTCTGTCCCCGGGTCTTCGTCCACGGAGGCGTCTCGTGAATCTTCCCCGTCCGTCCCGCACCGGCTCGTTTCGCACCGGCCCCTTTCTCGCGATCGCCGCGCTGCTTGCCGCCACTCCTTTCGCCGTCCTGTTCTCCGAGGACACGGGCGCGGTGACCGTGGCACAGACCCAGCAGGCTCAGGCGCAGACCCGTTCCGCCCAGAACCAGCCGCCGGCCGCTGCGCCCGCCGCCCCTGCCGGCCCGGTGAAGACCGAGACCCAGTCGTTCGACAATTGGGTGCTCACCTGCCAGGAGCTGCCCCCTGCGGCCGGCGCCAAGACCGGCAAGAAGACCTGCTTCGCCGTGCTGCGCATCACCGACAACCAGTCCAAGCGCGTCGTGGTGGTGTGGAAGATCGGCAAGGACGGCAAGGATGTTCCCACCATCGCCATCACCACGCCCACCGGCGTGATCGTGCGCGACGGCGTGGATCTGGTGCTCGGCCAGAACACCCGCAAGCTCGCGTACCAGTGGTGCAACGGCACCGAGTGCGAGGCGAGCATCGCCTATGACGCGGCGCTCTCCAAGGAGCTCTCCGCCGCCAAGGAGGCAACCATTTCGTTCCGCCTGCAGGACGGCCGGCAGGTGAATGTTAAGGTGGGAGTCACCGGCGTCGACAAGGTGCTCGCCGGGCTGGCCAAGAGCTGAGGGGGAAACCCTCGCGCGTTGCCAGCCGCGCGGCGGCTCTCTAGGGTCACGCCCGAGTTGAGATCCGCGCCCCGGAGGCCCTGTTGCGTCGCCGCATCCTGATCGCCGCGTTCGTCCTGATCGCGGCGCTTGTCGCCATCCGGGCCGCCGTCGTCGCCAGCCGTCTGCCCGAGGCGCTCACCGCCGCGCAGTTCGAGCGGATGCGGCCGGAGCCCAACCGCCAGCGCGCCTTCCTGCACCGCATGCCCAAGGGCGGCGACCTGCACACCCACCTCTCCGGCGCGGTCTATGCCGAGCGGCTGATCGCCTGGGCCATCAAGGATGGCCTGTGCCTCGATCCCGTGGCCATGAACATCCTGTCCCCGCCCGCCGACGCGAGCGCGGAAAAGCCCTGCGGCGCCGATCCGAAGGTCGTCCCCATCGCAGACGCGGTGGCCGGCTGGCGCGGCCAGACCACCTTCGACCTGCTGGTGGATGCGCTGTCCATGCGCTGGTTCGTGCCCACCCCTCAGGTGCCCTCCGGCCACGACCAGTTCTTCGCCTCCTTCTCCAAGTTCAATCCCGCCGCCGGCGGCCCGGACTGGACGCGCACCCTGGAGCGCACCGCCGAGATGACGGTGGACCAGCTGCGCCAGTACCGCGCCGAGAACGTGCAATATGCCGAGCTGATGGTGACGCTGATCGAGGGCGACGATCGCCGCCGCCTCGGGCAGGCCATCGGCGCGGAGCGCGATCCCAAGGCCATGCTGGCGGCGCTCGAGGCGGCCGGATTGGCGGACGTGGTCCGCCGCCGGGTTGAGGACATCAAGGCCCTCGTCGCCCGCGTGGAGGCGCTGCGCGGCTGCGCGGCGGACGCTTCTCGCCCCGGCTGCGGCGTCGATTTCCGCTACATCGCGCAGGTGAACCGCAATGGTGCGCCGGCCGAGGTGTTCGCCCAGACGGCGGTGTCGGCGGCGCTGGTGCGCGCGATGCCGGACATCGTGGCCGGCTTCAATTATGTCGGTCCGGAGGACTACCGCACGGCGCGGCAGGATTATCGCACCCACATGCAGTGGATCGGCTTCCTCGCCGGCAAGGACGTGCCGGTGGCGCTCCATGCCGGCGAATTGTGGATCGGCCTCGTTCCTCCCCCGGACCTCGATTTCCACATCCGCGACGCGGTGGAGACGGCGGGCGCGCGGCGCATCGGCCATGGCACCGCCATCGGCTTCGAGCGCGACATGGACGGGCTGCTCGCCGAGCTGAAGGCGCGCGGCGTCGCCATCGAGATCGCGCTCACCTCCTCGGACGTGATCCTCGGCGTGCGCGCCCGCCGCCACCCCATCCGCACCTATCTCTCGGCCGGCGTGCCGGTGACGCTCGCCACCGACGACGCGGGCGTCTCGCGCATCGACCTCACCAACGAATATCTGCGCGCCTCGCAGGACCACGGCCTTGGCTATCGCCGGCTGAAGGTGTTCGCCGAAACCGCCATCGACAAGGCCTTCCTCCCGCCGCCGGAAAAGGCCCGCCAGCGCGCCCGCCTCGATGCCGCCTTCGCCGCCTTCGAGCAGGAGGTGGCCGACGCGCTCCCCCTCAAGGCACGCCTCGCCGCCTTCTTCCGCGCGCTGGTGGGTGCGGAAGGGCGGTGAAGGCGGGGCCTCATGCGGGTTCGCGCGCCTCCGCCGGCCTGCGTGGCGAGGGCGCCATCGCATATTCCTCCCGGTCCTGCGGCGGCCCCCACATGTCCGCGACCGTCGTGCCGGTGTCGCGCGGGGGACAGCGCAGGAAGCCGACGATCTCATGCGGCCACACCCGCCGCCCGATCCTGGTGTACCAGCGCATCGCATGGCGCAGGCGCGCGTCGCGCTCCAGAAAGGTGCGCCGGAGCGCCTTCGGCCGCAATTGCAGCACCGCCTCGGTGAGCTTCACCCAGGCAAGCGTCCGCCACGCCGGCATGTGGCGCGTGGTGAGCACCTGGTGCTTGTAGTCCCAGCGGCGGCGATCGGGCTCGATCACCCGCCGCTCGGCTGCGAGCCGGTAGTAGGGCGTCCAGCGATGTGGCGTCACGTACAGCATCTGGATCTGGTCCGGATCGTGGGCGAGGAGGCGCCTCAGGCCGCGCCAGTGGTCGCGGTCGGTCTCCTCCTCGAAGCCCACCACCCAGGTGGCCATGGAGAGGATGGAATGGCGGCGCAGCAGGCGGATCGCCTCGCGATCCGTGTCGATGCCGCCGCCCTTGCGGATCAAGGCGAGAGTCGTCGCATCCGTATTCTCCAGCCCGAGGAGGAAGCGCACCCAGCCGGCCTTGCGGTAGAGGTGGAGGATGTCGGCATCGCGCACGATGTCGTCGGCACGGGTGGAGCCGACGAGCACGAGGTCCAGCTCCTCCACGATCAGCGCCTCCAGAAAGGCCCGCCAGGCCTTCTTCGATGAAGTGGGGTTTTCGTCGGCGAAGTTGATGACCTTCACGCCGTGATCGCGGTGGAGCCGCGCCAGTTCCTTGGCGAACAGCACCGGATCGCGGTGGCGCCAGCGGCTCCAGAAGCCGCGCTGGCCGCAATAGGTGCAGGGATGCGGGCAGCCGCGCGAGAACTGGACCACCACGGCCCGGAGGCCGCCCCAGTAGGAATAGCGGGCGTGATCGATGAGCTCCCAGCCGACCCGGTAGGCATCCAGATTCTGGATCATCGGCGCGGGCGGGGTGGCGCGCGGGCCGGTGGCGTCGCGAAAGGCGATGCCGGGGATGTCGGCGAGCGGCGTGCCGGATGCCAGAGCCACCATGAGGTGCCGGGCAGTCTCCTCGCCCTCGCCCCTGACGATGGCTGTCACATGGGGCTCGGCGGC
>JAEZMT010000295.1 GCA_023442085.1 Pseudomonadota bacterium | reverse complement strand
ACGAGGAATGGGGCATGACGATCATCATGATCGAGCATGACATGGGCGTGGTGATGGACATCTCCCACCGGGTGATGGTGCTCGACTTCGGTCGCAAGCTGGTGGAAGGCGAGCCCTCCGCCGTGCTGGCCGATCCGCACGTTCGCAAGGCCTACCTCGGTGAGGAGGATCTTGAGATCGAAGAGGCGGCGCCCGCCGCCGTGTCCGCATAATGCGGCAAGGCTGAGGCGCACCATGGCTCCCGTTCCCGCCTATCCGGACGTTACGGTCCACGACACCCTGCCGAAACTGCTGCGGCTCCACGCGAAGGCCCATGCCGACGAGACGTGGCTGCGCGAGAAGGATCTCGGCATCTGGATTTCCTACACCTGGGGCGAGGTCGCGACCCGCGTGCGCGACATGACCCTCGGCCTCGGCACGCTGGGCGTTGCCCGTGGCGACGTGGTCGGCCTCATCGGCGACAACCGCCCGGAATGGCTGATGGGCGAAATCGCGGCCCATGCACTGGGCGGCATGTCCCTCGGCATCTACCGCGACGCGCTCGCCGACGAGGTGGCCTATCTCGTCACCTATGCGGACGTGGCCGTGATCTTCGCCGAGGACGAGGAGCAGGTGGACAAGCTGCTCTCCCTTGAGGAGAAGATCCCCACCGTCCGGCACATCGTCTATTCCGACCCGCGCGGCATCCGGAAATACGACGACCCGCGCCTGATCTCGCTGAAGGAGCTGGAGGCGAGGGGTGCCGAAGTGGCCGCGCGCGATGCCGCCGCCTATGACCGCCTCGTGGATGCCGGCAAGGGCGAGGATGTCGCTATCCTGTGCACCACGTCGGGCACCACCTCCCATCCCAAGCTCGCCATGCTCACTGGGGGCGCGCTGCTGCGGCACTGCCGCGCCTATCTCGACATGGACCCAAGGCTCGCCACCGACGAATACGTCAGTGTTCTGCAGATGCCGTGGATCATGGAGCAGATCTACGCCTTCGGTCAGGCGCTCATCTCCCGCATGAAGGTGAACTTCGTGGAGGAGCAGGAGACGCTGATGGCCGACATGCGGGAGATCGGCCCCTCCTTCGTGCTGTTCGCACCCCGCGTGTGGGAGCAGATCGCCGCGGACGTGCGCTCGCGCATGATGGATTCCTCCGCCCTCAAGCGGGCCATGTTCGACCTCGGCATGAAGCTCGGCCTCAAGGCGCTGGACGAAGGCCGCCGCTCGCCCCTCGCCGACTTCATCCTGTTCCGCGCGCTACGCGACCGCCTCGGCTTTTCCCACCTGAAGTCCGCCTGCACCGGCGGCGCGGCGCTCGGGCCCGACACCTTCCGCTTCTTCCTCGCGCTGGGCGTGCCCATGCGCCAGCTCTACGGCCAGACCGAGCTGCTCGGCGCCTATACGCTGCACACGGAGAAGGACGTGGATTTCGACACGGTGGGCGTGCCGTTCAAGGGCGTCGAGATCCGCATCGACGATCCCGACCCCAACGGGCTCGGCGAGGTCGTCACGCGCCACGGAAACATGTTCACCGGCTACTTCCGCAACGACGAAGAGACCAGGAAGTCCTTCGCCGAAGAGGGCTGGATGCGTACCGGAGATGCCGGCTACTTCAACACGAAGGGCCATCTCGTCGTCATCGACCGTATCCGCGACATGGCGAAAACCTCGCACAATGATCGCTTCTCGCCGCAATACATAGAGAACAAGCTCAAGTTCTCGCCCTACGTGGCCGAAGCCGTGGTGCTGGGCGACGGGCGCGACAGCCTCGCCGCGCTCATCTGCATCCGCTTCTCCATCGTCTCGAAATGGGCGGAGAAGAACCGCATCGCCTTCACCACCTATACCGATCTTTCCGCCAAGCCCGAAGTCATCGCGCTTCTGAGGAAGGAAGTGGAAGCGGTGAACAAGACGTTGGCCGAGAAGCAGCGCATCGGCCGCTTCCTCCTCCTCTACAAGGAGCTGGACGCCGACGACGGCGAATTGACCCGCACCCGCAAGGTGCGCCGCGGCGTCATCAACGAGCGCTACGGAACCATCATCGACGCCATGTACGAGGGCCAGAAGGTGATCGACGTGGACACCACCATCACCTTCCAGGACGGCACCCGCCAGCGCATCAAGACCAAGCTTGACGTCATCGACCTCGGTGCCCCGCCGCCGGTGAAGGACGACGGCAAGAGGAGGGCCGCGTGATGGGCGTCTTCCGTTTGAACTTCATCGCGAGGGAGCCCGTCTGATGCAATCCCAGCTCCTGCTTCAGCTCATCATCAACGGGCTCATCATCGGCACGCTCTATGGCGTCGTCGGCATGTGCTTCGTGCTCATCTACAAGGCTTCGCAGGTGGTGAACTTCGCCCAGGGCGAGTTCCTGCTCATCGGCGCCTGGACCTGCTGGTGGCTGCTCACGGCGTGGAACATCCCCTTCTTCTGGGGTTTCATCATCGCGGTGTGCTTCATGATGGTGTTCGGCATCGCCGTGCAGATGGTGGTGCTGCGGCCGCTCATCGGCGAGCCCATCATCTCGGTCATCATGGTGACGATCGGCCTCTCCATCTTCTTCCAGGCACTGATGAAGTGGATGTTCGGCACCTTCGCCCAGCCGTTCCCGCCCATCTTCCCGGTGGCGCAGGTGAATATCCTGGGTCTGCAGGTGCAGACGGCCTATCTCATGTCCACCGGCGTCAGCCTCGCGATCATGGCCGGCTTCGCCTGGTTCTTCAAATATTCGCGCCTCGGCCTCGCCATGCGAGCGACCGCCTTTTCCCAGCAGGTGGCGCAGTCCCTCGGCATCTCGGTGCGGCAGGTGTTCGCCCTGTCCTGGGGCATCTCGGCAGCGGTCTCGGCGGTCGCCGGCGTGGTGGTGGGCATCGTCAACGGCGTGTCGTCCGCGCTCTCCTACTTCGGCATCAAGGTGTTCCCGGCGGTGATCCTCGGCGGCCTTGACAGCGTGTTCGGCGCGGTGGTGGGCGGCCTCATCGTCGGGCTTCTTGAAAACCTCGGCCAGTACGTGGACAGCCAGTATCTGAAGTGGGGCAATCTCTACGAGATCATCCCCTTCTACGCCCTGATCATCATCCTGATGATCAAGCCCTACGGGCTGTTCGGCACCCGCGACATCGAGAGGGTCTGAGGCCATGGCGATCTCCACCATGCGGCCGTGCGGCGACTACCGCACCAGCTACCGGGCCGACCAGACCATCTTCCAGACGCGGCTGACGCTGATCTTCGTCATCCTCGCCATCGTGGCCCTGTGCTGCGCGCCGCTGTTCGCCTCGCGTTACGCGCTCTCCCTGATGATCCAGATCGGCTATCTCGGCATCGCCGCGCTGGGGCTGAACATTCTAGTCGGCTTCTCCGGTCAGATTTCCATCGGCCATGCCGTGTTCTTCGGCTTCGGCGGCTTCGCCTCGGCCTTTCTCGCCGACAAGGGCGTACCGGTACCGCTCGCCATCGTACTGGCCGGGCTGTGGACCACGGTGGTAGGCCTCATCTTCGGCCTGCCGGCCGCGCGGGTGAAGGGGCTCTACCTCGCCATCGCAACGCTCGCCGCCCAGTTCATCCTGCAGGACTTCTTCGTGCGTGCGGAATGGTTCACCGGGGGCACCCACGGCTCCTTGGCCGCGCCCTTTACCCTGTTCGGCTTCGACCTCTCCGGCGACGACAAGTATTTCTACGTCGTGCTCTTCTTCGTGGTCGTCGGCTACGTGGGTGCGACCAATCTCATGCGCTCGCGCGACGGCCGGGCGCTGATCGCGGTGCGTGACCATTATCTCTCCGCCGAGATGATGGGTGTGAACCTCACCAAGTACCGCACCATGGCGTTCGGCATCTCGTCCTTCTATGCCGGCATCGGTGGCGCTCTCTACGCGCACTATGTGGGCTTCATGTCGGTGGAGGGGCTCGATATCCTGTTCTCCATCCAGTTCCTCGGCATGATCATCATTGGCGGGCTCGGCTCCATCATGGGCACGCTGATGGGCACGGTGTTCATGGTGCTGCTGCCGGAGGCCACCGGCTGGCTCGCCTCCGCCCTGTCGGGCAGCGTCATCGATCAGGTGCTGCACCTCAAGGATGGCATCACCTACATGCGCGAGATGCTGATCGGCGCCACCATCATCCTGTTCCTGATCTTCGAGCCGGACGGGCTCGCCCACCGCTGGCGCCTTATCAAGGCCTACTGGAAGCTTTACCCCTTCTCCTACTGACGCGTTGCAGTCCCCGACGAAACCCGAGCCGAGGCGGCGCAGACCGCCCGGCGCAAGAGGAAACCCAAGGAGCCACAGATGAAGCGACTGACCCTCTCCCTCGTCTCGGCGCTGGCGCTCGCCGCCGCGACGCCTGCGCTCGCGCAGTCGATCAACATCGGCCATCTGGCCGATTATTCCGGCGGCACCTCGGACGTGGGACAGCCCTACGGACAGGGCATCCAGGACACCATCGCCTGGATCAACGCCAACGGCGGCGTCAACGGCAAGAAGATCAATTCCGACTTCAACGAATACGGCTACCAGGTGCCCCGCGCTCTGGCCGCCTTCAAGAAGTGGGTCGGCACCGACAAGGTGGTCGCCATCCAGGGCTGGGGCACCGCCGACACCGAAGCGCTGGTGGGCATGGTGACCAAGGAGGAGATTCCCTATTTCTCCGGCTCCTACTCGGCCTCCCTCACCGATCCCAAGGGCAAGGTGAACGCCAAGAGCGAGCGCGCCGCGCCATTCAACTTCTTCTACGGCCCGTCCTATTCGGACGCCGCCCGCGCCATGGTGCAGTGGGCCGCCGACGACTGGAAGAAGAAGGGCAAGACCGGCAAGCCCAAGTGGGTGCACATGGGCGCCAACCATCCCTATCCCAACTCGCCCAAGGAAGCGGCGGCCGAATACGCCAAGGAACTGGGCTTCGAGGTGCTCGATCCCATCACTTTCGCCCTGACCCCGGGTGACTACACGCCCCAGTGCCTGACGCTGAAGCAGTCCGGCGCGAACTACGCCTATCTCGGCAACACCGCTGGCTCCAACATCTCGGTGCTGAAGGCCTGCAAGACCGCCGGCGTGGACGTGCAGTTCCTCGGCAACGTGTGGGGCATGGACGAGAACGCGATGAAGGCCGCCGGCGAGGCGGCGAACGGCGTCGTCTTCCCGGTGCGCACCGCCGTGACCTGGAACGGCTCGGCGCCCGGCCTCGCCACGGCGAAGGAGATTTCCAAGATCTCCGACCCGTCGGGCAATGCTTACCGCCCGGTGCACTACCTCTCCGCCATCTGCACCGCCCTCTACATGAAGGAAGCCATGGAGTGGGCGGACAAGAATGGCGGCGTGACCGGCGTGA
>JAEZMT010000196.1 GCA_023442085.1 Pseudomonadota bacterium | reverse complement strand
CCCCGCTTTTCAACAGCTGCGTGAACGAACCGGCCCCGCGTTTGCATTCGACGGGCCGGCCGCTATAGTCCCGCCGCTTCGCCGGACCCCGGCGATATGCGGATTCCCTTCACAGACGAACGAGGATCGAGATGTTCATCACGCCCGCTTTCGCCCAAGGCGCCACGGGAGCCGGCGGCGGGGCCGACATGCTCATTCAGCTCGCCCCGTTCCTGCTGATCTTCGTGGTCATGTATTTCCTCATCCTGCGCCCGCAGCAGAAGCGGGCCAAGGCGCATCAGGAAATGGTGAACTCGCTGCGCCGCGGCGACGTGGTGGTCACCGGCGGCGGCCTCGTCGGCAAGGTCACCAAGGTGGTGGACGAGAACGAGGTCGAGCTGCAGATCGCCGACAACGTCCGCATCCGCCAGATGCGCTCGCAGATCGCCACCGTCCGCGCCAAGGGCGAACCGGCCAAGGACGAGGCCTCGGCCGGTTGATCCGGCCGCCTCACGCTTTCTGAAAGACCGCGCGCGACATGCTGCACTTCTCCCGTTTCAAGACTGCGGCGATCCTCATCACCATCGCCATCGGCATGCTGTTCGCGCTGCCCAACGTGCTGCCGCCCAGCGCGCTCGCCCATCTGCCGTCGTGGCTGGCGTCGAGCCGGGTGACGCTGGGCCTCGACCTGCAGGGCGGCTCCCACATCCTTCTGGAGGTGGACGGGCCGGCGCTCCGCAAGGAACGCACCGAGCAGCTCCGCGACGAGGTTCGCCGCGTCCTGCGCGATCAGAAGATCGGCTATTCCAACCTTGCGCTGCGCGATACCAGCGTGACGCTCCGCCTGCGTGATCCCAACGACACGCAGAAGGCCGTCACCGAGCTGCGCAAGCTCGCCGCGCCGGTCACCAACGCCTTGTTCGGCAATTCCTCGGGCGAGATGGACATGACCGTCTCGTCAGCCGCCGACGGCCTCGTCACCGTGCAGCTCACCGATGCCGGCCTCAACGCCAAGATGCGCTCGGCGGTGGACCAGTCCATCGAGATCATCCGTCGCCGTATCGATCAGCTCGGCACGGTGGAGCCCAACATCCAGCGCCAGGGCCTCGATCGCATCCTGGTGCAGGTGCCCGGCCTGCAGGATCCGCAGCGGCTGAAGAACCTGCTCGGCCAGACCGCCAAGCTGTCCTTCCGCATGGTGGACCAGTCCATGTCGCCGCAGCAGGCGCTGGACGGACGGGCGCCGCCGGAATCCGAAGTGCTCAAGGGCCAGGACGGTCAGCCCTATCTGGTGGAGAAGCAGGTGCGCGTCTCCGGCGAGGACCTGGTGGACGCCCAGCCGGGTTTCGACCAGAACTCGCGCGAGCCCATCGTCTCCTTCCGCTTCAACAACAACGGCGCCAAGCGCTTCGCCACGGTTTCGCAGGAGGCGGTCGGCCGGCCCTTCGCCATCGTGCTCGACAATCAGGTGATCTCCGCCCCGGTGATCCGCGAGCCGATCCTCGGCGGCTCGGGCCAGATCTCCGGCGCGTTCACCGTCCAGCAGGCCAATGACCTCGCCATCCTGCTGCGCGCCGGCGCACTGCCGGCCCCGCTCAAGGTGGTGGAGGAGCGCACCGTCGGCCCCAGCCTCGGCGCTGATTCCATCGAGGCCGGCAAGGTCGCTGCCTATGTAGCGACCGGCATGGTCGCGGTGTTCATGATCGCCGTCTACGGCCTGTTCGGCCTGTTCGCGCTCATCGCTCTCGCCGTGCACATCATCCTGATGTTCTCGCTCCAGTCGGTGCTCGGCGCCACGCTGACGCTGCCCGGCATCGCCGGCGTGGTGCTCACCATCGGCATGGCGGTAGATTCCAACGTCGTGATCTTCGAGCGCATGCGCGACGAGGCGCGGGAAGGCCGATCCGCCATCTCGGCCATCGACAAGGGCTTCGTCAACGCGCTGGGAACCATCCTCGACGCAAACATCACCTCACTCGCCACGGCGGTCATCCTGTTCCTCATGGGCGGGTCGGGTCCGGTGCGCGGCTTTGCCGTTACCTACATCCTCGGCCTTCTGACCACCCTGTTCACCGCCTATACCCTGACGCGGCTCATGATCGCCTACTGGGTGAAGTGGCGGCGGCCGGCGAAGCTGCCCATCTGAAGGTGCGCCGCACATGCCTTTGATCGACTACATCCCGGCGCAGACCAACATCCACTTCATGCGCCTGCGGCACTGGACGTTCCCGCTCTCCGCGGCGCTGTCCATCGTGGCCTGCCTGCTGTTCGCCGTTTACGGCTTCAATCTCGGCATCGATTTCCGGGGCGGCACGCTCATCGAGGCGCAGACCAGCCAGCAGCAGGCCGACATCGGCGCGCTGCGCGAGCACCTGACCGATCTCGACGTGGGCGACGTGCAGATCCAGGAGTTCGGCTCGCCGCGCGACGTGCTGATCCGCGTTGGCGCCTTCGGCACCACGGATGAGGCCCAGCAGGCCATCCTCGCCAAGGTGAACGGCGTGCTCGGCTCCGATTACACGGTCCGGCGCGTGGAGACGGTCGGCCCGAGCGTGTCCGGTGAACTGGTGCGCCAGTCCATTCTCGCGCTGGTGCTCGGTGCCGTGGCGGTGCTGGCCTATCTCTGGTTCCGCTTCGAGTGGCAGTTCGCCGTCGGCGCCATCGTGACGACGCTGCACGACATCTTCGTCACGCTGATGATCTATTCGGCGTTCGGCATCGACTTCGACCTCACGTCGATTGCCGCGATCCTCACCATCATGGGCTATTCGCTCAACGATACGGTGGTGGTGTACGACCGCATCCGCGAGATGCTGCGCCGCTACAAGAAGATGCCGCTGCCCGAGCTGCTCGACATCGCGGTGAACGCCACCTTCTCGCGCACGATCATCGTCTCCACCACCACCTTCTTCGCTACCCTCGCGCTCTATTTCTTCGGCGGCGAGGTGCTGCGCGGCTTCTCGCTGGCGATGACGGTGGGTGTGGTGATCGGCACCTATTCCACCATCTTCGTCGCGGCCCCCATCCTCATCCATCTCGGCCTGCGTGCCTCCACGGTGAGCCTACCCACCAAGGATGCCGCTGATCCTGAGGTGAAGGAGCTGGACGAACTGGTGAAGCTGGAGGCGAAGGACGCTGCGGCCGGCGTTCCGCCCGAGGCCGCGCCGGCAACCGGCGTTTCCGCCAAGGGCAAGAATGGCAAGCCGACCGGTAAGCCCAACGGCAAGGCCGGCCCCGCCCGTCCGGCCAAGGCCTGAGGCGCGGGTGGTGGCCGCCCCGGACGGCGCGCCCTTCCTGCCGCGACAGGTCGCCATAGACGGCTATGGCGACACGTTCTTCCACTTCGCCGGCATGTCCCACGCCGGCTCCATTCTCGCGCTGCCTTCGGGAATCCGGGGCTGGTCGCCGCTGCGCATGGCGGAGATCGATGCCGCCTCGCTCGCCCCTGTGGTCGCGGATGCGGGGGCCGTCGAACTGCTGCTCATCGGCACCGGCAAGGACCCCGCGCACCTTAAGGAGCCGCTGAAGCAGGTTCTGCGCGACGCTGGCATCCGCTTCGAGCTGATGCCCACGCCCTCCGCCGCCGCCACCTACAACGTGCTCCTCGCCGAGGGCCGGCGGGTCGGCGCGGCGCTGATCGCGGTCTGAGCCATGGAAAGCCCCGCGCTCGACGAGGCCTATGCCTATTGCGCCGCGCAGGTGCAGGCCCAGGACCGCGACCGCTTCCTCGCCGCGTTGTTCGCGCCGCAGGACAAGCGCAAGCACCTCCTCGCCCTCTACGCCTACAATCTCGATGTCGCCCGCGTGCGCGAAGTGGTGCGCGAGGCGCTGCCCGGCGAGGTGCGCCTCGCCTGGTGGCGGGAGGTGATCGAGGGGGAGGGCAGGGGCGACGTTGCCGGCCACCCCATCGCCGCCGCGCTGCTGGACACGATCACGCGCTTTCGCCTGCCGCGCCCGAGCCTGATCGCGATGGCCGATGCGCGCATTTTTGACCTCTACGACGATCCCATGCCTACGGTCGGCGATCTCGAAGGCTATGCGGGCGAGACCGCCTCGGCGCTGCTCCAGCTCTCTGCGCTCATCCTGCTGCCGGATGTGGGCCGCTCCGGCGATCTCGCGGGGCACGGCGGCGTCGCCATCGCCATGACCGGCCTGATGCGGGCCTTTCCCATCCACGCCGCGCGCGGGCAATGCTACATCCCGCTCGATGTTCTCACCCGCCATGGCGTGGGGCGTGAAGAGGCGGTGTCGGGCACGGTCACGCCCGGCCTCATGGCGGCGCTGGCGGACCTGCGGGAAACGGCGGCCCGCCATTTGTGGGAAGCCCGTGAGGCGGCCGGGCAGACTTATGCCGCCACCTCCATCGCCGCGCCCTTCTTGCCGCTGGCGCTGGTTGCGGGTGATCTCAAGGCCCTCGCCAAGGTCCGTGACCCGTTCCGCCAGCCGTCCGGGCTCTCCCCGTTCCGCCGGCAGTTCGCTTTGTGGTGGGCGGCGCAGCAGGCGGTGCGCGGGCGCATCTGGTTCTGAGGCGCCCTCAGCCGGCCCACACCGGCAGATCGCCGCGCGCCCAGCCGGCCTTGGTCTCCGCCACATAATCCGCATACCGCCCGGCGGCGATGGCGGCGCGGGCGCCGGCCATCAGCTGCTGGTAATAGTGGATGTTGGCCCACGAGATCAGCATGGCCCCCAGCATCTCCTCGCAGCGCACGAGGTGGTGGAGATAGGCGCGGGAATAGTCGCGCAGGGCCGGGCAGTCGCTCTCCTCGTCGAGCGGGCGGGGGTCCTCCGCGTGGCGGGCATTCTTCAGGTTGATCCGGCCAAAGCGCGTGAAGGCCAAAGCGTGCCGGCCGGAGCGGGTGGGCATCACACAGTCGAACATGTCGATGCCACGCGCCACGCTCTCCAGAAGGTCGTCCGGCGTGCCGACGCCCATGAGATAGCGGGGCTTGTCGGTGGGCAGGTGTGGCGCGACCGTCTCGATCATGGCGAGCATGACCTCCTGGGGCTCGCCCACGGCGAGGCCGCCGATGGAATAGCCGGGGAAATCCATATCCGCGAGCGCGCGGGCCGATTCGATGCGCAGCGCCGGCACCGCACCGCCCTGCACGATGCCAAAGATGGCGCGGCCCTTGGGCTGAGTCTCGAAGGCCCGCTTGGAGCGCTCCGCCCAGCGCAGCGAGAGCCGCATGGCGCGCTCGGCTTCC
>JAEZMT010000178.1 GCA_023442085.1 Pseudomonadota bacterium | reverse complement strand
AGAAGCCGAGCACGTAGAACATCGGCAGCTTCAGCTCGGGCCGGCCGCGCCACAGGGTGCCGATCCAGGCGAAGATCTGCACGGCGGTGGGCACTGCGACCAGCATCGAGGCGGCGGAGAAGAAGGCGAGCGCCAGATGCGGGATACCCACCGTAAACATGTGGTGGACCCATAGCCCGAAGCTCAGGAAGACCATGCCGAGGATCGCGGCGACGATGGCGCCGTAGCCGACGATCCGCGTGCGGCACAGCGCCGGAATGACGGTGGAAAGCACGCCCGCGGCCGGCAGGAAGATGATGTAGGCCTCCGGATGGCCGAACAGCCCGAAGAGGTGCTGCCACAGCAGCGGATCGCCGCCCCGCTCCGGATCGAAGAAGGGCCAGCCGAAGGCGCGTTCCAGCTCCAGCAGCACTGAACCGAGGATGAGCGGGGGAAAGCCGGCCAGCATCATCGCCGCGGTTCCCAGCACGCGGCAACTATCCCCTGCCGGGATACGAGGCGCTCGGCTATTACTGGCCCGAGCCGCCTGCCGCTGTCTCGGTCCCATGCCTCGAGCTTGCCGGTGTACCCGTCCTGCAATCCGGAACGCTCGTCCGCTTCCAGCTGCGTGAAACCGAGCGCCAGCCGTCGCGCTTTCAGCACGTCCATGAGCTGGCGGTAGTCGCGGCAGATGGCAAACGGCTCCAGGATCATCCCTTTCGCACCGCCTTCTCCGCCATGGCGGAATCAGCGCGCGGCGTGGCGCAGTCCGGATATGACAAGACGCTGCCCAGATCCTCCGGCGCGCGTTCAAGATGCTCGGCGGGGAGGTCCTCGAACGCCATATGCGACACGACGCGGCAGCTCGGGCACCAGGCCGAGAGCCGGTTGAAGCCGAAGCCGGCCAGATAGGAGAGCGAGATGCCAGTTGCGCCCGGTCGGTAATTCTGCGGGCGGTGGCGCGGTCCGGAGCGCCCGAGGCCTCCGATGGATGGCCGGCAGCGGCCGCGCGAAGCTGGTCTCTGGATCCCAGCGCTTGCGAGGCGCGTCCCAGTTCATCCGGGTCATCGCACGCCTTGCGGCAGCGCGTCGCCCCGATAGCTCGGATCGACCCGTGTCAAGGTATCGGACCGCTCGGCCATCAGCGCTTCATCCCGCCGTAGCCGATCTTCGCCATGCCGGTGACGGCATCGAGCCCGCCCCCGACCAGCGCCATGTTGGCGGCCGAGCGCCGGAACGCCGCTTCGTCCCGCTTCGCGTTCGCCTCCATGTCCAGGTTGTCGACCCGAATGCGCCGCTCACGGTCCGACACACGGCGCTGCTCATCCATGATTGCCTGCCTCGTCGGGCTGTCGAGCCCCACGCCAGCCGAAGCGCTTTGCGAGCTGATGTTCGAGAGCGTGCGGTTCAGCTCTTCGCGTAGGGCGGTGTCGGTCTGAGCCGCCTGCGTCTTCGCCACCATGGCGTCGCGCTCGGCGATCACCGCGGCGTAGCGCTGAGCTTGGGATTCACCGTAGGCCTTGAAGCCGGCGGAAGCGCCGGTCAGCGCCATCACGGAAAGTGTGGCCGGATCTCCCATCAGATGCGCTCCTGTTGATCGCCGAGAGCGTCCACCTTGAAGGGGTCCCGATTGCAGCCGTCGAAAAGGACCTCCTCGCCTGGTGGCGCCACAGCATCGGAGAAGCGGAGAACATTGCTTGGCCGGGCGAGCCGCGTGGGGAACGGAGCGATGATCGCGGCGGATGCCACGGCGGAGGCAGGTATCTTGGAGAGCGCGTAACACATGATGGATCCCCTCGGTGCCGGCGCTGCCAAGCCCCAGCGCGCGGGTGTCGTATTCGACCGCCGGCACCGAGAAGGATTTCGGAAATTCGGTTGCCGCGCCCCGGGTGGCAGCCCGGTTGTGAGGAGAGGCTAGGCGCCCCGGAATTTGCGGCAACGCACCGGGTGTGGTCGTCTTGGACGTCAAGAGCCCTGGCGCGTTCGCGTGTCAGCCAAATTCAAGACTGAATAGCGCCGCGCCCGCCGCTTCAAAGGTTCTGCGCGGCCGGCTGCATCAGCAGGGCGGCCTCGTTGGCGAGTTCCTGCGTGATGAAATCCGCGGTGATGCGCACGCGCGCGATGTTCTTCTGCTCCTCATGGACGATGATCCACCACGACCGCACGAGGCGCACCGCATCCGGCAGCACAAGCTTCAGGTCCGGACAGCCGGACGCGAGGAAGTAGGGCAGGATGCACACGCCCAGCCCCGCCCGCGCCGCATGCATCTGGGCGAAGAGGTTCGAGCTCTGGAAGGCGGCATCGATGCCGGTGGCGACCTCGCCGAGATAGTCCAGCTCGCGGGTGAAGATGAGATCGTCGATGTAGCTGATGAAGCGATGGCGGCGCAGGTCGTCCACGCTGCGGATCGGGGGCCTGGCGGCGAGATAGGCAGCGCTCGCGAACACGCCGAGCCCATAGGTTGCCATCTTGCGGGTGACGAGACGGCCGCGCTCCGGCATGGTCAGGGCAATGGCGATATCAGCCTCGCGCTTGGTGAGGTTGAAGGAGCGCGGCGTGGCGACGAGCTGCACCTTCAGCGCCGGGTTCTGGTCCAGGAGGCGGGTGAGGCGCGGCGACAGGAAATAGGCGCCGAAGGCATCCGGCGCGCCGATGCGCACCGTTCCCGAGATGGACACGTCACGCCCCGATATCTCGTCCTGCGCGGTCTG
>JAEZMT010000123.1 GCA_023442085.1 Pseudomonadota bacterium | reverse complement strand
CAAGCAGATCGCCATGGACAAGGCGCTGCACGAGGAGCAGCTGGACCACACCTCCGAGGCCATGGCCACCCCGGCCGAATAGTCCGGCCCGTCGTCTTGAAACAGCAAAGGCGCCGCCCCCGAGGGGGACGGCGCCTTTGTTGCGTCCGGACGAGTGCTGGTCTCAGCGGGAGGCCATGCCGGGGGAAAGCCGCCCCACGGTGAATATCTGGACGCGCCGGTTGATCGGATCGGTGGGCTTTTTGGGATCGAGCAGCACTTCCTCGCCGAGGCCCACCGCCTCAAGGCGCGTAGGATTGATGTTGAACACGCTGACCAGCGCGCTCACCACCGCATCGGCGCGGGCCTGGCTGAGCTTGAGGTTGACGTCGCGCGGTCCGGTGACGTCGGTGTTGCCGGTGACGAGGAACTTGTAGCCATGCAGGATCGGATTGTGCATGGCATCGGCGATGGCGCCGAGTGTGCCGTAGGACGACGGCTCGATGATCGCCGAGCCGAGGCGGAACTGGATCTGCACGTTGATCTGCGGCAGCTGGTCGAGCTTCAGCGCCAGCGACGGGCGGGAGAGCTGCTCGCCCGGATTCTGCGCCATGTGGTTCTGGACCATGGTGCGCAGCTGCTGCGCGGTGATGGTCGGGGCCTTCTCGCTCAGGCCTTGCAGCCCCTGGAGGATCTGGCTGTCGGAGAGGGCGGTCTGGGCATGCGCGGGGGAGAGGACCGGCACGGCGGCGGCGAGCAACACGGCCAGCGCGAGGCGGGTGAGAGGCGAGGTCATCGCGAAGCGTCCTTCATTCGAGTGCAAGGATGTGGAGAGGACGCTCAGCGGTAGCCGGCGTTGGTTATGGCGGCATTGCACTTGTCGCTCACCACGCGCGTCGCCTGGAGCAGGCAGGAGAGCAGATTGCCGTCCTGCGGCACCATGCCGGGGCACAGACGCGCCGTATCCGCCGAACAGACTTCGGCGATGGAATCCTGCGCCGCGTCACGCTCTGCGATGGAGGCTTTCGCCGTCGCATAGTCGGCTTTGCACTTGGCGCTGACCTGGTTGATCTTGCCATCCATGCAGGCGAGCAGCTTGCCCTCGCCCAGGTTCACGTTGGAGCAGAACTTGTTGATGTCCGCGCCGCAGCTGCGCGCCAGGAGAGCGCCGGCCTGCGCGTAGCTCATGGTCTGCGCACCTGCCGCAGAGGCCGACCCAGCCAGGATTACCGCCGCAAATAGAATTCCACCGAGCCGCATGATGTCCCCACCCCGTTCCATGTTCATTTCCGAAACGGATGCAGGGGTATCATTAAACGGTATCGGCCGACAGCGGGCAGGGCCCTCACCCCCACTGGACTTTTCCGCACAAACTTAACGTGAGGCCGTCCCCTCGACTTCCATTGGCCGATCGACAGCCGCAACAAAGCGTGACCTTGACCACAAGGCCCGCGCATCTGCGCCAGTTATCGCAGCGTCTCGCCGAGCCATGGCAGCGCCGCGCGCACGGCCGGCAGCACGTCATTCTCCAGCGTCTGCCGGCAGAAGCCCGCAACCTCCCGCGGGAGGCGCCCGAGTTCCTGCCGCCGGCCGATCAGCGTGAGGCTGCGGGAGAAGGCAGGACCCGGCAGCGGCGCGCATTGGAGCCGGTCGCCGTCGAGGCCCGCCTCGTACAGGCAGAGCGGCGTCGTCACCGCGAACCCCGCCCCGGCCGCCACCGTGGCGGAGACGCCGAAGGGCGTGTCGAATTCCAGGCGCCGCGGCAGGTCGAGCTTGAGGCGCCTGAGGTGCCGGTCCACCTCGATGCCGGTGCGCGAGCGCGCGGAAAACCGCACCAGCGGCAGGCGCTCGGCGAGCCGCGCCACCTCCTCTACCCGCTCGGGCGCTGACTCGCCGGCGGGCAGCAGGAGCACATAGGGCTCGGTGAGGAGCGGGAAGCGCTCCAGCCCCTCGATGTCGGCGAGTTCGTCCACGCCCACTAGCAGATCGAGCTGGCGGGAGAGCAGCGCGCTGGCATGCGCCGCCGTGAGGCCGGCGAGCAGCGACACCTCCTCCGCCACCGCGCACAGCCGCCCGGCAAGGGGCGCGGAGAGGGCGCGGGAGAGGGAATCCACGAGGCCGGCGCGGATCAGCGGCAGCCGGCCGTGCTCGGTCTCCTTCAGCGCCGGCACGATCTGCCGGGCCTCGGAGAGCAGCGCGCTCGCCTTCTGCCGCAGCACGCCGCCCGCCGCCGTGAGCCCCAGCGGGCGGACGCTGCGGTCGAACAGCGCGACGCCCATGCGCGTCTCCAGCTCCGCCACCGCCTGCGACACCGCCGGCTGGGTGAGGCCGAGCCGGCGCGCCGCCCCCGCCATGGCGCCGGCCTCGCAGACGGCGAGGAAGATTTCCAACGCCTTCAGATCGAACGGCAGCAGCTCCCGCACCTTCATCCCCACAGAATAAGCAGGATTTATATTACCTGTGGTTTCAGGCGGGGCTATACCTTTTCCAAAGGGGTGCACCGGCGTCCGCGCCGAGGGGCTCCCGAGGGTCCCGAGGGTTCAATGTCCCGCTATTCCGTATTCAGCCTGATCGCCAACGCGCTCAACGGTCAGAAGGGCTGGACGCCCGCCTGGCGCGATGCGGCGCCCAAGCCCGCCTATGACATCATCATCGTCGGCGGTGGCGGCCATGGCCTCGCGACGGCCTATTACCTCGCCAAGGAGCACGGCATCCGCAATGTGGCGGTGCTGGAGAAGGGGCATATCGGCTCCGGCAATGCGGGGCGCAACACCACCATCATCCGCTCCAACTACCTGCTGCCGGGCAACGAGCCGTTCTACGAATGGTCCATGAAATTGTGGGAGGGCCTGGAGCAGGACCTCAACTACAACGCCATGGTCTCCCAGCG
>JAEZMT010000112.1 GCA_023442085.1 Pseudomonadota bacterium | reverse complement strand
ATGAGGGTGCGCCGCCCCGCGCGAGTGACGAGCGGCGCACCCACTTCCCGCTCCAGCCGCGCGACGCGCCGGCCCACCGTGGTATCGTCCAGCCCAAGCGCCCGCCCGGCGCCGGCCATGCGGCCGGTGCGGACGAGTTGGAGGAAGATGCGCAGGTCGTCCCAATCCATGATGCGGTGAAGTCCCTGCGCGCGTTGAAGCCCTTCCTGCAAAATTGCAGGATGGATCGGAAACTATCGTTCTTGCGTGCAGAAATCCAAGCTGGGATCACCAGCGGAGGGAAGAAACAGGAGACGCCGATGGAACGGCTCGAAGGGGATTACGACTATATCGTCGTCGGCGCCGGCACGGCCGGCTGCATCGTCGCCAACCGCCTCTCGGCCGATCCGCGCACCCGTGTGCTGCTGCTGGAGGCGGGCGGGCGGGACAACTGGATCTGGTTTCACATCCCCGTCGGCTATCTCTTCGCCATCGGCAATCCGCGCGCCGACTGGATGTTCAAGACCGACGCCGAGCCGGGCCTCAACGGGCGCGCGCTCAACTATCCGCGCGGCAAGGTCATAGGCGGCTGCTCGGCCATCAATGCCATGATCTCCATGCGCGGTCAGGCGGCCGACTATGACCACTGGCGCCAGCTCGGCCTCTCCGGCTGGGGCTGGGAGGACGTGCTCCCGGCCTTCAAGTCGCTGGAGGATCATTTCCTCGGTGCCAGCGACATGCACGGGGTCGGCGGCGGCTGGCGCATCGAGCCGCCGCGCATCGAGTGGCCGGTGCTGAACGCGGTGGCCGACGCAGCCACGCAGCTCGGCATCCGCAAGGTGCCGGACTTCAACACCGGCGACAACGAGGGCGTCGGCTATTTCCACGTGAACCAGAAGTACGGCCGCCGCTGGTCCTCGGCGCGCGGCTTCCTCAAGCCCGCCCTCGGCCGCCCCAATCTCCGGCTGGAGACCGAGGTGCTGGCCGACCGCCTCATCATCGAGAACGGCCGGGCGGTCGGCGTGCGCTATCGGCAGAACGGGCGCTGGATCGAGGCGCGCACGCGCGGCGAGGTCATCCTCACCGCCGGGGCAGTTGGCTCGGTGCAGATCCTCCACCGCTCCGGCGTCGGGCCGGGCGACTGGCTGGCCGAGCGCGGCGTCGCGACCGTGCTCGACCGGCAGGGGGTGGGGCGAAACCTGCAGGACCATCTCCAGCAGCGCGCCATCTACAAGGTCTCCGGCATCCGCACCCTGAACGAGACCTATTATTCCCTGCCCCGCCGCGCCCTGATGGGCGTGGATTATGCCCTGCGCCGGCGCGGGCCACTCACCATGGCGCCCTCCCAGCTTGGCATCTTCACCAAGTCCGATCCGCATCAGGAGCGGGCGAACATCGAGTTCCACGTCCAGCCGCTCTCGCTCGACAAGTTCGGCGAGCCGCTGCACCGCTTCCCGGCCATCACGGTGGCGGCGTGCAATCTGCGCCCCACCTCGCGCGGCATCGTGCGCATTCCCAATGCCGATCCCGAGGCGAAGCCGCAGATCGCACCTCACTATCTCTCCACCGAGGAGGACCGGCAGGTGGCGGCCGACGCCATCCGCGTCACCCGCCGCCTCATGCGCCAGCAGGCCCTCGCGCCCTACCGGCCGGAGGAATACCTGCCCGGTCCATCGGTGGGCGACGACGATGCCTCGCTGGCCAAGGCCGCGGGCGACATTGGCACCACCATCTTCCATCCCGTGGGCACGGCGAAGATGGGGCGCGTGGATGACCCCATGGCGGTGGTGGACGAGCGCCTGCGTTTCATCGGCCTCGGCGGGCTGCGCGTCATCGACGCCTCGATCATGCCCACCATCACCTCGGGCAACACCAACACGCCCACGGCGATGATCGCCGAAAGAGGCGCGCGGCTGGCGCTGGAGGATGCGCGGGCGGGAGCGACCTCGGCGGCGGCGTGAGGGGGGCGGCAGCGCCCCTACGCCCGCAGCGCGCGGCGCATCACCTTGCCGGAGCCGGTCCGGGGCAGTTCGTCGATGAAGACATAGGCGCGGGGGCGCTTGTATTCGGCGAGGTGCTCGGCGGCATGGGCTTCGAGCGCCGCCGCATCGGCCATCGCCTCCGGCTGGAGCACCACGAAGGCGGTGACGAGGGAAATGTCACCCGACCGGGTCTCCACCACCGCCACCTCGGCCACGTCCGGATGGGCGGCGATGGCGCGCTCCACCTCCTCCGGCGCCACGCGATAGCCGAAGGCGTTCATCTGGTCGTCGGCGCGGCCCTCGTACCAGAGGTAGCCGTCCGCATCGAAGCGGGCGAGGTCGCCGGTTAGGAACCACTCGCCGCGCAGCACCGCCGCCGTCTCTTCGGCGAGGCCCCAATAGCCGAGCATCAGGCCGGGATCGGAGCGGTGGACGGCGAGCACGCCGGTGTCGCCGGCCGGCAGCGGATGGAGCGCGTCCGGCGCCTCACCCTCGGGGGGCAGCACCACGACGCGCCGTCCCGCCTGCGGCTTGCCGGGACTGCCCGGCCGGGTCGGCACGGCGGGGCCGGAGGAGACGTAGGTGGAAATCTCGCTCATTCCCAGCGCCTCGTAGAGGGGCCGCCCGGTCGCCGCGACCCATTCGCCGTGCAACGCCGCCTTCAGCGCCTCACCGGCGGTGAGGCCGTGGCGCAAGGCGGGGAAGCGGTCGGGGGTGATGTCGGCATATTTCAGGATGCGCCGGTAAAGGCCAGGCACGGCGGCGAACTGGGTGGCGCCGGTCTCTTCCAGAAGGTCGGGCCACGCCTCCGGCGGGCGATCGCCGAGATGGACGATGCTGGTCGCGCCCACCGCCCATGGGTCCATGAGGCCGACGCCGAGCGTATAGGTCCAGTTGAACGCCCCGGCGTGGAACAGCAAGTCGTCGCCGCGAAGGTCATGCCAGCCGGCGCGCATGGGCACGCGCCCGAGCCCGACCCGCTGGGCATGGGCGACGCCCTTGGGCCGCCCGCTGGTGCCGGAGGTGAAGACGAGAAAAGCGAGGTCGTCCGCCCCCGTGTCGGCGAAATCCATGGCCGATGCGTCCCCCAGTCGATCCATGCCGGCCGCATCGATGACGGTGACGCCCGCGCGCGGCGCCGGCATCACGCCCGATCCGTCGCCCACCACCAGCGCGGCGCCGGAATCGTCGAGGATCATCTCCACCTCGTGCCCCGTCAGCATGGTGGAGGTGGGGATGGGCGCGAGCCCGGCGGCGATGGCACCGAAGAACATCAGCGGGAATTGCGAGGTGTTGCCCACCCGCAGCAGCACCCGCGCCCCGCGCGGCAGGCCGTATCCGGCGAAGCCGCCCGCCACGCGCAGCACCTCCTCGCGGAGCTCGCCATAGCTCCAGCGCTCGATGATGCGCCCCTTCGGTCCCTCTGCCACCAGCAAGGCCGGCTTGCCCGCGTCCGCGCCGGCGGCGGCGAGGCAGAAGCGGGCGAGGTTGAAGGGGGGTGAGGCAGCCTGATTCCCGGTCTCGGTCATGCAAGGATCATGGCTGCGGCGCTGCCCCTGCGCCAGCGCTATCGCAGCGGTCGCGCTCGCGCTTCACGCGGCGGCCTGAAGCTGCCCGCACAGGCCCGCCACATCCACCGCGTCGTGCTGGTCTGCGCGCAGGAAGCGTCCGGCATAGATCTCCCACAGGCGCGAGCGGAGGAAATAGTCCACCACCTGCGGATCGAGGTGCCCCTCGCGGCCCATGGAGACGAGGATGCGCATGGCTTCCGATAGGGTCTTCGCCGGCTTGTAGGGGCGATCGGAGGCGGTGAGCGCCTCGAACACGTCGGCCACCGCCATCACCCGCTCGGGCAGGCTGAGGCCATCGGCGGCGATGCGACGGGGATAGCCCTTGCCGTCCATGCGCTCGTGATGGGTGGCGGCCAGTTCCGGCACCCGCTCCAGCCCCTCGGGCCAGGGCAGCGCCTTCAGCATGATGTAGGTCTGCACCACGTGGTCGTTGACCTTGAACCGCTCCTCGTCGTTCAGCGTGCCGCGACGGATGGAGAGGTTGTACAGCTCGCCGAGATTCTGCGCGGCGGGCGGCAGGCGCATGTCGAAGCCATAGTGGTTGGCCGGGTCGCCCTTCTCAACCGGCGGGCGTACGCCCTCCCAGGGATGGACATGCTCCGGCTTGTCGGCGAGCAGATGCTCCTCGGCGGGCAGCGCCGGGGCCGGATGGCCCGCGAGATGAGCCTCCTCCTCCCGCGACAGGCCGAGCCGGTCGTCGAAATGTCGGGTCCAGGTGCGCGTCGCGATCTCGGCGAGGCGGGCGAGGGCCTCGTCGGTCATGAACTCCCCGCCCACGTTGGAGCGCGCGACGAAGGCGAAATCGTCGGCGAGGCGCGCCTCCGCCTCGGCCAGGATCTGCGCCGAGCGCACGGCATCCTCCCCCGCGGCGAGGCGCGTGAGATGGGCGATGCGGGCGTCCCGCAACAGCACCTCGAACCTTGTGCGCACCTCGTGGATGCGGTTGTGCACCGCTTCCAGCTTGGTGGCCTTGTCGATGATGTGCTCGGGGCTCGTCACCTTGCCGCAATCGTGCAGCCAGGAGCCCACCCGGAAGGCGCGACGCTCCTCCTCGCTCAGGGCGAAGTCCCGGTAGGGGCCGTCCTCATCTGCTGCCATGCGCGAGACGATCATGTCGGCCAGCTCCGGCACCCGGCGGCAATGGGCACCCGTGTAGGGGCTCTTGGCGTCGATGGCGTCGGCCACCAGATGGATCAGCCCCTCGAGCAGCCGTGACTGCTCCTCCATCAGCCGCCGCGTCTCGATGGAGATGGCGAGCGTGCCGGAGAGCTGGCGCGCGAAGGCGACGAAGGCGCCGCTCTGGTGCGCGGCATCGGCGCCATGGACGAGGACCAGCAAGCCGACCGGGCGGCCCTTGCGGTCGCGCAGCGGCAGGGCGAGACGTTGCGTGCCGTCCGGCTCCGGCGGTGCGACCTGTTCCGGCGCATCGAGCACCGACAGGGACAGCACCTCGGGCAGGGCGGCGGAGGCATCGCCCGCCTCCCGCACATCGGCGGCGAGCACGAGGTCGCGACGGGCGCCATCCACCAGATAGACGAGGCCGCGCGTGCAGGACGTGCCCTTCACCGTGGCGGCGAGCACCTGTTCCAGCATCCGGTCGAGCTGCGGCTCGCAGGCGATGGTCTCGCTGGTGGTGAGAAAATCGCGAATGGTCTCACCCACCGCATCGAGCACCTGGTGGAAGTCGGCGATCTCGCGGATGAAGCTGCCCACCTTGGCCGGTCGGCCGAAATCGAACCGGGTCAGGCGCTGCGCCTGGAGGGCGAGCTCGTTCAGCCCCTGCCCCAGACGCCGGCCGGCGAACCAGCCGATGACGATGAAGCCGAGGGCGATGCCGCCGCTCACCCACATCTGCCGCTCAAGGCTCGCCCGGAGCTGCGCGAGCACCTCCCGCCGCGGCACCGCCATCACCAGAGTGTTGCGTTGGTCGACGCGGGAGTTCAGCTGCGCCTTGACGCCCAGCCACTCCTGCCCGTCCGCGCTGAAGCTCGCCGGCCGGCGCGACGGCATGGCGATGCGGTCCAGCACCACCAGCGGCCCCGACCTGAGATCGCGCAGGGGCACGATCATGTCCGGCATCGCCGAGGCGGTCCCCGCATAGGCGATGACCCAGCCAGCGGCGTCGACGATGGCAACCTCCGTGCCGGGGGTGGGCCGCAGGCCTTCCAGCTCGCGGGCGATGTCGGTGAGGGAGAGATCAAGGCCGATCACCGCATCGACGCCCGCCACCTTGCGGCTGGCGGTGACGCCGACCTCCCCGGTGGAGGGGAACACATAGGGCGCGGTGACATGCTGGCCCGGCGCCGCCATGGCGCTCACATACCAGTCGCGCCGGCGCGGATCGCGCGGGAGCGCCGCCGGGGCGGCGCGCGCGCCGATGAGGCGCATGTCCTTGTCGAAGAAGCGCCAGACGCCGGCGGACGACCCTGCCGCCGGCTGCCCCGTCCCGCTGCCGGCCTCGATCACATGGGCGAGGAAACGCGTGCCCTCCGGCGCGGACTGGCGCGCGGCCTCGGCGGGATCGAGCGCCATGAGCCGCACGAAGTTGCCGTCGCCATAGGCGAAGGTGATGGAGGAGAGGAAGGGCATGCTGGCGAACACCGGCCTGAGCGCGCCGAGGTGATCGAGCAGCGTGTCCGGCCCGCCGGTCACCGCGCTGCCATCGCTGGCGAGGATTTCCAGCGCCACCGTTCCCGGCAGGGCGCGGTTCTCCACCCGTTCCGTGATCAGCTGGCCGAGCAGCGCCGCGCGCTCCAGCGTCGCGCTCAACAGCGCATCCCGTCCGTTGGTCCAGGCCTGCCACAACAGCGCGCCGGAGAGCAGGACCATGGCCGTCACCACCGCGAGGGCGAACAGCAGCCGCAGCGGTAGGGTCCATCCGACGCGCGCCCCAAGGCGCCTTGCGGATGCGGACGACGGTATCATGAGTGCTCCCGACCGGCCCGGCAGAACCCCTGCCGCGACATCTCGGGCGTGACCGTAAAACGCAATTGATATCAAGTTGTTAAGCGGTCACTCGTTACCGTTCCGCATGGCTTCAGGCCCGCGCCAGCAGCAGCGCGCGATGGGGCTGCGCCAGACGGATTCCCTCGGCTTCCGGGACGCCCCAGCGGGCCAGCAGGGCCGCCACGGTGTCGCGATGCCGGTCCGCCGCATCGCGCCGCGCGGGATCGACCGCGACCGCCCGCGCGAGGAAGCCATCCACCCCGGCCACATGGCGCACGTCGTCATAATCGAGGCGACGGACCAGCCGCGCCGCACCGTGCGCGAGAGCCGCACCTTGCGCGAGACAGGCCGAGAGTGCCTCCTGGGCGCGGGCGCGGATGGCCGTCTCGTCCTCCACCGGCCGCAGCACCTCGAAATAGCTGCCTTCGGCGAGAGGCTCCACCACCAGTACCGGCCCTCGGCTGACGCGGAGCGCCGCGCCGAGCGCGGCCGCCATCAGCTCCTCCGGCACATGGTGCAGGCTGTTGAGGAAGATCGCGGCATCGAAGCTCGCGTCCGCGAACGGCAGCGCCTCGGCCCCGGCCTCGGTGAAGGACGCCTCCGGCACGGCCGCGCGGGCCGCCGCGATGGCCTCCGCCCCCGGATCGATGCCGTGGACGCGGGCGCCCCGCGCCGTCAGCGCCCGCGCCAGCGCGCCATGGCCGCAGCCGATATCGAGGATCGCCATCCCGCCCAGCGGCCCGAGCCAGTCCTCGATCACCTCAAGCGCCGTGCCCTGCGGCCGCCGTGCGGTCTCTGCCTGTTGTCCGCTCATCACGGTCTTCCCTAAAGCGCGCCGCGCAGGCGGTGGATGCCGGCCTCGATCTGCTCCTCGGCGAGGGAGGCATATCCCAGAAGCAGCCAGTCGTTGCTCACGTCGGCGGTGCCATACTCATGCCCGCCGCCGTTCTGGATCGTGTAGAGGCCGACATTGCGGCTCTTGGCCAGCGCCGCCATCTGGTGCGCGCGCGGCAGGCCGGGCGGCAGCTTCCAGGCGAGATGGGTGCCCGCCTCCGTGCCGCGCAGTTCCACCCGCCCGAACGCATCGCGCAGGGCGGAGACGAGCACGTTGCGGCGCTGCTGGTACCGCAGCCGCACCCGCCGCAGATGGCGCACGAAGCCGCCGCTGTGAAGGAATTCGGCCAGCGCCGCCTGCTCCAGCCAGACATGGCCGTTGTCGAGCAGCGCCTTTGCCGCCCCCGCCGCCGGCGCGAGATGATCGGGGAAGATGGCGAAGCCCGTGCGCAGCCCCGCCCCCAGCGATTTGGAGAAGGTGCCGAGATAGATCACGTTCTCCGGGCTCATGGCCTTCAGCGC
>JAEZMT010000105.1 GCA_023442085.1 Pseudomonadota bacterium | reverse complement strand
CGCGCGCTCAATCGGCTCAAGGCGGTGAAGGCGGACCTCGACCTGACCGGCCACGGCGCCGCCTTCGATTTCCACGTCCTCAGCGACACCTCGCGGCCGGAAATCGCCGCCGCCGAGGAGGCGCTGGTGGCGGCGTGGCGGGCGCAGGAAGGGCCATCGCGCATCTTCTACCGTCGTCGGACGGACAATGCCGGCTTCAAGGCCGGCAATGTGCGCGCCTTCTGCGTCGACGCGGGCGATCGCTACGACTTCATGCTGCCGCTCGACGCCGACAGCCTGATGGGGGCGGACACCATCCTCTCCATGGTGCGGCTGATGATGGCCTATCCGCGCCTCGGCATCCTGCAGAGCCTCGTGGTGGGACTGCCCTCTCGAAGCGCGTTCGGGCGCATCTTCCAGTTCGGCATGCGCCACGGCATGCGCAGCTACACTTTGGGTGCGAGCTGGTGGGCCGGGGATTGCGGGCCGTTCTGGGGGCACAATGCGGTGATCCGCGTCGCCCCCTTCCGCGATGCCTGCCACCTTCCTGCGCTGCCCGGCGGCCCGCCCTTCGGCGGACCCGTGCTCTCCCACGATCAGGTGGAAGCCGTCCTCATGCGCCGCGCCGGCTATGAGGTGCGCGTGCTGCCGGTGGAGAGCGAGAGCTATGAGGAGAACCCGCCGGCCGCCACCGATTTCGTCGGCCGCGACCTGCGCTGGTGCCTCGGCAATCTTCAATATCTGCGCCTTCTCTCTGTGCCGGGCCTGGCGGCGAGCCTCCAGCGCATGAGCCGCTTCCAACTGGTCTGGGCCATCCTGATGTTCGTGACGGTGCCCGCCCATCCGGCGCTGCTGGCGCTCCTGCCTCTGGCGGCGGCGGAGGCGGGGCCGGCCTATCCGGTCGGCCTCGCGCTGGCGCTCTACGGGGGCATGATGGCGATGGCGCTCCTGCCCAAGCTCGCCGGCGTCGCGGATGTCCTGCTGACCACGGGGGGCGTCGCTCGCTATGGCGGCGCGCTGCGCTTCTCCGCATCCGTGGCGGTGGAGCTGGTGTTTTCCTTCCTGCTCAGTGCCATCACTGCCATGGCGGTGACGCTGGAGATGCTCCGGCTGCTGCTCGGCCGGGTGCGGGCCTCCTGGAGAGCCCAGGCACGCGACGGACATGGGGTGGACTTCGCCCACGCTGCGCGGGCGTTCTGGCCGCAGACGGTGTTCGGTCTCGCGGTCCTCGTCTCTCTCCTGGCGGTCCAGCCGGTGCTGGCGCTGTGGGCGGTTCCGGTGCTGGCGGGCTATGTGCTCGCCATTCCCTTCACCATGGCCACCGCCGATCCGCGCCTCGGCCAATTGTGCGTGCGTCTCGGTCTGTGCGCCGTGCCGGAGGAGTTCAGCCCGAGCCGGGTCCAGCGGCTTCTGGCCGGCGAGCGCTTCGAGGCCCGCCGGGCGGCCTGATCGGAGTTCCGCTAAAATGAAAAGGCCGGGCGCGTGCGCCCGGCCTTTCGTTTGAGTGCGATGGGATGCGATCAGCGCCGGCCGAAGCCGCCACCAAATCCGCCGCCGAACCCTCGGCCGCCGCCACCCCAGCCGCCGCCACCGCCGAAGCGATCGCCGCCGCCGCCCCAACGGTCGCCGCCGCCGAAGCCGCCGAAGTCCCGGTCGAAGCCGCCGGAGCCGAAGCTGTCGCCACGGCCATAGGCGTCGCCGCCGAAGCCGTCGCCGCCGTAGCTCGACACCCGCTGATTGCTATAGGAGCGGGCCTGTTCCTCGCGATCGAGGCTCGACGTGTCGCGGCTGGTGTTCTGCCAGCCGGAGGTGGTGTGCTGGCTCCAGCTGCCATTGTCGTTGTGCTGGTAGACGTTGCCGTCGTGGTCGACCGCCACATGGCCGTTGTCCCAGGCCACTGCATTGCCGGTCTTGGCGTTGCCGGCGACGCCGCGGCTGTCGACGTTCACGTTGCCGTTCTTCTCCGTCACGCCGGTCTGGGAGGCGTGATAGGTGCCCGTGGTGGGATTGGCGCCGGCGGATTCACGGCCGGCGGCGGCATTGCCCGTATAGGCGTTGCCCTCCACACCGGCGCGGCTTTCGCCACGCGCGCCGGTGGTGGGGTTGTAGCGGGCGTTCTCCCGGCCGGCGGCATAATTGCCGGAATAGGGGTTGAACGCAGCGCCCGAGCGGCCGGCGAAATTGGTGCCGTTCGCCGTGGTGCCGCGCCAGTCGCGGCCCGACCAGTCGGTGCCGTTCCAGGTGGTGCCCCACGCATGGTTCACCGTGGCGGCGCCGCCCCAGCGGCCGTAGAGGTTGGTCTGGTTCAGGTTGGTGTAGCCCCAGTGGCCGCCCCACGGTCCGTAAGGTCCATAGGGACCATAGGGATGCCAGTACGGCCCCCAATAAGGATACACCGCCGTGCCCCAGCCCCATCCGGCGGCGAAGCCGAAGGCGAACCCAGTGTCGAGGCCCAGCGCGAAGCCGGCGCCGACGCCGTAGGTGACGGGGCACGAATACCAGTCCGTGAAGCCCACGTAGCCCACGCAATTGTAGCCCGTGCCGTAGACCACCGTGCCGCCCGGCGCGACCACGACGCCCATGTAGCCCGGGGTATAGCCCACCACCACGGCCTCCGGCGTGGCGCCGTAGATGCGCACGTAGGTGACGTAGTGGACGGGCGACGACACCGGGATGGTGTAGATCACGTCCGGCACCGCGTCGGCGACGCGCCAAGGGCCGGCGGGATCGACCGCCACGAACCACGCGCCGTTGTTCACCGCGTAGAAGCGGTCTGGCGCGAGGCGGATGACCGGCGTCGCGGTGTTCACGGCATAAGCGAGGGCGGTGCCGGTGATGGGCTCGAACTTCGGCGCGCCCTCATAGGCGACCTTGAGCTGCACATCCCGCTTCACCGTCGCCGTCTGCGGAATGGTCGCGGCGATGGCTGCTTCCTTGGCCTGCGGCGTGCCCGCCACGGAGACCAGCACGTTGGCCTTGGGATCGTTCGGCGAGATCTTGGAGAAGTCCTTCGGCAGCGCGTTGCTGGCGACGAAGGCCCACGGCCCCTTCAGGTCGGGCGCCTTGAACCAGCGGCCCGAGATGAGGACGTAATAGGAGTTGGAGGTGGTCTCCATGAACACCGCATGGTCGGCATTGTTCATGGTGAGCAGGTTGGTGCCCGCCACCGGGAGCATCTGCGGCTGGCCGTCGGTCTGGATCAGCTCGGAGGGCTTGGTGACCGCGATAATGGCCGGGGCCGGGTTAATCGGCTTCTTGTCGTTGCTGAGCAGCGGATCGGCCGGGATCTCGGCGATGGCCGCCTTGCCCGCCGCCGCGAGGGCGTCGGAGACCTGGGGCGTGACGATCCATGTGCCGCCGAGGTCCGGCGTCTCATACCAGTGGCCGGCGGCCTCCAGATGATAGGTGCCGGCATCATCCTTCAGCAGCAGGGGCTGCGTGTTGATGACCCGCTGGAAGCCGCTCACGCCCTTGATCGGCCGCAGCACCGGCTGGCCGGCGACAGGGACAAGCACGGTCGTGGTGGTGGCGAACAGGATCTGCGGCGGGGTGTTGTCCACCGGCTGGGCCTGGACCTTGGCCAGTTCCTGATTCACGGCATAGCTCGCCTGGAGCTGGTCGAGCGGGATGGTCATGCCGTCGGGCGGCAGGCGCGTCTGCAAAGCGGAGCGGATCTCGCCCGCCTTGCCCGGCTCGGTAGGCACCTGCACGTTTTCGATGGTGAAGGTGGCGAAATGGACGAGGCCCGCCGGCTTGTCGATGGCGACGCGGGTGGAGAACTTCACCATGCCGTAGGTGGGCGCGCCTGTCTTGACGCCGATGGCGACGGCGGCGCGGCCGGACATGGTGTCGCCGTTCCAGACGTCGATCTGCGGCTGATAGAGCTGGAGCACCTGGCTGTCGGGCAGATCGAAGACGCGCGGCCAGGTCGGCGGCGCGGTAGGCGTGGCCCCGGGCTGGGCCTGCGCCTGGGATGCGGACTGGGGCTGCTGGGCGTCGGCCGTCGCGGTCCACAGCATCGCCGCTGCGATCAGCGCGGCGGCTGAGGCGCCGGTCCAAAGTCGCTTCATGAACTGCCTCCCTCCCCGAAACGTCGGGGCGGGGCACACCTAACACGTTCGCAGGCCAACGTCAGCGTGACAGGCCAGCGCCACGCTCAAGACACGTTGAACATGGTGCAAGGAAATTGGCGCAAGGAAATCGGCGCAGGGGAAACAGCGTTCAGCCAGCCCGGTCGCAGTTGCGTTGCCAGGAGAGGCGCGGTCCCTCCCAGGACAGGCTGATGCTCTTGCGCGCCGGACAGGCGCGCGTGGCGGCCGACGTGCCGTCGCGGTCCCAGTAGTCGCGCCACTGGTAGGCGGCCTTGGTCGCTGCCGGTGCGTCCGCATGCGCCATGGCCGGGGCATCGCCGGGGAAGGCGCGCACCAGATCCCCGCCGCCCCAGGCGGCGATGGCGATGAAGGTGGTGGCGGCAGCCGCGATCACGGAGGAGGTCTTCATGGGTCAGGTCTCGGAGCAGGACGTCGCGTCGCCGGCTTAGAACGCCGGAGGGCGGCGGGTCGTCCCCTCAATGGAGGATAAATTTTCTGCCTTGTACGACGCGGGGGCTGAACCCGTGCCGACAGGCGGGTTTACCCGGCGTTCATCTTTTCGCGATTGCGGTGAAAAATATTGCGATTGCGCACGCCAAAAAGGCAGTGGAGCATTTTTCCTATTGCCGATTGCAGACTTGATCTCGGCCTTGGGCAGGAGTTGGCTGAAGCTGCGCCGCGTTTGGGCGCTGGAGCCGGATCCGCCCGGTTGCGATCGGACAGGCGGTGAATTCGGCCCCCGAACCTGTGACGGATGCGTGCCGGTGCCCGGTCGCGACGGGACGCGGTGCGCGGGGGAGACTGGGCATGAATAAATATGTCGCCGAGTTCATCGGAACCGCGGTTCTCGTCCTCTTCGGCTGCGGCTCGGCCGTGCTCACCGGCTACGGCTCCGCGCCCATCGGCATGCTCGCCATCGCCTTTGCGTTCGGTCTGGCCGTGACCTCTATGGCCTACGGCATCGGCCATGTATCCGGCTGCCACATCAATCCCGCCGTCACCATCGGCGTCTGGGCCGCCGGCCGCATCCCCACCTCGGAAGTGCCCAAGTACTGGATCGCGCAGATCCTCGGCGGCATCGCCGGCGCAGCCATCCTGTTCATGATCGCCTCCGGCAAGCTCGCCGGCTTCGATGTCGCCACCGCCGGCCTTGGCCAGAACGGGTGGGGCGAGGGCTATATCGGCGGCTACGGCCTCGGCGCCGCGATCCTCGCCGAACTGGTGGGCACCTTCATCTTCCTCGTCGTGATTCTCGGCTCCACCTCCAAGGCTGGCATCACCCAGGCGGCCGGCCTCGCCATCGGCCTGTCCCTGGTGATGATCCACATCGTCTTCATCCCCGTCACCGGCGTGTCGGTGAACCCGGCCCGCTCCATCGGCCCGGCACTCTTCGCCGGCGGCAAGGCCATCTCCCAGCTCTGGCTGTTCATCGTGGTGCCGCTGGTGGGCGCCTATCTCGCGGGCCTTCTGTTCAAGCTGAAGGTGCTGGAGGACTGAGCCTCCTTCTCAGGGTCTCAAAAAAAGGGGCGCACCGGCGAAGGTGCGCCCCCTTCGTTTGCCGGGCCAGGTGGCCAGCAAACCCCCGCTCCGGGATGCTTACTCGGCGGCCACCGGGCCGGACGGATTCTTCTGCTGCTGCGCCGTTTCCGCCGCCTCGGCACGAGTCTCGTGCTCCAGCGCCGCCTTCACGCCCGCCCCGTACTCGGGATGGACCTTGGTGAAGAGGGCGATCTGCCGGTCGGCGATCTCCTGCGGGATGCCATACATGGCCGCCGCGAGGTTGCTGAAGAGGCGCTGGCGCTGGCCGGCGTCGAACAGCTCGAACAGCGCGCGCGGCTGGGAGAAGTCGTCATTGCCGATGCGGTGGCTGTAGCGCTCTGCGTCGCCGGAGATCGCCAGCGGCGGCTCGGCGTACTTGGCATCCTCGGCGGCGCCGTTGAACGAGTTGGGCTCGTAATAGGCGTCGGTGTTCCCGGTCATCTGCGGGAAGAACCGCATGGCGCCGTCCTTGTGATAGTGGTGCACCGGGCACTTGGCGGCGTTCACCGGCAGGTGCTCGTAATGGGTGCCAAGGCGATAGCGGTGGGCGTCCGCGTAGGAGAAGATGCGGGCCTGCAGCATCTTGTCCGGCGAGAACGAGATGCCGGGCACGATGTTGGACGGCGAGAAGGCCGCCTGCTCGATCTCGTTGAAATAATTCTCCGGATTGCGGTTCAGCTCCATGACGCCGATGTCGATGGGGGGATACTCGCCGTGCGGCCACACCTTGGTGAGGTCGAAGGGATTGTAGGAGGTCTTCTCCGCTTCCAGCTCCGGCATCACCTGCACCTGCACCTTCCACTTGGGGAATTCGCCGCGCTCGATGGCGCTGAACAGATCCTCCTGCGTGGATTCGCGGGTGCGGCCGACCACCTCGGTGGCCTCGCCGTTGGTCCAGTGCTTGTGGCCCTGAAGGGTCTTGAAGTGGAACTTCACCCAGAAGCGCTCGCCGGCCTCGTTGATGAAGGAATAGGTGTGGGAGCCGTAGCCGTTCATGTTCCGCACGCCCACCGGCAGGCCGCGGTCGGAGAACAGGATCGTCACCTGGTGCAGGCTCTCCGGTGAGAGCGACCAGAAGTCCCACATGGCGGTGGGCGAGCGCAAATTGGTCTTGGGGTGGCGCTTCTGGGTGTGGATGAAGTCCGGAAACTTGTAGGGGTCGCGGACAAAGAAGACGGGCGTGTTGTTGCCCACGAGGTCCCAATTGCCCTCGGGCGTATAGAACTTCAGCGCGAAGCCGCGCACGTCGCGCTCGGCATCCGCCGCGCCGAGTTCGCCGGCCACCGTGGAGAAGCGCGCGATCATCGGCGTCTGCGCGCCGGGCTGGAGCGCCTTGGCCTTGGTGTATTTCGAGATGTCGCCGGTGATGGTGAGGGTGCCGTGGGCGCCCCAGCCCTTGGCGTGCACCACGCGCTCGGGGATGCGCTCGCGGTTCTGGTGGGCGAGCTTCTCGATGAGCTGGTAGTCCTGCATCAGCACCGGGCCGCGCGGGCCGGCGGTGAGCGAATTCTGGTTGTCGGCGATGGGATTGCCGGCCGTGGTGGTGAGGGTGGGTCGCGTCATGAAGGGCTCCCTGCTTGGACCTGCGCCGTGTCGGCTGCGGATCAACCGGGGCGCAGCATGGCCGTGAGTTGGAATAAGGACAAATCAGATTGCATTGAATTTTTGATAAGATAAACTTATCGAGTGCTCTCCACCCGTCAGCTCCGCTATTTCGACGCCCTTGCCCGCCACCGCCATTTCGGCCGTGCGGCGGAGGAATGCGCCGTGACCCAGCCGGCCCTCTCCATGCAGATCCGCGAGATGGAGGAGGCCCTCGGCGTGCGCCTCGTGGAACGGGGGCGCAGTGGCGTGCGCCTGACGCCGGTGGGGGAGGAGGCGGCCTCCCGCGCGCGCGGTGTGCTCGCTGCCCTCGCGGACATGGAGCGCACCATCCGGGATCGCGGGCGGCTGCTGGAAGGGCGGATGCGGCTCGGCGTCATCCCCTCCATCGCGCCCTATCTCCTGCCGCGCCTGCTGCCCGAGATGGCCGGCCGCTGGCCCGGCGTGGAGATCGCGCTGCGGGAGAGCCAGACCGAGCAATTGGTGAACGACCTCGCCCATGGCGACCTCGACCTCGTGATCCTCTCCTTGCCGGTGGAGCACCCGGCGCTGGAGACGATGGCGCTGTTCGACGACCCGTTTCTTCTTGCCGTTCCCGAGGCTTCGGCGGACTTCCCGGGCGAGACCGCGGTGCCCGAGGACATCCTCGCCGCCGATCTCCTGCTCCTGGAGGACGGCCACTGCTTCCGCGACCAGGCGTTGAACGTCTGCCGCAAGGTGGACGCCCGCCAATTGCGCCGGTTCGGGGCGTCGAGCCTCTCGACGCTGGCCCAGCTGGTCGCCAACGGGCAGGGGGTGACGCTGCTGCCGCAGATGTTCGTCGCCTCCGAGGGCGGGCGCATCCCCCGCGTGCGGCTGCTGCGCTTTCCTCATCCGGCGCCGGCGCGCACCATCGGCCTCGTCTGGCGGCGGACCTTGCCCTTCCGGGACGATGTGGAGCAGGTGGCCGCCATGGTCCGCGCCTGCCGTCCGGCTGTGCAAGACGGCGAAGAGCGGCGCTCTGCCTTGCTTTGACCCGCGTTCGCGGCTAAGCCCCGCGCAAAGACGGGGATCCTATGGCTCAGGACGGACTTTCCTACCGCGACGCGGGCGTGGACATCGATGCGGGCAACCGGCTCGTCGATCTCATCAAGCCGCTGGTGAAGGCCACCGCCCGGCCCGGCGCCGACGCGGACATCGGCGGCTTCGGCGGCGTGTTCGACCTGAAGGCGGCGGGATTTGCCGATCCCCTCCTCATCGCGACCACCGATGGCGTGGGCACCAAGCTCAAGATCGCCATCGATACCGGCGTTCACGACACCATTGGCATCGATCTCGTGGCCATGTGCGTCAACGATCTGGTGGTGCAGGGCGCCGAGCCGCTGCTGTTCCTCGATTATTTCGCCACCGGCCGCCTCGCGCCGGACGTGGGCGCGCACATCGTCGCGGGCATCGCGCGGGCCTGCAAGGCGGCCGGCTGCGCCCTCATCGGCGGCGAGACGGCCGAGATGCCGGGCATGTACCGCGACGGCGATTACGATCTCGCCGGCTTCTCCCTCGGGGCCGTCGAGCGCAGCGAGCTTCTGCCGAAGACGGACGTGGGGCCGGGCGACGTGATCCTCGGCCTTGCCTCGGACGGCGTGCATTCCAACGGCTATTCGCTGGTGCGCCGCATCGTCGAGCGCTCCGGCCTCGCCTGGACCGATGAGGCGCCCTTCCACAAGGGCCAGAACCTCGGCACGGCGCTGCTCACGCCCACGCGGCTCTATGTGAAGAGCGTGCTCTCCGTCATCCGCTCGACCGGCGCGGTGAAGGCGCTCGCCCATGTCACCGGCGGCGGCATCACCGAAAACCTGCCACGCGTGCTGCCGGCCGGCACCATCGCCCGCATCGATCTGTCCAACCTGATCGTTCCTCCGGTCTTCCGCTGGCTCGCGTCCGTGGGCGCGGTGGCGCCGGAGGAGATGCTGCGCGCCTTCAACTGCGGCGTGGGCATGGCCGTGGTGGTGCCGGTGGAGCGGGAGGAGGAGGTGGCGGACGCCTTCGCCGCCGCGGGCGAGACGGTGATCCGCCTCGGCGTCATCGAGCCCGGCACAGGCGCGGCCCATGTGGTCTATGACGGCGCCGCCGATTTCGGGTTCGCGTCATGAGCGAGGCGGCGCCCAAGCGCACCGCGATCCTCATCTCCGGCCGCGGCTCCAACATGGCGGCGCTGGTGAAGGCGGCCGAGGCGCCGGACTTCCCGGCCGAGATCGCGCTGGTGCTCTCCAACCGGGAGGACGCCGCCGGCCTGGATTTCGCCAAGGAGCATGGCGTGCCCACCCTCGTGCTGTCGCACAAGGGCTATGCCGACCGGCTCGCCTTCGACGCCGCCCTCGACGCGCACCTCAAGGCCGAAGGCATTGAGATCGTCTGCCTCGCCG
>JAEZMT010000029.1 GCA_023442085.1 Pseudomonadota bacterium | reverse complement strand
CTTGATTTAGTCGAACTCGAAATCAGACGGCGGCAGACCGTCGTGGGAGGCCATCGCAGGGAGGGCGGCGTCGCATGGACGGCGAACGGATTTGCGCGCGCATTCTGGTGCTCGGCATCGGCAACATCTTGTGGGCCGACGAGGGCTTCGGCGTGCGGGTTCTGGAGACCCTGGACCGCGCCTACACCTTCCCCGCGCCGGTGACGCTGCTTGATGGCGGCACGCAGGGCCTCTATCTCCTGCCCTATCTCGAAGAAGCCGAAGGCGTCGTCATCGTGGACGCGGTGGATTTCGGCTCCCCGCCCGGCACGCTCCACATCCGCGCCGACGCCGACGTGCCCGCCGTGCTCGCCGCCCGCAAGGTGAGCCTGCACCAGACCGGCTTCCAGGAAATCCTCGGCCTCCTCGCCTTGCGTGGCCACACCCCCGGCCGCATCGTGCTGGTGGGCGTGCAGCCGGAGGTGCTGGACGATTACGGCGGCGGCCTCACCGCCACCGTCGCCGCGCAGATCGAGCCCGCCGCGCGCAAGGTGCTCGCCATCCTGCAGGACGAGTTCGGCATCGTGCCGGAGGCCCGTGCGGGGGAGGGATCTCTCGTCACCGCCGCCGTCGCCCGCGATCCTTACGAGACCGAACGCCCCAGCGCCGAGGACGCCTGCCGCATCGGCGATGCGCGCGTGCTCGTGCGGGGAGAAGCCTGAGCCATGTGCCTCGGCCTGCCCATGCGCATCGAACGCCTCGAAGGCCCCTACGCGCTGTGCTCGGCCGAGGGGCGGGAGGAGCGCGTCGATCTCTCCCTCGTCCCGGAGGCGGGGGAGGGCGATCATGTCCTCGTCTTCCAAGGCGCCGCCCGCCGCCGGCTGGATGAGGAGGAAGCCCGCCTCATCACGGAAGCCCTCTCCGGCGTCGCAGCCATCATGGCGGGCGAGGCCGACACCGCCCGCATCGACCGCGCCTTCGCCGACCTCGTGGACCGCGAGCCGGTCCTGCCGCCCCATCTCGCCGCGGCCTATGCCGCCGGCCGAAAGGAAGCCTGATGCCCCCGCTCGCCGCGCCCGATCTCCACCCCCTCGTCCGCCGCCTCAGCGAGGCCGGCGCCTGGCCCGCCGTCGAGACGCTGGAGGATGCCGCGACCCTCGATGCGCGTGACCATCTCCTGTTCCTGCCCTCCCACGGCAAGGCGCATCTGGAGAGCCCCGACATCGCCGTGGTGCTGCCCGAGCTGGTGAAGGCGCTGGGCGGGCCGCAGGCCATCGGCATCGCCATGGCCGGCCCCAAGGCGGAGACCGCCCTGCGCGACAGCATGAGCCTTGCTCTCCCCGCCATCGTGGTGCTGCGCGCCGGCCAGCCGGTGGGCGCCATCGCCCGCATGCGGGACTGGGACGAATATCTCGACAAGCTCCGCGCCCTGCTCGCCGCCCCCTCCGCCGCCACCCACTGAAGGCTGCCCCCAATGTCTTCGTCCCCCTTCGCCACACAGCCCCCCATCGGCTTCGGCCCCGGCAGCCAGTCCACCTCAGAGGACGAGGGCCTCGCCTATCTCCAGATGCCCTCGGGCATGCGCACCTTCGAGGCGCCCTTCATCGAGGTGGAGGACAAGGACCGCTACGCCCCCGCCTTCGCCGTGCTGGACGAGGTGATCGCCGCGCTGGAAAGCTGGCAGCCGGGCGAGAGCCGCATCATCGACCTCGCCCATCTCGACGCCGCCAACCTCGCTCTGGTGGACGAGGCCATGGGCGAGGGCGAGGTGGCGGTGAAGGTGGAAGGTCGGGGCGATGTCCGCCCCATGGAAATCCAAGAAGCGACCTTCGCCGGCGTCTGGCGCCTGCGCGGCGCTCAGGGCTCCGACCGCATCGAGATCGGCGCCTTTCCCCGCGGCGCCGTGGTGCGCGCGTTCGGCGGTGCGTCCGGCATCGATCTTTCCGGCCTCGATGCCCCCGCGCCGGGCATCTTCAACGCCCCGGCCTTGCTGGTGGAGATCGACGACCGCGCCCGCACCCGCCAGCCGGGGGATGCGGCGCACATCATCAACCTCTCCCTCCTGCCGCACACGCCGGAAGACCTCGCCATGCTGGACGCGCGGCTCGGCCCCGGCGCCACCACCGTGCTCTCCCGCGGCTACGGCAACTGCCGCATCGACGCGACGGGCACGCGGCACGTCTGGCGCGTGCGCTTCTACAATTCGCAGGACATGCTCATCCTCGACACCATCGAGGTGAGCGAGGTGCCCGACGTCGCCTGCGCCGCCCGCGAGGACATCGCCGATTCCGCCGAGCGCCTCACCGAGGTGCTGGCGGCCATGCGTTGAGGCATCCAATGTCCCAGCACAGCTTCTTCGACGGTTCCTATCTCGGCGATCGCGCGCGGCTTGCCCCCACCGCGCGGCTGGAATGCAAGGTCTGCTGGCACGTCTACGACCCCGCCGAGGGGTGCGAAGCGTGGCAGATTCCCCCCGGCACGCCGTTCAATGCGCTGCCCGACCACTGGCGCTGCCCGGTGTGCGACGGTGCTCGCGACGCCTTCATGGTGCTCGACGGCGGCACGCCCGACCTGCCGGCGGTCATGCGCCCGACCTCGGTCGATCCGGCGCTGGAGCGCCAGCTCGCCGAGACGCCCGGCCTGTTCGAGGCGGTGTTCCGCGAGATCCATGCGGCGAAGATGAAGGGCGTGCCCTTCGTCAACGGCTCGCTCGGGGTGAAGGCGGTGGGCTTCCGCATCCACGGCGGAAGGGTGATGGGCGTGCTGGTGACGCCCTGGTTCATGAACATCGTGCTCCTGCCCAACGCCACCGACGACTGGACGCAGCTGCGCACCGGGGAGCGTGAATTCATCGATTTTCCCTCGGGAACTTATGAATTCCTCGCCGCTAACCGGCCCGAGACCGGCCCTTACAAGGCCTGCTCGCTCTTCTCCCCCATGTTCGATTTCTCCTCCATGCTGCAGGCTGTGGAGACGGCCGAGGCCGTGATCCCCGGCCTGCTCGATGCCGCCAACCGCGAGGACGGCACCCGCTCCGGCGAAATCCGCCGCCGGGCGGAGGCGGAAGAGGCCGCGCGCGTCGCGGCCGAGGCGGCGGCCCTTGCCCCCGAGGCCGAAGCGCCCGCTCGCCGGGAGGTGCCGGCGGAACTCTCGCGCCGCTCGCTCATCCTCGGCCCGCGCGCCGGCGGCGAGGACATCCGGGACGGCGCGGCATGAACTTTCCCGTCCCCCCGCCCCGCGCGCTCCGCAGCCTCACCCTCGCGCCCAACGCGCGCGCGGGCGGCTGGCGCGTGGCGCGGGAGGAGGGGCCGGACCCCGCATTGGCCCTCATCGGCCGCACGCCGGAGGAGGCGGCGCGGCTCGCCCCCCTCGTCTTCAACCTGTGCGGCGCGGCCCACGCTGTCGCCGCCCGCTCCGCCCTCGGCCTGCCGGTTGCGGCGGATGCGGAGGCGATGGCGCGAGAGACGGTGCGCGACCACGCGCTCGCCCTTCTCCACACCGTGCCCGTGGCGCTGGGCATGGCGCCGGACCGCGCCGCGCTCGGCCTGCTCGCCCGGCCGGACGGCGCCGCCTTCCATGCCGCCCTCGTGGGCGACGCCAGCGATGTTTCCGCCCTCTCCCCCTCCGAGCTGGAGGCGTGGCTGGCCGAGGCGCCCACCCCCACCGCCCGCGCCTTCGCCCGCATCCGGGAGGCCGATCCCGCGGAAGGGCGCGTGCATCTGCCGGAGCTGAGCGCGGACGTGCTCGCCGCCACCCTCGCCC
>JAEZMT010000025.1 GCA_023442085.1 Pseudomonadota bacterium | reverse complement strand
AAGCTGTCACCGCATCTCGACATGGCCGCCCGCAGCCTCGGCTCGACGCAGCCGCGCACCGTTCGGCGTGTGCTGCTGCCGCTGCTGCGGCCGGCCCTCGCCACGGCGGCACTGCTGGTGTTCGTCGACGCCATGAAGGAGCTGCCGGCCACCCTCCTGCTGCGGCCGCTGGGCCTCGAAACTCTGGCCACGCACGTCTACGGCGAGGCGGCGCGCGGCACGTATGAGGACGGCGCGCTGGCCGCGCTGGTGATTCTGCTGGTCGGCCTCGGCCCTGTGATCCTCCTCGCCCGCATGTCGTCCTCCGCCCTCGCGGCGTCAGCGGATGGCGCGCGCGGCGGTTCCTCGACGCGCGGCTGACGCAAGGGCGCGGCGCCCCTCAGGCCATCAAAGCGACACAGAGGCCGCTAAAGGTGCGGCCACGATCCAACGTGGCCTCAGGCGTCGCGCGCATCGCCCCGCCTGCTCCCTCGGAGACCTCTGTATCTTCATGCTGCGTGTCGGCCAGAACACCCGCCGGGCCGGGCTGATTGCCGCTTCCGTGCTCGGCGCGGGCGCGGCGATGCTGCTTGTGGCCATGGCCGTGGTGCCCCTGCTCGTCCCCGCCGCCGAGCTGCGCCGGGTGGCGGCCCACGCGCTTGCCGGCTCGACCGGACAGAAGGTGGAGATTCTCGGCGAGCCGTCGATCCGCCTCCTCCCCTCCCCGCGCGTGGTGCTCGGAAAGGTCAGCTTTCCGCTGCCCGCCGGCCAGTCGCTCGACGCCGAGAACGTGGTAACCCGCCTCGACCTGCTGCAGCTTCTGGCCGGACGGGTTGTGGTGAACGACGTGATCGTGGAGCATCCCACCCTCGTCCTCACCGGCGAGGGCATGGCGCCCGCCCTCGGCATCGCGCCGGTGCTCGCGGCCACCGACCGGCCGGAGCTGCGCATCGTCGATGGCACCATCGCATGGCGCTCAACCAGCGGACTGACCCGCGAACTGGTCAGCGGCATCACCGCGAGCCTCGACCGGGTATTGGACCGCGCCGGCATCGCGGTCGCCGTGCAGTTCGACTGGCGCGAGCAGCCGGTCAACGCCACCCTGTTCATCGACGACATCACCGCCTTCATGGCCGGTACGCCGGCGCCCATGCGCGCGACCGTCGGGACAGACGGCGCCAGGGCCCGCTTCCACGGCCGCGCCGCGCTGGGCAAGACGCCCACCATGGACGGCGCCGTGACGGCGGATGCCGATTCGCTTCGCGACCTGTTCGACTGGGCCGGCATGGAGACCCCCACCCGCAGCGGCTTCGGCCCCTTCGCGCTCGCCTCGCGCCTGAAGCTGGAGCAAGGCGAGGTCGCGCTGACCGAGGCGAGCCTCGATCTCGATGGCAATCGGGGTGACGGCGGCCTGCTGGTGAAGGTTTCCGGCCCAAGGCCCCTCATTCAGGGCACCTTCGCGGCCGATCGCATCACCCTCTCACCCTATGGGACGATGCGTCTGACCGGCGGAGACCGGCAGGGCTGGGATCGGGGACCGTTCGATCTCTCGGTCCTCAGCGCCTGCGACCTGGACCTGCGGCTCTCGGCGGCGCGGGTGGATGTTGGGGACACCACGCTCTCCACCGTTGCCGCCAGCGCCGTGCTGTCGGGCGGCCGGCTGGTGCTTGCCATCGGCGAGGCCCATGGCTGGGGCGGACTTCTGCGCGCCTCCCTGACGCTGGCCCCCGCCGCGCCAGACCCCGCTGCCGTCGCCCGCCGACCGTCAGGCGCCGAACTGCAGCTCGAAGCCGAAGCGAATGACGTGGAGCTCGCCCGCGCCCTCGACGACATCGGCGGCTTCCGCCGCATCGAGGGCACCGGTGCGTTCCAGGTGGATGTGACGGGTGCCGGACGGAGCATCCAGGACATCGCCGCGAACCTCCAGGGCAGCGCGGTGCTGACCGCAGCCAATGGCTATCTGAACGGCTTCGACGTCGCGCAGCTTCTCCAGAGGATCGAGCGCAGGCCCCTCTCCGCCGGCAGCGACTGGCGGGGCGGGCGCACCGCATTCGCCGATCTCAACGGACGCATCGCCATCAGCGACGGCGTCGGCACCGTGGAAGAGCTCGCCATGCGCGGGCCGCGTGCGCAGATCGAGATGACCGGCTCCCTCTCCATCGCCCAGCGCGCGCTGGACCTCGCCGGCCACGCCGCGCTCCCCGCCGCCAAGGGCGCCAAGACCGGCGCCATCGACCTGCCGTTCAGCGTGCGTGGACCGTGGGACGAGCCCATCATCATGGCCGACCCGCTCAGCCTGATCAAGCGCTCGGGCGCCGCTCTCCCGCTGCTCGAAGCCGTGAAGGCCCGCGCCGCCGCGGGCGCCGAGCGGGCCATGGATGGCGGCGCGGCGCCTACCGACCGGCAGCAGGCGCCGGCGAACTGAGCCAGCTCCCGCAACTGGATTGGGAAGCCGCAACGAAAAAGGCCGGCGCACTGGCACCGGCCCTTGATCAATCCGTTCAGAGTTCCGCAGAAGGTCAGCCCTTGAGGCTGGCCTGCATGGCGGCGCCCAGGCCCTTGAACGACAGCGGCAGGATGACCGGGCGGCGCGAGCCGTCCTCGAACACGATGTCCCCCTTGCCGGAGCTGGCCTTGAGCGCGGCGAGCTGATCCTGCGTCAGCTCGGCGGAGGCGACGCAATGCTGGCCGCACCGCTTGAAGGTCAGCACCACGTCGGCGACGCCGCCGACTTTCAGCGCGACGTTCGACGGCAGCCACACGCCCGGCGGGGTGAGGACGATGAGGCGCACCAACCCGTCCTTCTCGGCCCGCACCGCGATATGAGCGAGGATGTGCGCGAGATCGGGGGTCTGCAGCGTCTGCACCGCCTCGCAGGCGCGCTTGTCGTCCTTGCCCTTGCAGCGGACGGTCCAGTCGTCGTGAACCGAATGGGTCTCGGTCGGGTCGGCGGCGGGGGCCGCGGCAGGCGGCGCGGCAGGCGCCGGCGCGGCGGCCGTCTGGGCAGCGGCGGGCAGCGCGAAGGTCGATGCAGCGACCACGGCGGTCAGGAGCGAGAGACGGAAGGAGGGGATGAGACCGGTAAGCGCCATCTTGTACGTCCTCTCAATCACGCCCGCGCCCCGCAGTGGCGCCGTCGCCGGGACATATCCGACACCGCCCCTGTCAGGCAACGCAAATCGCGGTGCTCCCGCCCGCTGACATTGGGGAATGCGGGCTCGGGCGGCGGCGTTCAGCTTCCGGCGCGCCGCGCTGCGACCGCGCGGAGCACGCGCTCGGGTGTCGCGGGGGCATCGAGCGCCACCGGCCCCTCGCCGGGCAGCCCCGCGATGGCGTCGCGGATCGCGAGCCAGACGGAGATGGCGAGCATCAGCGGCGGTTCACCGACCGCCTTGGAGCGCAGCACCGTCTCCTCCGCATTCGGCCTGTCGAGCAGATGGACATTGAGCACCGGCGGTACGTCGCGCGAGCCGGGGATCTTGTAGGTGGAGGGGCCGCGCGTGGCGAGGCGGCCTTTGGCGTCCCACTTCAGCTCCTCGCAGGTGAGCCAGCCCATGCCCTGCACGAAGGCGCCCTCGATCTGGCCGATGTCGATGGCGGGGTTCAGCGAGCGGCCGCAATCACCGACGATCTCGGCGCGCAGGACCCGCACCGCGCCGGAGAGCGTATCCACCGCCACCTCGGCCGCCGCGGCGCCGTAGGTGTAATAATAGAAGGGCCGCCCTTCCGACTTCGCCATGTCGAAATGGATCTTCGGCGTCTTGTAGAAGCCGGTGGCGGAGAGCGGCACGCGCTGCTGCCACGCCAGATGCGCCGCTTCGCCGAAGGAGAGGCTGCGGTTGCCGACGGCGACGCGTCCCTCCGCGAACACCACCTCCTCCACCGCCGCATCGAAGTGCGCCGCCACCACGCCCGCCATGCGCCCGCGAATCTCCTTGGCCGCGATCAGCGCCGCCATGCCGTTGAGGTCAGAGCCGGAGGAGGCCGCCGTGGGCGAGGTATTGGGTACCTTGGCGGTGCTGGTGGCGGAGACGCGCACGTGTTCGAGCGGAATGCCAAAGGCATCGGCCACCACCTGCGCCACCTTCACGAACAGCCCCTGCCCCATCTCGGTGCCGCCGTGGTTCAGGTGCACCGAGCCGTCCGTATAGACATGCACCAGCGCACCGGCCTGGTTCAGCGTCGTCAGGTTGAACGACACGCCGAACTTGATGGGCATGGTGGCGAGGCCCTTGCGGATGACCGGGCTCGCCGCATTGAAGACGTCGATTTCGGCGCGCCAAGCCGCGAGGTCCGCCTTCGCATCAAGGTGCGCCATGGCCTCCTCGATGAGGCTGTCCTCCACCTCCTGCCCGTACGGCGTGATATTGCGCGGGGCGTCGCCATAATGGTTGGCGGCGCGCACCGCCTCGATGGGCAGGCCAAGGTGACGGGCGATCTCGTCCATCACCGTCTCGATGGCGAGCATGCCCTGCGGCGCGCCGAAGCCGCGGAAGGCGGTGTTGGAGACGGTGTTGGTCTTCACCAGCACGCCACGAAAGCGGGTCGCCGGGATGAAATAGCAATTGTCCGCGTGGCACAGCGCGCGGGAGACCACGGCGGGCGAGAGGTCCGCCACGTTGCCGCAATCGGCGGCGAATTCCATGTCGAGCCCGGCGATGCGGCCCTGCGCATCGCAGCCCGCCTCCCAGCGCACGCGGAAGGGATGGCGCTTGCCGGTGGCCTCCATGTCCACCTCGCGCGGAAGGCGCAGCTTCACCGGCTTTCCCGCATGGTGGGCCAATAGGGCCGCGATGCCGGCGATGATAGTGGCCTGGCTCTCCTTGCCGCCGAAGGCCCCGCCCATGCGCCGCACCTCCACCGTCACCGCCGCGAACGGCAGGCCCAGCACATGGGCAACGCCGTGCTGCGCCTCGGTGGGGTGCTGGGTGGAGGAATAGACCTGCATGTCCCGGTCCTCGCCCGGGATGGCGATGGCGATCTGCCCTTCCAGATAGAAATGATCCTGCCCGCCGCAGCGCACTTCACCGGAGAGGCGCAAGGGTGCGCCGGCCAGCGCCGACGCCACATCGCCCCGCCCCACTTCCTGGTCCGGCCCGACGCGGGCGCCGGCCGCATAGGCCGCATCCAGATCGAGGAGAGCGGGCAGCACCTCATATTCCACTCGCACCAGAGCGGCGGCGGCGCGGGCGGCATCGAGGGTGGGCGCGGCAACCGCAGCGATGGGGTGGCCGACATATTCCGCCTCACCCGCCGCCAGCAGCGGCTCATTGGTGCGGATGGGGGCGATGTCGTTGACGCCGGGAATGTCGCCCGCCGCCACCGCCACCACGCCGGGCAGCGCGCGCGCGTCGGACAGGTCGATTGAGACGATGCGCGCGCGGGCATGGGGGCTGAGCACCAAAGCGGCATGCAACAGGCCGGGCGGCTCAGGCATGTCGTCGAGATAGATGGCGCGCCCGCTCACATGGGCGTTGGCGCTCTCGTGTCGGGCGGGCACATGGACGGCGCGGGTCATAGCGCCTCCAACTCCAGCGGCACGCCGGGGCGGGTGGTGGCCAGATGCAGGCGCCGCACCAGATTGGCGGCGGCGGACGCGCGATAGGTGGCGCTGGCGCGGTGATCGGTGAGGGGCGCGAAGTCAACGGCCAGCGCAGCTTCGATGCCTTCGGGCGGCGCATCGCCCCATGGCGCGCCCGTGAGGAGAGCTTCCAGAGCCGGCGCGCGCTTCGCCCTGTCCGCCATGCCGCCGAAAGCTGCGGCCAGATCCGTAACGCGGCCGCCGTCCATCCGCAGGCGGAAGGCGCCGAGCAAGGTGGAGATGTCCTGATCGAACCGGCGCGAGAGCTTCCAGGCGAAGAGCTGTTCGCCTTCCGCGAGGCGGGGCAGGCGAACAGCGGCAATTACCTCGTCCGGCTCGAGCGCGGTCTGGCGATAGCCGGTGAGGAAATCCGCGATCCTCATGCGTTGCGTCCCGGACGGCCCGGCAAGGTCCACCTCCGCATCGAGCGCCAGCAGCACCGGCAGCGTGTCGCCCACCGGCGAGGCGGTGGCGAGATTGCCGCCGAAGGTGCCCATGGTGCGGATTTGCCGCGAGCCGATGCGGCGGATGAGGGCACCGAAGGCGGGAAAGGCCGCCTCCACCGTCTCCAACCCATCCGCATAGGTGACGGCGGCGCCGAGGACGAGGTGGTCGCCCTTCCATTCGATCCGCTTCAGCTCGGCGACGCGGCGGGTGGAGATGGCGAGGGGGAAGCCTTGCCGCTTCTTGGCGGGGATGAGGCCGAGGTCGGTAGCGCCGGCGATCAGCGTCGAGGCGGGATAGGCGGTGCGCAACGCCACCAGCTCCGAAAGAGTCTGCGGCACCAGATGCAGCTCCCCCCGTCCCGCGATACGGTTGCCGGCAACCGGCAGAACGCGCTCTGGTTCGGCCTCGCGTGGCGCGGCGCAGAGCGCGCGGGCGGCATCCACGATGGGGCGATAGCCGGTGCAGCGGCAGAGGTTGCCGGCCAGCGCCTCGTGGATGTCGGCATCGCTCACCAGTGCTTCCCCAGCCCTCTCCTGCGCAAGGGCATAGAGCGACATGACGATGCCCGGCGTGCAGAAGCCGCACTGGGTGCCGTCGCTCTCGGCCAGCACGGTCTGCACGGGATGGAGACCGGACGGGCCGGTGAGTCCTTCCACCGTCGTCACCTCGGCGCCGTCGATCTGGGACAGAAGCAGGATGCAGGAATTGGCGACCTGCCAGCGTTGCGCCCCGCCCTCCCCCAGGCCGATGGCGATGGTGCAGGCTCCGCAATCGCCCTCAGCACAGCCTTCCTTGGTCCCGGTGAGGCGTTGGCGCGTGCGCAGGAAGTCCAGCACCGTCATGGAGGGGGCGGCATCCGCCACCTCGATCAGCTCGCCGTTCAGGACGAAGGCGATGGCCACGCCCTCAGCCTCCCGCGCTCTGGGACGAGCGGAAGGCCCAGGCCACCATCCGCCGCTCGAACACGGCGAAGATCGCGTACATGAGGATGCCCTGGATGGCGAGCGAAATGAGGCCGGCGAACACCAGCGGCATCTGGAAGTTGGAGCCCGCCTGTACCATGAGATGGCCCACCCCCGCATTGGCACCGATGGTCTCGGACACCACCGCGCCCACGAAGGCGAGCGTGATGCCCACCTTGAGCGCTCCGAAGAGATAGGGCCCGGTGCGGGGAATGCCAACCTTGCGCATGATGTCGAGCTTCGAGGCACCGAGCGCGCGCAGCACGTCCTCCAGTTCCGGCTCCGTGGTGGCGAGGCCGGTGGCCACGTTCACCACGATGGGGAAGAAGGAGATGAGGAAGGCGGTGAGGATGGCCGGCACCTCGCCGATACCGAACCACATGATGAGGATCGGCACCACCGCCACCTTCGGCACGGAGTTGAAGCCGATCATCACCGGATAGAGCCCGCGGTAGATGGTGCGCGACCAGCCGACCACCACGCCCAGCGCGATGCCGAACACCACCGCGATGGCAAAGCCCGCCATGGTGGTCCAGAGCGTAACGAATGAATTCTTCAACAGCGGCCACCAGTATTTCACCATGGCGGCGAAAATTTCGGTGGGCGCGGGCAGGATGAAGGTATCGATCTTGAACAGGCGGCAGGCCGCCTCCCAGATGACGAAAAGGGCGACGGTGAAATAGACGGGGGCAAGGTCTTCGTTTGAGAATTTCATGTCACGCCGCCTGCCGCACTTCGGCGATCTTGTTGCGAAGTTCGTGGACCAGCTCCGTGAATTCGGGCCGATAGCAGACATCGAGATCGCGCGGGCGCGGGAAAGGCACGGTGCGCGTCTCCACGATGCGGCCGGGGCGCGCGCTCATCACATGGACGGTGTCGGCAAGAAAGCCGGCCTCGCGCAGATCGTGGGTGACGAGGATGACGGTGAAGCCGAACTCCTGCCAGAGATCGCGCAGCACGCACCACAGCTCCTCACGGGTGAAGGCATCGAGCGCGGCGAAGGGCTCGTCCAGCATCAGAAGCGCCGGCTGGTGGATGAGCGAGCGGCAGAGCGAGGCGCGCTGCTGCATGCCGCCGGACATCTCCCACGGAAAGCGATCGGCGAAGGCGCCCAGGCCCACCACGTTGAGCAGCGCCATGGCCTTGTCCTGGAACTCGGCCTTGTCGCGGGAGAAGCGGCGGCGGTAGGGCTCGACGATCTCCAGCGGCAGCATAACGTTCTGCAGCACGGTGCGCCACGGCAGCAGATTGGCGTGCTGAAAGGCCATGCCCGCGACCTTCACCGGCCCCTTCACCTCCTTGCCATCGATGGAGACGGTGCCGGAGGTGGGGCGGATGAGGCCGGTGACGAGCTTCATCAGGGTGGACTTGCCGCAGCCGGATGGCCCCACCACCGCCGCGAACTCGCCCTTGCGCACAGTAAGCGTGGTGCCGGCCAGCGCCGTCACCGGGCCGGTGCGCCCGGGATAGGTGAGGGTCACATTGTCGAGGACAATCACGGGAAGGCCTTTTCGGTTCAGCGTCGGCCGTTCCCCGAACGAGCGACACCGCAGGTGGAGCGCTGATCCGGGGTCCAGGAGAAAGATCGGCGAAGCCGGTGATCGCCGCGGCAGCCTCAGGTCAGGTCGCCTCCGGCGCACCCTTGCGCTGGACCCCGGCTCGCATTCCGCTCACGCTGCATGCGTCCGGGGTACGAGATGACCTCACATCTTGCGCTCGCTCGCGGGTGGCAGGAACTCGCTGGTGAAGATGTCCGCCGCCGTGGGCTTGGCCTTGAAGTCGTAGGTGATGCCCACCTGTTCGATGGACTTCGCCAGCCGCGCCGGGTCCACGTCGCCGGTGCCGTTGGCCTTCACCCAGTCGGTGACGATATTGTCCTTCAGCGCCATTTCAAGGCGGGCGAGTTCGATGGCCTCGTCGGCCGTCTCGTTGCGCTTCATGACGGACTTGATGGCGCCCTTGGGGTCCTTGGCCGTGTCGATGATGCCTTTGATGGTCGCCTTGACGAAGCCCTTCACCACCTCGGGGTGGGCCTTGGCGAAGTCGGGGTTCACCATGATGGCGTTGCCGTAGAGCACGAGGCCGTACTTGGACATGAGCATCACCACGATGTCGTCCGCCGGCACGCCCTTCTGGCGCAGGTTGAAGAAGGAGGAGAAGGAGAAGCCGGTGATGGCGTCCACCTTGCCGTCGGCCAGCATGGGCTCGCGCACGGGGAAGCCGATGTTCTCGATCTTCACCTTCTCGGCGTCGATGCCGTTCTCCTTCACGAAGGCCTTCCACTGGGCGAAGGCGCCATCCGGTGCCGGCGCGCCGAGGATCTTGCCTTCAAGGTCCTTCGGCTTGGTAATGCCGGTCTTCTTCAGGGTGACGATGGAGAAGGGCGGCTCGTCATAGACCATCTGGACGGCGACGACCTTCTTGTCCGGGTTCTGGTCCCGGAACTTCATCAGCGAATTGATGTCGAAGAAGCCGATGGGATAGGTGCCCGCCGCCACGCGCGCAATGCCGGCCACCGAGCCGGGACCGCTGTCGATGGTCACGTTGAGCCCCTCGGCCTTGTAGTAGCCCTTGTCCAGCGCAACGAAATAGGGCGCGGACGGCCCCTCGAACTTCCAGTCGAGCGCGAACTTCACGTCGGTCTCGGCCAGAGCAGGCGCCGCCGCCAGGGTGGCGAGGACCGCGGCGAAAACGGAACGCATCAGGCTCATGAAAAGGCTCCTCGGTTTCGCTGCCGTGGACTGCAACCGCCATGCCAGAGGCCCGACTCGCCGCAGCGGAAGGCCAGGCGCGCCCGCATCGGCTGGGATCGCCGATTGCCGCACGATGAGGCACTCGGCGAATGCCCTCAAGATGGGCATATTGCTTATGTGATGAGCATGCGGACTTGCCCACCACCGCCGCTGGACAGGCGCCCCGGCTTGGGCCACTCCATCAGCGGTCAATCAAAGGAGCGGTGATGACGCGGCGGGTACTGCTCACCTGGGAGCAGGGCGCGGGCTTCGGCCACACCATCCAGCTGGCACGCCTCGGCCGGCGGCTCGCTGATGCCGGCGTCGAGGTTGTGGCGGCGGTGCGCCACCTTCAGAACGCCGGGCCTCTGGCCGAGGCCGGCATCCGCCTCCTCCAGGCGCCGCCATGGCCCGCCCCTGCCCCGCGCCCCGGCGACCGCATCCCAGCCTCCGCCACCTTGACCGACAGCCTCGCCCGCGTGGGCCTGCGCGATCCGGACAGCGTGCGGCCGGTGCTGCGCGCCTGGCTCGACCTGCTCGACGCCGAACGGCCGGACCTGATGGTCTGCGACTATGCCCCCCTCGCCGGCCTCGCTGCCCGCCGGCGCTGCCCAGTGATGCAGGTGAGCACAGCCTATTGCCTGCCGCCGGCCGACCTGGAAGCCATGCCGGTCTTCCACGATTTCATGCCGTCCCAGCATCCGGATGGGGAGGTCGTCGCAGCGGTCAACATCGCGCTGGCACAGACCGGGCTGGCTCCCATCGACCGCATCGGCGCCCTCTTCACCGGCGACGACGCCTTCGTGCGCAGCTTCCAGTTGCTCGACCCCTACGCCGACCTGCGCAGCCGGCAGGCGGAAGGGCCAGTGATGGCCGAAACGATGCGCGAGACCTCGCCCGGTGCCCGGACCATCTTTGCCTATATCCACACCGACGTGGCCTCGCGCCCGGATGTGGCGGCCGTGCTGATGGCTCTGGCCCCGCGACTTGAGATTTACGTGCCGGGGGTCGATCCGTCATGGCTCGCGCCGCTGTCGGCAGCGGGGGCCACTGTCCATGGAAGGCCGGTTTCCATGGCGGAGGCCATGGCGCGCAGCCGCCTGCTGATCCATCAGGGCAGCGCCGGTGTGGCGGCGGATGCGCTCGCGGCAGGCGTGCCGCAGGTGACCTTCTCGGTGCATGTGGAGCATTGGCTGAACGGCGAGGCGCTTGCGGCCGCCGGGCTCAGCCGCAATTTCCCGCTGTTCCATCCCGACGCGCGGATCGCGCTGGAGCCGGTGCTGGCGGCGCTGGACGACAGGGACATGGCGCTGGTCGCTGTTGCTGCTGGCAGGATGCACCGGGCGGAACTCGCCGCCCGCGATCCGTTGGATGCGCTGACGGAGCGCTGCCGCGCGCTCCTTTAAGCTCGCTCAGTAGCCGATGGGCCCGCCGCCACCACCGCCGCCACCGGGGAAGCCCGGGAAGCCGGGGAAGGTCGGCAGGTTGGGGAAGCCCGGAAAGCCGCCGCCACCGCCATAGCCGCCCGGGAACCCACCACCGCCGCCGTAGCCATAGGGCGGCGGGGTGATGGGGATGACGACGTTGCTTTGGTTCTGCTGGGAGGCCTGCTGGGCGATGGTGTCCGCCTCGCCCTGGAGTTGCGTGTTCACCGAGCGGCAGGTGGCCGCGGCGAGGTCCATGGTGGTCTGGCCCTGCACCGGCACCCCGCACGGGTGGCTGGAGCCCCGATCGAGGCCGGTGATGTCCGGAATGGGGCCGGGCCGCCCGCCGTTCTGGCCGGTCTGGCTGCGGGTCTGGGCGATGACGGCGTCGATCTGGGCCTGCGACACGCGCACCGGACCCGTCATGCCGCCGCGCCCCACGGTGACCATGAAGCCGGGGCGACGGACCACGATCGTCTCCCCGCCCGGTCCCACCACGGTGAGGGTGCCGAACTGGAGGATGGCGGTCGTCTCACCGTCGCGATGGATGATGGCCGCGACGCCGCCGCGGATGCCGATGGTCGCCACCGGCGTCTTCACCTCGGCCCCGCCCGTGTGGCTGGCGTTGCCGCCCACGAAACGCGCCGCGCCCTTGGTGAGGGTGAGCGCCATGGAGCCTGCCTTGGCGTTCGGATCGTAGACGAATTCGTCGATGACGAGGTTCGAGTTCGGGCCGATGTTCAGCGTGGTCTTGTCCACGAACAGGACCTGTACGCTGCCGGCGGAGCTGGTCTCGATACGCTCGCGGTGGATGATGCTGGCGCCAAGCTCCAGCGTGCGGACGCCCGAGCCGGCGTTGCCGGTGGAGCGCGGGTTGACCGCCGCGGTCGTGCCGACGCTGTTCTGCGCGAGGGCGGGGCCGGTGGCGGCAACAATGGCGAGGGAGGCGACGGACGCCAGGAGCCGGGCAAGGAGACGGGCGGGGGTGCTGATGGGCATGATGCGTTGCTCCTCAGAACCGCACGTTCGGGCCGATGGAAACGCTGAAATTGTCGAACGCATAGTTCGGCAGCGTCGAGGTGGACCAGCTGTACTGGACCTGGGTCAGCAGCCCCCACTGCTCGTGGATAGGCACATCCAGCGCGAGGCCGACGCGATACTGGTTATCCTGCTCGGTGATGAATTTGGAGATGAACGGGTTGGGGGCGTCGTAATTGTAGCGCGTGTACCCGACGCTCGGGATGGCGATCCACCGCCGCACGCCCCACAGGCCCTGGAACTCGAACGGCGCCGCGAGGTCCACCGCAAAGGTGTTGTAGGAGAGCCAGGGCAGTTCGCCCGAGGCATCGTTGTAGGAGAGGCGCGCGCGCCAGCGCCAGTCGTCGGTGATGCGGCCGAATGCGTTGCCGCCCACCGTCCACATGTCGCCGCTCTGGAAGGAGGCGGTCGGATAATCCTGCGAGGACTGGTAGTCGCGCTGGCGGATCTCCACGAAGGGCTCAAGCCCGAACCAGGGGCTGAACGGCAGATACAGCGAGGCGCCCGCGCCGTACGTGCCGAGATAGCCCGTACCGCCCAGCGTCACGCCGCCGGCGAGCACATAGGCGCGGATGGAGGAGCCCGGCAGCGCATCCGGCGCCAGCGCGAAGCGCGGGCCGGTGTTGAACTCGGCGAAGCCGAGGTTCAGCTGCTGCAGCTGGAACTGCTGCGAATAATACAGATTGAGGTTGGTTTCCCAGACATCGCCGCGCTGGTTGCCGAAGTCGTAAACATGGCGGATCGATGCGAGGGCGAAGGCATTGCCATCCGCCTGCGCGGCGGCGCTGGGCGGCAGGAGGGCGCCCACATCCTGCCCGATGACGAGGCGGCTGGAGGGGCCGTAATTGGCATTGGACTGGTAGCGCACGCCCACCTGTCCGTAGAAGCTCCACTGGCTTGTGGCGAGGCGGCGGTCAATCTCCACCAGATAGGCGGCGATGTTGTCCCGCTCCTGCCCCGACAGCTCCGGCGACTGGGCGATGGGCTCGAAATAGGCGCGCGCGGATTCATACGCACCGAGCCGGTAGTAAAGCCGCGCCAGCTCGAGGCGGACCCGCACCAGCCTGGGATTGTAGAAGAGAATGCGCTCGTAGACGCCAATGGCGGCTTCGTAGTCCCCCACCTCCACCGCGCGCCGCGCGAGCCGGAAGGCCAGTTCCACGTCCGCCGGACGCTTCAGCGACTGGTCAAATAGAGTGTTGAACTCGGGATCGGAGTCCGCCAACGCGGTCTGCTGCGCTGCCAGCGCCGGCGCCGACAGCACGCCCAGCGACACAGCAAGCACGATTCCGCGCCTGCACGCCCACGCGCACAAACCACCCCTGCCCGAGCGAGACGCCCGAGTATTGTACCGCTTTACCAGCATGCCTGACCATCCGGCTCTTGCTGGCAAGGCCCCGCCCCTTGCCCGTGGAGCGATCTTTACCATTGCGTGTGTCGGAAGGGGATTCCACGTGGCTGCACAAGCCAAGGATTCATGCGCATTTCCGCGAGGGAAAAGCATTTTTGCCACAGGCGACGCGGCAAGACGCCACAATCATACCGCCAGTCGCTCCTGACGTCGCATTTCGTAACGGCAGGGTTCCAGGCAACCAACGCGTGGCGCATTCCGATATTGCGTTTGTGCAATGAATATGAACTTTAAATCAGAATTCGTTTGCATAGATTGGTCTCAACGGCGGCCGGGGTGCCGCCCAGAGGATCAGGAGCAGACCATGCGCAGCATCGGACTTCATCATGTGACCGCCATCGCCGGCCCGGCCCGTCGCAATCTCGACTTCTACACCCGCACCCTCG
>JAEZMT010000020.1 GCA_023442085.1 Pseudomonadota bacterium | reverse complement strand
TGCGCGCACGCACCTCGAACGGGTCGAGCCCCGTCGCGGCGGCGGCCTTCTCCATCAGATGCTCGGTGACCGCGCAGGCGATGGGGTGACCCACCGCGCGATACTGGCTGGTCTGGGTCTTGTTCTGGAACACAACCTTCAGGTCGGCCCGGTAGGCCTCCAGCCGATAGGGTGCACCGATGAGGCGGATGACCTGGTTGCCCTCCACCGCGCTGGTGCGGGGATAGGTGGAGAAGGGGCCGATGGCGGTCTCGTCCTCCACCGCCATGGCGAGGATGCGGCCATCCGCGCCCACAGCCGCCTTCGCCTTCACGCGATGGTCTCGCGCATGAATGTCGGAGACGAAGGCTTCCAGCCGGTCCGCCACATACTTCACCGGCCGGCCCGCCAGCATGGACAGGCCGATGACCGCCATGTCCTCGTGATAGACATGGAGCTTCACGCCGAAGGAGCCGCCCACATCCGGCGCCACGACCCGCACCCGCCCCTCTGGAATGCCATAGTGGCGGGAATAAAGATCCTGGAACTGGAAGGGCGTCTGCGTGCCGTGATGGACGGTGAGGGCGTGCTCGCTGGCTTCGTAATCAGCGATGAGCGCGCGCGGCTCCAGCGTCACGCCGGTGTGGCGCCCGAAGGCGAGGTCCGCTTCCACCACATGGGCGGCGGAGGCGAACAGGTCATCCACCGCGCCGCTCTCCAGCGCGCTGCGGAAGCAGAGATTGTCGGCGAAACCCTCCACAAGCCGGGTGGCATCGGGTGCGAGTGCGGTGTCGAGGTCTGCGAGGACCGGCAGGTCCTCATACTCGATCTCCACCAGCTCGCAGGCATCCTCGGCAGCGGCACGGCTTTCCGCCACCACGGCCACCACCGCCTGCCCGCTCCAGGTCACGCGGTCGAGCGGGAGGGGACGCTGGGGCTCGGACTTCATGCCCTTGAAATGGTCGAGCGTGCCGACCCATGGCGTGCAGAGCTTCGCGAGGTCCTCGCCGGTAGCCACCAGCGCGACGCCGGGCGCGGCGCGGGCGGCTTCGACGTCGATGCGCACGATGCGCGCATGGGCGAAGGGCGAGCGCACGAAGGCCGCATGCAGCATCCGCGGGAGCTTCATGTCGGTGACGTAGTTGCCCCGCCCGGCCACGAGCCGCTTGGCATTGGGGCGCGGTAGCGGACGGCCCACATGGACGCCCGGCTGGAGATGGGGTGCCGCGCCGAGGGGACGATCGAACGGCGCGTTCATTCCGCACCCTCCCCGTTCACAGCGCGGGCGGCCGCCGCGATGGCATCCACAATGGCCTCATAGCCGGTGCAGCGGCAGTAGTTGCCGGAGATGGCGTCGCGGATCTCCTCGCGATCCGGCACCGTGCCTTTCTCGATCAGGGCATGGGCGTTCACCAGCATGCCCGGTGTGCAGAAACCGCATTGCAGCGCGTTGCGCTCATGGAACGCCTGCTGGAGCGGCGCCAGCGCGCCGCTGGCCACCAGCCCCTCCACCGTCTCGACGCGCTGGCCCTGCGCCTGAACGGCGAAGACGAGGCAGGAATGGACGGGAACGCCGTCCAGCAGCACGAGGCAGGCGCCGCACGCGCCCATCTCGCAGCCCACATGGGTGGCGGTGAGTTCGAGGTCCGTGCGCAGGAAGTCCGCCAGCGTGGTGCGCGGCGCGATCATGCGCGCGGTTTCCACGCCATTGACGGAGAGCGTGAGGGGTACGGCGCCCGCCATCATGTTCATCAGCAGGTCTCCAGCTTGCGCAGCAGCCGGCCGAGCAGCACGCGGGCGAGGTGCCGGCGCATGGCGGCGGGGATTTCGGCGTCGTCGAGCGGGTCGATGTCCTCATCGAGCGCGCGCTGGGCGGCTGAAATGGTGTCGGCGTCGAGCGCCTTGCCGGCGATCTCGGCCTCTGCATTGCGGGCGCGGACCGGCGTCGGGCCAACCGAGAAAAGAGCGATGCGCGGGTTTGCGATCACAGCCCCGTCGCGCTCGGCGAGAATTCCGCCGCCGACCATGGCGTAATCCCCGCGCCGGCGTGCCATCTCGTCAAAGGCGCACACATGGCGCGGACCTGCGGCAGGCATATGCAGGGCCACGAGGATTTCGCCAGGCTCGATGGCGGTCTGGTAGAGATCCTGAAAGTATTCGTCCGCCGGGACGCGCCGCAGGCCTTCCGGGCCGGAGATTTCCATCTCGGCGCCCATGGCCAGCATCATCGCAGGGAATTCGGACGCCGGATCGGCCAGCGCAACACTGCCGCCGACCGTGCCACGATTGCGGATGGCGGGATGGGCGACGAAAGGCGCGGCGGCCGCAAGCAGCGGCGCATGGGCGCGGATGAGCGGCTCCGTCAGCGTTTCTGCGTGGCGGGTCAGCGCGCCGATACGCAGGCTCTCCCCCTCAAGCCGGATACCACGCATCTCGGAAATCGCGCAGAGGTCGATGAGCACCTGCGGCGCCTGGAGCCGCATCGCCAGCGCCGGCACAAGGCTCTGGCCGCCGGAGATATAGCTCGCGTCCCCATCCGCCCCATCGAAGGCGGCATGCGCTTCGGCAAGGGATGAGGGACGCGCATAGGCGAAAGCGCGGGCTTTCAAGGCAGTCCTCCCGGTTCTCGTGGCTTCATTTTTGTGACCACTTGGTCACAACATGATCTCAGGCCTCTCTTCCTGTCAATAGTGCTGCCGCGCGAATATCGGTGAACTTGGGGCCTGCCCACCGCGATGCCGATTTTGCAATGCAACCAACGCTATTCCCGAATGGATACAGGTTTAAACATGTGGCTCTTCTTTTGCTCGACTTGCTCGTTCTCGCCCGCCCCGCGCAGCGCGGACACCCTCCGCCGACGCCTCCTGTGATCGGAAGCCCTTGGTGACACGGAGCGCTTGCGCTATCGCAGGAATGGTGGGCGCCCGGCCCATGCGCCGAACGGACGAGCCTTGAAGCCCCCTCCTGATCCGAAGCCGACTCCGCCCGCCCGCCGCCGCCAGCACATGCGCGCGGCCGATCGCGAGCAGGCGATCATCGAGGAAGCCGTCCGCTTCTTCGCCGAACACGGCTTCGAGGGACAAACGCGCGAACTGGCGAAGCGGATGGGAATCACCCATTCCGCCATCTATCGCTACATCCCGTCCAAGGAAGCGCTGATCGAGCGGGTGTACGAACACGTCTATCTCAGCCGCTGGAAAGCCGATTGGGCGGCGCTGGTGACAGACCGATCGATGCCGCTGGAAGCGCGGCTCACCCAATTCTATCTCGAATATGTCGAGAAGGTTTTTGATTACCACTGGGTGCGGATCTTCGCCTTCTCGGGCCTGAAGTCGTTCGACATCACCAGCCGCTATCTCACCATCGTCCGCGACCAGATTATTTTACCAGCCTGCGCCGAGTTGCGCGCCGAGCTGAAGCTGCCGCCCCCGAGCGAGACGCCCGTGAGCGAGCGCGAGGCGGAGCTGTTCTGGGGGCTGCACGGTCGCATCTTCTATCTCGCCATCCGCCGTTATGTGTACGGGACTACGACCCCGGAAAATCTCGATCCCGTGGTGAGGGACGCCGTGCGCGCCTTCCGGGCCGGCGTCGCCCCCGTGCTGAAGGACATCCTCGCGCAAGCCGATTCCTGAATGATTGCAAGCGCGGCCTTAGGTAACGCTGGCTCACGCAAGGTCATCTCGCCCCCTCGCCAAAGCGGGCGTCGCTTGGTAAAGTTTCCGTGCGACCGGCCTTGTTCTCGCCGTCGTGATCTGGTCTAGCGAGGGGCGTAAAGGGAAAAGAAACCGAATTTCGGCAAGTTTGCAGGGCTGGCGGGACTGTGCGGCAGGGCCGCGCGGGCGCGGCGTTCCGGGCGGTGGTCGGTCGGAGATGATCCGAACCGGGTATGGCTTGTGCGGTGCGGTAGACCGAAGGACCCTGCGATGGACGAACGGAGCCGGCAGCGACCGGCAGCGCTGATAGCGGGGACCATGAGGCACTCGGACCGTCAGGAATACGCGGCTTGGCAGGACCACGCGGGCGACCAGCGCGCACGCGGGGACCATGACGCCGGTTGGCGTGAGCACGGTGAGTGGGACCGCGACGAGGCCGATCCCCACGCCGACTGGCATGACCGGGCCGACTGGCACTGGACGCCCCATATTCACGAGGAAGAGGTCGACGCCTCGGACTACGATCCCCACGCTGGCGATCCGCGTCCCGAGGGGCTCACCCGCCGCGGCACGCTTGTCGGCATCGGCACCGGGATTGTCGCCGGGCTGCTGGTTGCCGCTGGAGCGGTCTGGTATTCGCAGGGCTCATTCGCATTCGGCGTCTCCGCGCCGCCGCCTCAGGTGACGCAGCGCCCCGTGGTGCGCGAGCTGAGCATGGCGGCCGCGGGCTCGACCGTGACTGAGATTTCCCTTGTCGTCGGCTCCGGCTCTCTGGGCGTCGATGCCTCAAGCATCTACCTCACCAACGTCGCCGCCGATGGCCGGTCCTTCGCCGCCACGGTAGAGCCTTCCGATAATTCCCAGCGCCTCACCGGCCGCGTTGTGCCCCTGCCCATGGCCAATCCGCTGAACCGCAACCAGGTCGCGGCGGCGGACGGCATCAAGGCACTCGAACAGTTCGATCAGGGTGCGGTGCCGCTGCCCCTGCGCAAGCCGGCCATGCCGACCCAGCGCCTCGCGTACGCCTCTCTTCCCGACGCCTCGCTCACGGACGCGCCCTCCGCCGTCCCGAGCAGCCAGGCCCCGACGCCGGATACCCCGACCCCGTTGTCCGAGGATGAGCCGGCCCTGCCCACCGCCGGCAGCGGCTACGCCATCTACGATATCAAGGCCAAGGTGGTCTACATGCCGAACGGGGATCGGCTTGAGGCCCATTCGGGCTACGGCGATACCTTCGACGACATCCGTGCCGTCAACAAGCGCATGGTGGGCCCGACCCCGCCCAACACCTACCTGCTGACCATGCGCGAATCGCTGTTTCATGGAACCGAGGCGGTGCGCCTCAACCCGGTCGGGACGGGCAGGATGTATGGCCGCACGGGCATCCTCGCTCATCCCTATCTCCTTGGTCCGCGTGGCGATTCCAACGGCTGCGTCTCCATCAAGGACTACGACCGCTTCCTCGCCGCCTTCAAGCGGGGCGAGGTCAAGAAAATGGTCGTGGTGGCCGAGCTGAAGAATGGTCCGAAGCGGGAGGAGAACTTCCTCCTGTCCTTCCTGAAGCCGAAGGACTGACGGCGGCGCGGGTGCCTTCACCAAGGGTATCACCTTGCGTCAAGAGGGCTTAAGGCCGGGCCCGTCTCGGGCTATAAGGGGTGCGGAGGAACGCACCTATGAGCTTTAAATTCCTGACGAGACTGGTATCTGCCGCGGCCATCGGCATCACCGCCATGACCGCGACCGCCTCGGCGCAGACCTATCCTGACCGGCCCGTCCGCTTGGTCGTGCCATTCGCCGCTGGCGGCTCCACCGACATCGTTGCCCGCATCATCGCCGCCAAGATGAGCGAGATCCTGAAGCAGCAGGTGATCGTCGAGAATCGCGCAGGCGCGGGCGGCAATGCGGGCGCAGCGGCGGTGGCCCGTTCGGCTCCGGACGGCTACACCGTGCTGATGGGCACGGTCGCGACCCATGCCATCAATCCCGCCCTCTATGTGAAGATGCCCTACGACCCGGTGAAGGACTTCGCGCCGGTGTCCCTGCTGGTCAACGTGCCCAACGTCATCGTCGTCAATCCGTCCTTGAACGTGAAGACGGTGAAGGAGCTGATCGACCTGCTGAAGGCCAATCCCGACAAATACGATTACGCCTCGTCCGGCATCGGGACGCCGCTGCATCTGTCGGGGGCCCTGTTCGAGAGCATGTCCGGCACCAAGATGGTGCATGTTCCCTACAAGGGTGCCGGGCCGGCACTGCTCGACGTGGTGGGCGGTCAGGTGAAGATCATGTTCGACAATCTGCCGTCGTCCATCGGCCAGATCCGCAAGGGCGGCGTCATCGGGCTCGCGGTGACCACGAAGGAGCGCTCGCCGGCCGCCCCGGAGATCCCGACCGTCGCGGAATCGGGCCTGCCCGGATACGAGACCTACAGCTGGAACGCGATCTTCGCGCCCGCCGGCACCCCGCAGGCCTACATCGACATTCTGGCCAAGGCCGGCGCGGAAGCGGTAGCCGACCCAGCGGTGAAGGCGCGCCTTGCGGATCTGTCGGCCGTCGCCGTCGGCTCCACCCCGGCCCAGCTGGCCGACCATGTGAAGGCCGAACTCGCCAAGTGGGGCCCGGTGGTCAAGGCGTCCGGCGCGTCGGTGAACGAGTAGTCCAACCGAAGGACCGGCCTGCCCCTGCGGCGCGGTTGCGCCTTCGGGCGGGGATGAGGATGCTGCAGGCGCGGTGGGCAACCTCCGCGCCTGTTTCGTTTTGCCATCCGGACCCGTCGCCGACAGATGCCACGCCTGCTGCCCGCTCTCCTCCTCGCTTTTCTCCCGATCGCCGCCCACGCCAATGACGACGTGCTGAAGCGCACCGCCACGGGCGCGGAGCAGGTGTTGCAGACGGTGGACTACGCCAACACGCGCTATTCCCCGCTGAAGCAGATCGACACCGGCAATGTCGGCCGCCTCCAGGTGGCGTGGACCTTCTCCACCGGCGTTCTGCGCGGGCATGAGGGCGCGCCGCTGGTGGTGGGGGACGTGATGTATGTCCACACCCCCTTCCCCAATGTGGTCTACGCCCTCGACCTGAAAAACGAGGGCCGCATCCTCTGGAAATACGAGCCCAGGCAGAAGAAGGACGTGGCCGCGGTGATGTGCTGCGACCTCGTCAATCGCGGCCTCGCCTATGCGGACGGCCTTATCTTCCTGCATCAGGCCGACACCACCATCGTCGCGCTCGACGCCAAGACCGGCGCCAAGCGCTGGTCGGTGGCGAACGGCGATCCGGCGCTCGGCGCCTCCAACACCGCCACCGTGATGCCGGTGAAGGACAAGCTCATCGTCGGCATCTCCGGCGCCGAGGCCGGCGTGCGCGGGCACCTCTCCGCCTATGACCTCAAGGACGGCCACCTCGTCTGGCGCGCCTACAGCACCGGGCCGGACGCGGAGATGCTGTTCGATCCGGAGAAGACCACCGAGCTGGGCCGTCCCGTTGGCCGCGACTCGTCTCTGAAAAGCTGGTCGGGCGACCAGTGGAAGATCGGCGGCGGCGCGACCTGGGGTTGGTTCGCCTACGACCCGAAGCTGAACCTCGTCTATTACGGCACCGCCAACCCCGCCACCTGGAACCCCACCCAGCGGCCCGGGGACAACCGCTGGTCCGACACCATCATCGCCCGCGACGCGGACACCGGCGTCGCCCGCTGGGTCTACCAGATGACCCCCCATGACGAATGGGATTATGACGGCGTCAACGAGATGATCCTCACCGAGCAGGAGGTGGAGGGGAAACCCACGCCGCTCCTCACCCATTTCGACCGCAACGGCTTCGCCTACACGCTCAACCGCGAGACCGGCGCGCTGCTGCGCGCAGGGAAATACGAGACCACAGCGAATTGGGCCACCGGCATCGATCTCGACCCCAAAAGCCCCGCCTATGGCCGGCCGAAGCGAGACCCCGCCTATTCCACCGAGCGGGAGGGCGAGGATGTCACCTACACGGGCATCTGCCCGTCTTCGCTGGGCGCCAAGAACCAGCAGCCGGCGGCGTTCTCGCCGCAGACGCGGCTGTTCTACGTGCCCGTCACCCGCATGTGCATGGACTACGAGCCGTTCCATGTGGATTACGTGCCCGGCCAGCCCTATGTGGGCGCCACCCTCGCCATGCACCCCGCCCCCGGCACCGAGGCCGGCACGGGTGCCTTCATCGCCTGGGACGCGATGAAGGGCGAGGCTGTCTGGTCGAAGCCGGAGCTGTTCTCCGTCTGGTCGGGCGCGCTGGCGACGGCGGGCGGCGTTGTCTTCTACGGCACGCTCGAAGGCTGGCTGAAGGCGGTGGACGCGAAGACGGGGCAGGACCTCTACCGCTTCAAGACGCCCTCCGGCATCGTCGGCAACGTCACCACCTTCATGCAGGGCGGCCGGCAATATGTGGCCGTGCTCTCCGGCGTCGGCGGCTGGGCCGGCATCGGCCTCGCCGCCGGCCTCAGCGACCCCGGCGACGGCTCCGGCGCCAACGAGGCCTATGCGGCGCTGAACCAATATACGGCGCTGGGCGGGCAGCTCACGGTGTTCGCGCTGCCGAAGGGGGAGTGAGAGGCGGCTCTTCTCCCCTCTCCCCTTGCGGGAGAGGGGCCGGGGGTGAGGGGTGGGGATCTATCCGGAAGCGCAGGCGCTGGAACTGGCGGCGCTATCCCCCGCACCCCAGCCCTCTCCCACAAGGGGAGAGGGAGTTGCGCCGGCACGCGGCATAAGGGGCAGAGCTCGACAATGGCGTCCGGGTGCCTGGATACGAAAGCAGTCCCTACCCCAACAGCCGTCATGCCCGGCCTTGTGCCGGGCATCCACGTGGGGCCGAAGGGACGATGCCGCGGGAGGTGTCCCCAACCGATCGACGTGGATGGCCGGGACAAGCCCGGCCATGACGGAGAGGATGGGAATGACGATGGGCCCGGGACTGACGGCGCCTCTTCCCCCTATTGCGCCGCCGGCGGCACGCGGCTCAGCCGGGCGGCGAGGGTGTCCTCGCGGGATAGCAGCCGGCCGATGGGGTCGCTCTTCAGGCGGGCGAAGAGGATGTGGTCTTCCCATGTGCCGTTGATGCAGAGATATTCCCGCGAATAGCCCTCGCGGGTGAAGCCGCAGCTTTCCAGCAAGCGGATGGAGGCCTGGTTGGAGGGCATGCAGGCCGCTTCCACCCGGCGCAGGTGCAGCACGTCATGGGCCACCGGCAGGAGCGCCGTCACCGCCGACCGCATGTAGCCCTGTCCGGCATAGGGCGCCCCCATCCAGTAGCCGAGGCTCGCCGCCTGGCACACGCCGCGCCGCACGTTGGAGAGGGTGAGGCCGCCGACGAGTTCATCGTCCGCGCGGCGGAAGATGAAGAGTGGATAGGCCTCGTCCGTCACCATGTCGCGGGCGTAGCGCCGCAGCCTCCGGCGGAAGGCGCCGCGTGTGAGGTCATCGGCCGGCCACAGGGGCTCCCACGGCGTGAGAAAACCGCGGCTGATGTCGCGCAGGTTCCGCCACGCCATGAAATCCCGCATCTGCGGCACGCGCAGATAGACCCCCTTCCCCTCGATGGTGGGGAGGGGCTCGGCCGGGAAGGGGAAGAGTGCGGACAGCCACATCAGGTTGCGCCCGAGCCATTCTCCATAGCGTGGCAGGATGCTCAGCCGGGGAAGCCGGCTAATGCGTTTCGAGACGCTGCACCACCCGCGCAGCCGGTTCAAGCCCGCCCTTCGGCCCGATGACGCTGAGCGTCGGGCGCCCCCGGCCGATGAGCCGCGTTGCCGCGGCCCGCACCGCCGCCACGTCCACCGCCTCCACCTTGGCGACGATTTCCTCCACCGGGATCACCCGGCCGAAGCCGAGGATCTGCCGGGCGAGCTGGTCGGCGCGCGCGCCGGAGCTTTCCAGCGCGGCGAGCAGCCCCACCTTCATCTGCGCCTTGGCGCGGGCCACCTCCAGCTCGGTCACCGTTTCCGCCGTGTCGAAGATCTGGTCCACCACTGCGTTGGAGAGTTCCTCAACGTCACCGGTGTCGGTGCCGGCATAGATGCCGAACAGACCCGTGTCCTGATAGCTCCAGTGGAAGGCATAGATGGAATAGCAGAGCCCCCGCTCCTCCCGCACATCCTGGAACAGGCGGGAGGACATGCCCCCGCCGAGCACGTTCGAGAGCACCTGAAGGGCGTGATAGTCCGCATCCTTGTAGGAGCAACCCTCCAGCCCCATCAGGATGTGGACCTGCTCGAGGTCGCGCGCGGTCAGCCGCGTGCCGCCGGCATAGGCGGCGGGTGACAGCTCGGGCGCGACGCCGTTGCCGACGCCGGAGAGGCGCTTTGCGGCCTCGTCCACCAGCCGGTCATGCTCCACCGCGCCGGCGGCGGAGACCACCATGCGCGGGCCGCGATAGGTGCGCCCCAGATAGGCGCCGAGCTGGTCGCGGCTGAAGCCGCGCACCGTCTCCGGCGTGCCGAGGATGGAGCGGCCGACGCTCTGGTCGGGGAAGGCCTGCTCCTGAAACAGGTCGAAAACCAGGTCGTCGGGCGTGTCCATGACCGCGCCGATCTCCTGCACGATCACATTCTTCTCCCGCTCCAGCTCGTCGGGGGCGAAGGCCGGCTCGGTGAGGATGTCGGAGAGGATGTCGATGCCGAGGCCCACGTCCTCGCCCAGGACGCGGACGTTGTAGGTGGTCTGCTCCACGGAGGTGGCGGCGTTGATGTCGCCGCCCACCTGCTCGATCTCCTCGGCGATGCGCCGGGCGGAGCGGCGGCGGGTGCCCTTGAACGCCATGTGCTCGAGGAGGTGCGAGATGCCGTGCTCGTCGCCCTTCTCGTCGCGCGCGCCGGCGCCCACCCAGATGCCCAGCGATGCGGTGCCGAGATGGCTCATCTCGTCGGTGATGACGGTGATGCCGTTGTCGAGGGTCGAGATCTTCACGCTCATGCCGCGGCACCCCGGCCGACGCGGGCATGGGT
>JAEZMT010000476.1 GCA_023442085.1 Pseudomonadota bacterium | reverse complement strand
AGGGCGCCGTCATCAACATCTATGTGGACGCAGAGAAGCGCGATGCCCTGCCCTTCCGGGTGTCGGCCTCCTATTCGGTGAAGAGCCTGCCCATCGACAATGTGGTCGAGCAGGTCAAGGACGTCCGTAGCCGGGTATCGAGCGAACTGGTGCATGTGGACATCGTCAAGATCGTCGGCGACGGCTCCCAGGGCGGTTATACCGCGTGGCTGATCGAGCCTTATGCCGACATGCCCAACTCCATCGGTGCCTCGCCCTTCACCGAGGCACAGTGGCACCAGCTCATCGGCACGGTGGATGCGGCCGGCTACGACGTCCACGTCCATGCCTGCGGCGAGCGCACCGCGCGGGTGGCGCTGGACGCGATCGAAAAGGCCATCGCCACCAATCCCAAGCGCGACCGCCGCAATGCCATCGCCCATCTGGTCTATGTGGAGGACAGCGACAACCCACGCTTCGCCAAGCTGAACGTGACGGCGCAGTTCTCCGCCAACTGGTCGTCGGCCGATCCGGACACGATGATCAACATGGCGGCACGCTACGGCCAGCCCCGCGCCAGCAAGCTGTACCGCACCAAGACGATCCTTCGGGAAGGCGGCCGCGTGTCGTTCGGCACGGACTGGCCGGCGGCGGGCTATTTCTCCACCTACAAGCCGCTCGATTCGATCGAAGTAGGTGTCACCCGCCAGCTCATCGGCAAGCCGGATGCCGCCGTGCTCGCTCCGGCCGACGAGCGGTTGACGGTGGCCGAGGCGATCCACGCCAACACGATGGGCGCCGCCTACCAGATCCGCATGGACGACAGGATCGGCTCACTGGAGGTTGGCAAGTTCGCGGACCTCATCGTCCTGGACCGCAACATCCTTGAGGGCGATCCGCGCGACATCCACAAGGCGAAGGTCGAGCTGACCATGATGAACGGAAAGATCCGCCACCAGGCCTGATATCCCGGCCGGAGCCAACAACACCCACGAATGGTGGACGCGATGAAACGGCTTATCGGACTTCTCGTGCTTCTCGCGGCGCTGGGCGGAGTTTCCGCCCAGGCTCAGCCGGTCCCGGAGATCTGCTCCAAGAAAAAGTCCTGTTTCATGACCTTCGACGGCCCGGACCGTGGATTCTGCCAGGCTTACGTCGAAGGAAAATCATGCTTCATGTCGTTCAACGACGCAGCGGATCGCGGCTGGTGCCAACATCTGCGCGAGGGCAAGTCGTGCTTCATGGCGCTTGATGGCGCCGCCCGGCAGGCCTGCGAGGCCGGCCGCATCCCGCGCGAGCACCGACACTGGATGCGCCTCTGCGGCGGTTGGTAGCTTGCGGAGCCGTGGCCCCGCAAGCTGACGCGGCCCGCCTCAGCGCCAGCCGAGGGCCGGCGCCACGTGGGTCAGGATCGCCTCGATGACGTGGGCGTTGTAATCGACGCCCAGCTGGTTCGGCACGGTGAGGAGCAGCGTGTCGGCCTCGGCGATGGCCTCGTCCTCCGCGAGCTGCTTGCTGAGCGCGTCCGGCTCGGCGGCGTAGCTGCGGCCGAAGATGGCGCGGGTCTTCTCATCGATGAAGCCGATGGAATCCTCCTCCTTGCCGCCTCGGCCGAAATAGGCGCGGTCGCGATCGTCCACGAGCGCGAAGATGGAGCGGCTCACCGAGACACGCGGGGTGCGGGTATGGCCCGCCTCGGCCCAGGCGGCACGGTAGGCGCGGATCTGCGCGGCCTGCTGCACGTGGAAGGGCTCGCCCGTCTCATCGTCCTTCAGGGTGGAGCTTTGCAGGTTCAGCCCGAGCTTGGCCGCCCAAACCGCCGTTGCGTTGGAGCTGGCGCCCCACCAGATCCGCTCGCGCAGGCCCTCGGAGTGCGGCTCCAGCCGCAGCTTGCCGGGCGGGTTGGGGAACATGGGCCGCGGATTGGGCTCAGCGAAGCCCTCGCCCTTCAGCACCTCAAGGAATACCTCGGCGTGGCGGCGGGCCATGTCGGCGGCGGTCTGGCCTTCCGGCGGGCCGTAGCCGAAATAGCGCCAGCCATCGATCACCTGCTCCGGCGAGCCCCGGCTGATCCCGAGCTGAAGCCGCCCGCCGGCGATGAGATCGGCCGCGCCGGCATCCTCCGCCATGTAGAGAGGGTTCTCGTAGCGCATGTCGATGACGGCGGTGCCGATCTCGATGCGCTTGGTACGGGCGCCCACGGCAGCGAGCAGCGGGAACGGGGCCGCAAGCTGGCGGGCGAAGTGGTGGACGCGGAAATAGGCGCCGTCCGCGCCCAGCTCCTCCGCCGCCACGGCGAGCTCGATGGATTGCAGCAGCGCATCCGCCGCCGAGCGGGTCTGCGACTGGGGGGAGGGCGTCCAGTGGCCGAACGAGAGAAAGCCGATCTTCTTCAAGGCAGACACTTCTGAGCTGAGAAAAGTTGCTGCCAACCTAGCCCGGCCAGCCGCCCCGCGCACCTTTCGCCTCCGCAAGCCGGCTTTGCACGGGAAAGGTCCCCGCGCGAGAAGATGTGTTCCCGTATGGGCCGGGATCGGTTGAATTTGCCGCTTTTGATCCCTATTCGTCACCCATGGACACACAGGTCTGCCCCGTAACGCCGTCGCCTTTCCTGCCCTGGCCCGCCCCGGCCAGCCGGCCGGCCCCCTTCCTGCCCATGAGCCGCGCCGAGATGACGGCGCTCGGCTGGGATCAGTGCGACATCGTTCTGGTGACGGGCGATGCCTATGTGGACCATCCGAGCTTCGGCATGGCCATCATCGGCCGGCTTCTGGAAGCGCAGGGCTTTCGCGTCGGCATCATCTCCCAGCCGGACTGGCAGTCGGCGGAGCCGTTCAAGGCGCTGGGCAGGCCGCGCCTGTTCTTCGGTGTCACCGGCGGCAACCTCGATTCCATGGTCAACCGCTACACGGCGGACCGCCGGCTGCGCCATGACGACGCCTATACCGCCGGCGGCGAGGGCGGGAAGCGGCCGGATCGCTGCACCATCGTCTACACGCAGCGTTGCCGCGAGGCGTACAAGGACGTACCGATCATCCTCGGCGGCATCGAGGCGTCGCTGCGCCGGATCGCTCATTACGACTACTGGTCCGACAAGGTGCGCCGTTCCATCCTGGCGGACGCCAAGGCGGACCTGCTGATCTACGGCAATGCCGAGCGCGCCGTGGTCGAAGTCGCCAACCGCATCGCGGACGGCGACGCCCCGCGCGACATCGACGACGTGCGCGGCGTGGCGCTGTTCCGCCGCGTGCCGGAGCATTACACAGAACTCCACGCCGATGATCTCGACGCCGCGGACGAGGGCGCCGCCCGCCATCCCGGCGATGTGGTCATTCGCCTGCCGGCCTACGAGCAGGTGGAGGTGGACAAGGAGGCCTATGCCCGCGCCTCCCGCGTGCTGCACCGGGAGAGCAATCCCGGCAATGCCCGCCCCCTTGTCCAGCGCCATGGCGACCGCGACCTGTGGCTGAACCCGCCGCCCATCCCCCTCACTACTGAGGAGATGGATGCGGTCTATGACCTGCCCTACGCCCGCGCGCCGCATCCCTCCTATGGGGATGCGAAGATCCCGGCGTGGGACATGATCCGCTTCTCGGTGACGATCATGCGCGGCTGCTTCGGCGGCTGCACCTTCTGCTCCATCACCGAGCATGAAGGGCGCATCATCCAGAACCGCTCGGAGGGCTCGATCCTGCGCGAGATCGAGCTGATCCGCGACAAGACGCCGGGCTTCACCGGCGTCATCTCCGACATCGGCGGCCCCACCGCCAACATGTACCGGATGGCCTGCAAGGACCCGAAGATCGAGGCGGCCTGCCGGCGGCCGTCCTGCGTGTTCCCGGGCATCTGCCCGAACCTCAACACCTCCCACGACGACCTCATCCGCCTCTATCGCAAGGTGCGCGAGGTGGAGGGGGTGAAGAAGGTGATGGTCGCCTCCGGCGTGCGCTACGACCTCGCCGTGGA